>PLZH01000025.1 GCA_003152055.1 Burkholderiales bacterium
CGGTTCGGTGAATACCCTAGATCTGCTGGCTACGTTGCGAGCGGTTGCGCAGATTCCCGGGGAAATACCGGCGTCCTGTTCCGACCGATTCGACGCGCTTGACTCTTTCCCGCTTGACACCGCCAACCAGCGCGGCGGCAACGGCATCAACCCGCGGCCGGGCAACAACGCCGAGCTGCTGCCGCGCCGGCGCGCCGAGCCGCCGCCGAAGCCGACCGAGTTCCAGCGCTTCGTCGAGGGCGCGACCGGGCGGCTGCTTCCCATCTTCGGCTCGCGCTTTTTCGCCGATGCCGCGGACACGTATCAGTCGCTCGACAACGTCCCCGTGTCGGCCGACTACACGATCGGCCCGGGCGACGAGATCGTCACCC
Organism: Burkholderiales bacterium; assembly: GCA_003152055.1. GTDB lineage: Bacteria > Pseudomonadota > Gammaproteobacteria > Burkholderiales > Burkholderiaceae_C > Schlegelella_A. The sequence goes on from PLZH01000025.1 coordinate 372, forward strand.
GCGCCTGGGGCTCGATCGACGTCGACTACCGTAGCACCGTCGACCGCAACGGCATGCTCAACCTGCCGAAAGTGGGCAGCTTCAACGTCGCCGGCGTCAAGGCGTCCGACCTCGAACGCAACCTTCGTGTGCAGATCGGGCGNNCGTCTCGCTCGGCCAGTTGCGCGGCTTGCGCGTCTTCATCGTCGGCCCGGCGCAAAGGCCTGGCGTCGTCACGCTGCCGAGCCAGTCGACCCTGCTGTCGGCGGTGGTCGCGGCCGGCGGCCCGTCGCCGAGCGGATCGATGCGCAGGATTTTTCTGCGTCGCGACGGGCAGGTCATCTCCGAGCTCGACGTCTATACGTTTCTCGTCCAGGGCGACAAGTCGAAGGACGTGCAGCTCGCCGCCGGCGACGTCGTCGTCTTCCAGCCGGCCGGCCCGCACGTCGCGCTGACCGGCTCGCTCGACACGCCGGCGATCTACGAGCTGAAGTCGGCCGAGGAGCCCTTGCGCGAAGTACTGCGCTATGCCGGCGGCGCGCCGGTGCTTGCGAATCCGCATCGCGTCCAGCTCGAGCGCATCGACCCGACGCAGCCGACGGCGGCGCGATTCGTCGAGGCCTTCGGGCTCGACGCCGCCGGCCTGCAGAAGCCGCTGCGCGACGGCGACGTATTGACGCTGCTGGAGATCTCGCCGCAGTTCGCCAATGCCGTGACCCTGAAGGGCCATGTCGCGCAGCCGCTGCGCTACCCGTTCACCCCGGGGATGCGCATCCGCGACCTCATCCCCGATCGCGAGGCGCTGATCTCGCCCGATTTCTACCGGCGCAAGAACCTGCTCGTCCAGGCCATCGACGACGAGAACGCCGACAACCAGCGCGCGCGCCCCGCGGCCACGGCCGACACGAATGCCGACGCAACGCGCAGCTCGCGCCTCACCGCGCAGGGCGCGGAACGTGCGGGCGCCGACACGACGGCGCCGTCGGATGCGGGGAACGGCCTGGCGCGCAACAACCAAGATACGCACGTCCAGGATCTCGCCGCGGTCGCTCGCTCGCGTCGCACGCCGGCGGCGCTGTTCGACGACCTGAACTGGGACTACGCTACCGTCGAGCGGCTGAACCCCGATCTGAGCACGCAGGTGATCGCGTTCAATCTCGGCAAGGCGATCCTCGAGCGCGACGACGCGGACAACATCGCCCTCAAGCCGGGCGACGTCGTGACCGTCTACAGTCAGAAGGACATTCGCGGTCCGGTGGCCAAGCAGACCCGGCTCGTCTCGCTCGAAGGCGAAGTGAACGCACCCGGCGTCTACCAGCTGCAGCCGAGCGACACGCTTCGGACCCTGATCGGACGCGCCGGCGGCTTCACGGCGCAAGCCTACGTCTACGGGCTCGAATTCAGCCGCGAAGCAACGCGCGCCAGGCAACGGGAGAATCTTGCCGAGGCGATCGCGCGGCTCCAAGCCTTGTCCGCAGTGCAGACGGCGCGCGACGCGGCCAACCGGCGCGACGACACCACCGTGCAAACAACCGCCGCGGTCAGCAACGCGGCAACGCAGGCGCAACTCGCGCGCCTTTCGCGCCAGGAACCGAACGGTCGCATCGCCCTCGAACTGGCCCCCGATGTGCACACGATCGATGCCTTGCCCGACCTGCTGCTCGAGAACGGCGACCGCATCGTCGTGCCGCCGCGGCCGGGCTTCGTCACTGTCGCCGGCGCCGTCGTCAATACCAACGCCTTCATCTGGAAACCGGGGCGCACCGCTGGCGACTACCTGCGCCTGGCCGGGGTCGACGAGGCCGCCGATACGTCCAACATGTTCATCCTGAGGGCCGACGGCACCGTGAACCACGCCACCGACCGGCGCGGCTTCTTCGGCCGCAACAACCTCGAGTCGCAACCGATGCAGCCGGGCGATGCGCTGATCGTGCCCACTGAGCTCGATTTCGAGACCTGGGGCCGGGCCTTCGTGCGCAACCTCAAGGACTTCGCGACGATCTTCGGGGGATTCGGGCTCGGCATCGCGGCGATCCACTCGCTCTGATCGGCGCCGTGATGCTCAGCGCCGAATCGACCACCCTGCTCGCCGCCGCCCAGGCGCCCTTCGCCGCAGCCGACGACGAGGGACCTGTCGTCGGCCTGACTGACGTCCTCACCTGGATCGGCGAAAGAAAAGAGCTGATCGGCGCCGTCACCTTGGCGGCGGCGCTGCTGTCGCTCGTCGTCGCCTTTTTGCTGCCACCGACGTACACGGCGCGAACCACCTTTCTCGCCCCCGGTTCGCAGCAGCAAAGCGGCTCGACAGCCGCGCTCGCAGCGCTCGGCTCGCTCGGCGGACTCGGCGGCAGCCTGCTGCCGAAGTCGCCGGACGAGCTCTACGTCGCCTTGCTGAAGAGCGACAGCGTCGAGCGGGCGCTCGCCGAGCGCTTCGATCTCCGGGCGCATTACGACATCGACAGCTACGAGGCGCTGCACAAGGAGCTGCCGAAATACATCCGCGTCTCGTCCGACAAGAAGAGCGGCGTCATCAGCGTCGAAGTCGACGACAAGAACGCGCAGTTCGCCGCCGACCTTGCCAATGCGCACGAGACCGAGGTGACGAAGCTGCTCGGCCGGCTCGCGGTCTCGGAAGCGCAACTGCGCCGCGTCTTTTTCGAGAAGCAGCTGAACGAGACGAAGGAGAACCTCGTCAAGGCCGAGCTAAGCCTTCAGAAAGTCCAGGAGAAATCGGGCGTCATTGTCCTCGACAAGCAGGCCGAGGCCCTGATCAATGGCGCGGCGCTCGTTCGCGCCCAGATCACCGAGCGCGAAGTGCAATTGAAGGTCCTGCGGACCTCGGCGACGGACCAGAACCCCGATGTCATGCGCCTCAACTCCGAGTTGCGCGCTTTGCACGCCGAGCTGTCGCGCATGGAATCGACGCAGGGGGGCGCCGAAGGCAGTGCCGTCGACATGCCGGTCGGCCGCATCCCGGAGGCCGCCGTGGAATACATTCGCGCCCGCCGCGAGCTCAAGCTCCAGGAGACCTTGCTCGAAAGCATGGTCCGCCAGTACGAGATCGCCAAGCTCGACGAGGCCAAGGAAGGGCCGGCCCTGCAACAGGTCGACGTCGCCCTGCCGCCCGATCACAAGTCGAAGCCCTCGCGGGCGATCATCGTTCTCGCCAGCACCCTCATCGCCTTCCTGCTCGCCTGCGCATGGGTGATCGTGCGCAGCTACACCGCACTGGCGCGCGCGGCGGACCCCGATCGCGAAGCCGCCTGGAAGAACATGCTTCGCGCCTGGGGCTTCAACCGCGGCCAGCCTCCGCTTCAGCAGTAACGGTCGGGCGCGGCTGAAGCTCACGCGGCGTCAGGCAGCGACGAGGAAAGCACGATCCGGCCGCGGATCGTGCTCAGCACGGCGACGATGGCAGGCACGCGACCTCGGGTCGCGGCCGCCGCGTCGACACCGAGCCACCGGGCAATCGGGGCCGGCACGCCGCCGAGCTCGATGCCTTCGAGCGCGACGCCGCTGGCCGGCAAGGCCTCGCAGGGATGCTCGCCACCCCATTCGATGAGAAGCGGCACAGCGCCTTCGGCCGGGCGGCCGCCGTCATCGCGCAGCGTGATATTCCAGCGCAGCAGGCCGCGCGGCGTCATGCGTTCTGCCGCCACCGCCATTCCTGGGTCGTGTCCCGCAGCGCGCAGGGCGGCCGCACTCGCATCGATAGCGTGGGTCCTCGCGACCCAGTGGACGAGGCGCGGGCCCGCGACGACCGCCTGCCGGATCGCGGGCGTGTCGAGCTCGAACCAGCGCCGGCGTGAAGGCGCCGATGCGTCCGGATCGACGGCAACGATCTCGAGATAGCTGCGCGGGAACCGCGCCGAGCTCACGGCGAGCAGGCGGTTGTGCGTACCCATCAGCGCATGCCGGCCGCCCGCCTCGGGCACGACGCCGAGCGTCGCTTCGCACCAGGCCGCGCCTTCTTCGAGCGTGCGCGCAGCGACGACGAGATGATCGAGTTCGAGGCGCGACGCCACAGCCTCGGGCATCAGAGATCGACCTCGCCGCGAATGCAGGTGACGCTGCTGCCGCCGACCCAGACCATGCCGTCTTTGCTCGCGATGTCGACACGGCCACGGCGGCCGAGGCGCGTGCCCTGCGCGACCACGTATCTGTCCGGAGCAAGCCCGGCGCCGATCAGCCATTGCGCGAGACTGGCGTTGAGGCTGCCGGTGACGGGATCCTCGGAAATGCCGACCGCGGCGGCAAAGGCACGCACTTCGAAATCGCTGTCGGCGCCACTCGCCTGCGGCGCGATCACGCCGACCTTGGCGAGCGTGCGCAGCGCGGCGTGATCCGGATCGAGCGCGAGCACGGTGTCGGCGCGGTCGAGGAGAAGGCCGATCCAGGTCGGCCCGTTGTCCAGGGACTGCGTCGCGCGGATGGCTTCGCGCGGCACGCCAAGCGCGATCACGATGTGCTCGAGCAGGCTCGCCTCGACTTTCCCCCGGCGCAATGCCGGCGCGGCGAACGCGGCGCGGCCGCCGTCGAGGCGAATCCGCACCAGCCCGACGCCGCATTGCTGCACGACCTCGCCGGCCGCGCGCGGCGCACCGCCGCGATCGAGCCAGGCGTGGCAACTGCCGAGGGTGGGATGGCCGGCGAACGGCAACTCGCTGCCGGGCGTGAAGATACGAACGCGATAGTCGGCGCCGGGCTCGGTCGGCGCGAGGAGAAAGGTCGTCTCGCTGAGGTGGGTCCAGCGCGCGAAGGCCTGCATGCGCGCCTCGTCGAGTGCATCGGCGCCATGCACGACAGCCAGCGCGTTGCCGAGCAGCGGCTGCTCGGTGAAGACGTCGACCTGGCTGAACGCGAAGCGCGTCACCGCATCGTCTCCAGCGCCGCCGCGAGGGCGCGCACGCCGCGCTCGATCGCCTCGGGCGAGACGGTCACGAACGACAGCCGCAAGGTATTGGCCTGCGGCGCACCGGCGAAGAACGGTGCGCCGGGAACGAACGCGACGCCGCGCTCGATGGCGCGCGGCAGCAGCGCTTCAGCGTCGATGCCCGGCGGCAGCTCGAGCCAGAAGAACATGCCGCCGCCCGGCACGGTCCATCGACAGGCATGCGGTCCGCTCGTTGCAAGATGCGCGAGAAGCGACGCCTGCATCGCGTCGCGCTGCGCCTTGTAGCGGACGCGGATCGTCGGCACGTGCTCGCGCAGGAAGCCGTCGCGGATGACTTCGTGGACGACGCGCTGGTTGAAGCCGGGCGTGTGCAGGTCGGCCGCCTGCTTGGCCTGGAGCAGCTTGGCAAAGACGGCCTCCGGCGCGACGACGTAGCCGAGCCTGAGCCCCGGCGCCAGCACCTTCGAGAAGCTGCCGAGGTAGATCGTGCCTTCACGCCAGCGCGCCGCGATCGGCGCCGGCGGCGGCGCCTCGAACCAGAGCTCGCCGTAGGGGTTGTCCTCGACGATGGGCAGGCCGATCGCTTCGGCCGTGCGCACGATCTCGTCGCGCCGCGCGGCGCCGATCGAGCGGCCGCTCGGGTTCTGGAAATTCGGCAGCACGTAGAAAAAGCGCGCGCCGGCGGCGTCGCGCCGCAACGCCTCGGGCATGGGGCCGTCGCCGTCGCATTCGACCGGCGTGAACTCGGGCTCGCAGGGCGCGAAGGCCTGCAAGGCGCCGAGGTAGGTCGGCGACTCGACCGCGACCCGGCTGCCCGGATCGACCAGCGCCTTGGCGACGAGATCGAGCCCCTGCTGCGAGCCGGTCGTGATGAGCACCTGCGCCGCATCGACCTGCAGGCCGTGCGCCGCCAGGTCCCCGGCCACCCATTCGCGCAACGGCGCGTAGCCTTCGCTCGCCGCGTATTGCAGCGCCTCGTGCGGGCTATCGCGAAGCACGCGGTCGGCCGCGACGCGCATCGCTTCGACGGGAAAGGTTTCCGGCGCCGGCAGGCCGCCGGCGAGCGAGACGATGCCGGGCTGCTCGGTGAGCTTGAGGATCTCGCGGATCACCGAAGGGTTCATCCGCGCCGTCCTGCGGGCGAGGCGCCATGGGCCGGGCCGTGTCGGCGCGTTCACGGTCGAGCCGCCATCACGCTTGGCGCGCCCGCAGCGACCGGCGCGCGCGCTACCGGCATCGCCCGGCCGACGAAGACCGTAGCGACGACAGCGAGCGCAAAGGCGACGGTCGTCGCGTCGAGGTGCTCGCCGAGCACGGGCACGGCGAACAGCATGGTCAGAAACGGCTGGATGAACTGCACCTGGCTGACGCGCACGGTGCCGCCGAGCGCCAGGCCGCGATACCAGGCGAAGAAGCCGAGCCACATCGAAAAGACGGTGACGTAGGCGAGGCCGGCCCACGCCGCCGCACTCGCCGGGTGCGCGGGCCAGGTCGCGAGCATCGCCGGCAGCGTCAGCGGCAGGCTCATCACGAGTACCCAGCAGATGACGCGTTCGGCCGGCGTCTCGGACGACAACCGCGCCCCTGCGACGTAGCCGACGGCGGCGCTCGCCACCGAGCCGAGCAGCAAGGCATCGCCGAGGACGAGCGTGCCGCTGCCTTGCCACGCGGCGAAGCCGAGGACCAGTGCGCAACCGAGCACGGCGCAAAGCCAGAANNGCACGCCGGTGACGACGGCGGCGTGCGTCGCGTCGACGTGGCGCAAGGCCAAGGCGAGAAAGAGCGGAAAGCCCACGACGGTCCCGAGGGCCGAGACAAAGAGCGCGAAGCGATGTTCGCGGCGTGGCCAGGGTGCGCGCACCGCGAGCAGGTAAGCGGCAGCGAGCAAGCCGGCGAACGCGGCGCGACCGGCCGTGACGAAAAGCGGCGGCAGCTGCGGATCGCCAGCGGCGCCCACCGCGAGCCGTGTCATCGGCAAGGTCATCGCGAAGATGACGACGCCAACGAAGCCGAGCGCCAGGCCACGCGTTTCGCTGCGATCGAGGGACGAAGACGCTTCGGTCATGAGAAGCCTTTGCCAAGGCAGTGTAGGCGAGCGATCGACACACGACCAGTACACTTGGGCGCATGGCACGCACTGCTGTACCGTTGCTCCCGTCGACACGGCAGGCGTTGAAATGCAGCGCGCCCGCGCCGGCGCTATCGCGCCGCTCCGACACGACGCTGGCCGAGCAACTGACGCAACGCTACGCCGAGCTGATCCGGCAGCGTTTGCTCGGGCCCGGGGCGCGCCTGCCCTCGGTCCGCGAAGGCGCGCGGCGCCACGAGGTGAGCCCGGCGACCGTCGTCGCGGCCTACGACCAGTTGCTCGCGCGCGGCCTCGTCGAGGCGCGGCCGCATCGCGGCTTTTTCGTTCGCGCCAGCCCGCGAGACGCTTCCGCCGGGCGTTCGCACGCGACCCGGGCCGTCGCGCCGGCCGCGCGTCACCCCTTGCCGAACAGTGCGACCGCGCTCATCCGCGGCATGTTCCAGGTGCCGGGCGGCCGCGCCATGCCCGGCCTCGGAACCCTGCCCGCCGAATGGCTCGACGCTTCGGTGCTCGCGGCAGCGATGCGCAAGGCGACGTCGATCCAGCAGACGGAGGCCACGGCCCTGCAGTATGGTGACCCGGCCGGCGAGGTGCGCCTGCGCGAAGCGCTTGCGCTCAAGCTCGCCGACCACGGCATCGCCGCGAGCGCCGGGCAGATCGTGACGACAATCGGCGCGACGCACGCGCTCGACGTCGTGACGCGAACGCTGCTGCGCGCGGGCGACAGCGTCCTCGTCGACGAGCCCGGCTGGTCAGTCGAATACGCGCGCCTGGCCGCGCTCGGCATGCGCGTTCTGCCGGTGCCGCGCGGCGCCGACGGGCCCGACGTGGCGGCAATGCGCCGCCTGATCGAGGCGCAAGCGCCCGCCGATCGGCCGCGCCTTTACATCACCGTATCGGTGCTGCACAACCCGACCGGTGCTTCGCTCGGCTTGAGCGCTGCGCACCACGTGCTGCGACTGGCGCAAGAGCACGGCTTTCACATCGTCGAGGACGACACCTATGCGCACCTGGCGCCCGCCCATGCGCCGCGGCTGGCCGCTCTCGACGCGCTCGAGCGGACGATCTACGTCTCGGGCTTTTCGAAGATCCTGGCGCCGAACTGGCGCGTCGGCTATCTCGCCGCGCCGGCGGCGCTCGTCGACCGCTTCGTCGACACCAAGCTGCTGACGACGCTGACGACGCCGGGCTCCGGCGAACTGGCGCTCGCCCATTGCCTGGAACAAGGCTGGCTGCGCCGCCATGCCGAGCGCGTCGTGCAGCGCCTCGGCGCGGCGCGCGCCCGCACCGTGCGCCTGGCCGAGACGCACGGCTGCCGCTTCGCCGCCGAGCCGCGCGGCCTGTTCGGCTGGGTCGATGCCGGCGTCGACACCGAGCGCCTCGCCCACGCCATGCTCGACGACTGGCTGCTTGCGCCGGGCGCCCTGTTTCACGCCGTGCACCGCCCGTCGACGCTCATGCGCATCAATTTCGCGACCTCGCAGGACGCGCGCTTCTGGAAGGCCTTTGCCGCCGAGCGGGCGCGACTGTGAGATTCAGCGCGCTCCGAGCGCTTCCCAGCGTTCGAGCGCCTGCAGCAATTCGTCATCGATCTGCGCGTAGCGCATCTGCGCCGATTCGACGCGGACCGGATCGCCGGCATAGAAATCGGCGCTCGCCATGAGCGCCGCGAGGTCCTTCTGCTCGACTTCGAGCGCCTCGATGCGCGCCGGCAACTCGTCGAGTTCACGCTGCTCCTTGTAGCTGAGCTTGCGCGGTCTTGCCGCCGGCTTCGCTGCCGCAGGCGCCGACGCCGGGGCCTTCGCGCTCGCGGCGATTCGCCCGGCTTCCCGCAGGGCCAGCGATCGCTCGCGCTGCAAGCGCCAGTCCTCGTAGCCGCCTTCGTATTCGCGCCACAGGCCCGGCGACACGTCACCCTCCCAGGCGATCGTGCTCGTGACCACGTTGTCGAGAAAGCGCCGATCGTGGCTGACGAGGAACACCGTTCCCGCGTAGCTCTGCAGCAGCTCTTCGAGCAATTCGAGCGTGTCGATGTCGAGATCGTTGGTCGGTTCGTCGAGAACGAGGACGTTCGCCGGCAGGGCAAGCAATCGCGCCAGCAGGACGCGGTTGCGCTCGCCGCCGGAGAGCGTCGAAAGCGGCGAGTTCGCGCGCGCCGGCGAGAAGAGGAAGTCGGCGAGGTAGCTCATCACGTGCTTTCTCCCGCCCGCCGTCTCGACCCATTCGCTGCCGGGGCTGACGCTGTCGGCAAGCGTCGCATCGAGATCGAGGGCACTGCGCATCTGGTCGAAATAGGCGACCTCGATCCGCGTGCCCCGGCGTACGGTGCCCGAGGTCGGTTGCAGATCGCCGAGGATGAGCTTCAGCAACGTCGTCTTGCCGGCGCCGTTCGGGCCGATGAGGCCGACCTTGTCGCCGCGCAGGATCGTCGCCGAGAAGTCCTTGACGATCAGCTGCTCGCCGAAGCGCATCGACACATCGCGAAGCTCCGCGACGATCTTGCCGCTCGAGACGCCCGAATCGGCTTCCAGGCGGATGCGGCCGAGCGTCTCGCGGCGCGCTGCGCGTGTCGCGCGCAAGGCCTCGAGCCGGGCGACGCGGCCGACGCTGCGCGTGCGCCGCGCCTCGACGCCTTTTCTGACCCAGACTTCCTCTTGCGCGAGCAGCTTGTCGGCACGTGCGTTGGCGAGCGCCTCCGAGGCGAGCTGCTCGGCCTTGCGTGCCTCGTAAGCGGCGAAGTTGCCTGGGTAGCTGCGCAGGACACCGCGGTCGAGCTCGACGATGCGCGTCGCCACCGCATCGAGAAAGGCGCGATCGTGCGTGATGACGACGACGCTGCCGCGAAAGCCCTTCAGCAGGTCCTCGAGCCAGGCGATCGAGTCGAGGTCGAGGTGGTTGGTCGGCTCGTCGAGGAGCAGCACGTCGGGCACCGCGACGAGCGCCTGCGCCAGCGCGATGCGCTTCTTCGTTCCGCCGGAGAGCTCGCCGATGCGCCGCGTCCCGTCGAGATGCAGCTGCGCAAGCGTCGTCTCGACGCGCTGCTCCCAGTTCCAGGCGTCGAGCGTCTCGATCCGCGTCTGCATGGCGTCGAGATCGTCGCCCGCGGCGTGTGCCTCGTAGCGCTCGCGTAGCGCCCGCGCTTCGGCGACGCCTTCGCCCACCGCGTCGAAGACCAAGACTTCGGCGTCGAACACCGGCTCCTGCGGCACGTAGCGGATGCGCAGGCCTTGCGTCTGCTGCAGGAGCCCGTCGTCGAGCTTCTCGAGCCCGGCAATGACTTTGAGCAGCGAGGACTTGCCGGCACCGTTGCGGCCGATCAGGCCGATCCGCTCACCGGCTTCGAGCGAGAACGCGGCGCCGTCGAGCAGGGCGACGTGGCCGTAAGCGAGGTGGGCGCCCGAAAGCGAGAGAACCGCCATGACGGGCTCGCCGAAAGCCTAGGCGAGCGCCGACTCGAGCGCGTCGACGAACACCTTGGCAACGTCGAAACCGCTCTGCTCGGTGATCTCCTGGAAGCACGTCGGGCTCGTCACGTTGATCTCCGTGACGCTGTCGCCGATGACGTCGATGCCGATGAGGAGCAGGCCGCGCCCGGCGAGGACCGGCCCGATGTGCTCGGCAATCTCGCGATCGCGGGCCGAGATCGGTTGCGCCAGCCCCACGCCGCCGGCCGCGAGATTGCCGCGAATCTCGTTGCCCTGAGGAATGCGCGCCAGAACGAAGGGCATCGGCTTGCCGGCAATGACCAGAACACGCTTGTCGCCGCGCACGATCTCGGGCAGGTAGCGCTGCGCCATCACCGTGTACTCGCCGCGCCCGTTCAGCGTCTCGACGATGGAGCCGAGGTTCATGCCGTCGCTGCCGACACGAAAGATGCCGGCGCCGCCCATGCCGTCGAGCGGTTTGAGGATCACGTCGCCGTGCTCGGCGTGAAAGCGCTTGATCTCCTCGGGGTCGCGCGTCACCAGCGTCGGCGCGATGAACTGGGGAAACTCGAGGATGGCGAGCTTTTCCGGATGGTTGCGCACGGCCGCAGGCCGGTTGACGACGCGCGCGCCTTCGCGCTCGGCCTGCTCGAGCAGATGCGTCGCGTAGAAATATTCGCTGTCGAAGGGCGGGTCCTTCCTCATCAGCACGGCGTCGAAATCGGCGAGCGCCACGCGCGAACGCGGCGCCGGTGCCGCCGGCGCTTCGGTGAACCAGACAGGCTTCGCGCCTGTCAGCGTGACGGCGCGGACATGCGTCGCGACCTTGGCGCCGCGCTCCCACATCAGGTCCTTGGCCTCGCAGGCGAAGAGCGCATGGCCGCGCCTGGCGGCCTCGCGCATCATCGCGAAGGTCGAGTCCTTCTTGATGTTGAAGGTTTCTAGCGGGTCGGCAACGAAGAGAAGTCTCATGGCGGGCGGGACCGCGAGTTGGCGACGCGGGGCCGCCACTGTTGCACAAAGAGCGTGACCGCGCCGGCGGCGACGCCCCACATGGCCGAGCCGACGCCGCCGAGGCTGAGGCCCGAGAGGGTGACGAGGAAGGTGACAAGCGCGGCCTCGCGATAGACGTCGTCCTTCAGCGCCGCGGCCAGACCGCTGCCAATCGTGCCGAGCAGGGCGAGCCCGGCGACGGCGACGATCAGCTCGCGCGGAAACGCCGCGAGCAGGCCAGCGATGGCGGCGCCGAAGACGCCAACCACGCAGTAGAGCGCGCCACAGGTGGCGGCGGCGACCCAGCGCTTGTCGGGATCGACATTCGCCTCGCGGCCCATGCAGATCGCGGCCGTGATCGCGGCGAGGTTGAGGGCGAAGGCACCGAATGGCGCGAGGATGAGCGTCGCGATGCCGGTCAGGGCGATGATCTTCGAGATCGGCAGCCGATAGCCGGCGGTACGGATAGCGGCGACGCCGGGCAGGTTCTGCGACGCCATGGTGACGATGAAGAGCGGCAGCGCCAGGCTCACCGTCGCGCGCCAGGTGAACGCCGGGGCGGTGAAGACGGGTCGCGTCAAAGCCCACTGCAGCCCGAGCGGACGCATCTGGCCGGCGAATCCCGCCACGGCGATGCCGGTCGCCAGCACGCCGACCACGGCATAGCGCGGCCACCAGCGTCGCCCGGCGAGATAGACGGCGAGCATGGCCAGCACCAGGCCGAACGACGACTGCAGCGCCGAGAATGCGTCGAGCCCGAAGCGCGCCAGCACGCCGGCAAGCAGGGCGCCGGCGAGCGGCATCGGAATGCGGTCCATGACGCGCTCGAAGGCGCCGCTCGCGCCGGCGACGACGATCAGCGCGGCGCAGACGATGAAGGCCCCCACCGCCTCGGCCATGCCGAAGCCGCCGCTCGCGCCGGCGACGGCGAGAACCACCGCGCCCGGCGTGCTCCAGGCGATCATCACCGGCTTGCGCAGCCAGAGCGATGACAGCAGCGTCGTCAGGCCCATGCCCCAGCCGAGTGCCCACATCCACGATGCCGCTTCGGCCGGCGTGGCGCCGAGCGACTGCGCCGCCTGAAAGACGATCGCCACCGAGCTCGTGAAGCCGACGAGCACGGCGACGAAGCCGGCCGTCACCGCCGACAGGGAGAAATCCGACGCGCGAGGGTTCGCCACGGCTCAGAAGCCTTGAAAGAAACCGTAGCGAGCGGCCCGAGGTTGCGACGAGAAGCGGCGCCGTACGGCCGGTACGGCGAGCATCGCAGTCGCAAGATCGGGTCGCGCAGCAGGCTTATTCAAAGCTTCAGATCTCGATCTTCGAGCCGGGCTCGACGACGCGATTCGTCGGCAGGCGCGGGTAGTCGGCTGCCGCCGACGCGTTGCGGTGCATGTCGGCGAAGAGCTTTTCGCGCCAGTCGGCCTTGCCGTCGCCCGGCGTCGGGATCACGATGTCGCGCGAGACAAAGTATGAGCGAGACGAAGACCTTCAGCGTCCAGAAGACGAGCGAAGGGACGCCGTAGATTTTGCGCTCGGTGAGCGGCACGTGACCGTGCGCGAACACCTCCTTCAAGGCGTGGAGCGGGCTCGTGCCGATGTCGCCATAGACGACGCCCAGGGCGCCGAGCGGCAACGCGAAGAGGCTGGAAGCAGTGCGGTTCTGGGTCACGCCAGAGCCGGCTCAGGCGCCAGAGGCGCCGCGGCGGCAGACGAGGACGGATATTGTGCATTTCGCACGACACGGCGGCGCGCGCCGAGAGCTGCCCTTCTACTCGTAGATTTCGGCGTTGGGGTCGGTCGCCTCGAGCTCGTAGCTCGCCGCGACCATCGCCAGGCGGGCGATCACGCCGTACATGTAGAAGCGGTTGGGCGCGCTCGCCCCCGGCTTGGAGCCCGGCTTGGGCAGCTGGTTCGAGCCAGCGAAGGCCAGGGGCACGAAGCTCGCCCCCGGGGAATTCAGGTTCTCGTCGTTGCCGCGCTCGGGGTTGACGCGATAAAAGCCGCCGACGACGTAGCGGTCGATCATGTAGACGACCGGCTCAGCGACGGAATCGTTGATGCGCTCGTAGGTCGGAACGCCTTCCTGGAGGATGACCTCGCTCACCTCCTGGCCGTCCTTGATGACGCTCATCTTGTTGCGCGAGCGCCGGTTCAGGTCGGCGAGCTCCTTGGGGTCGCGCACCGTCATGATGCCCATGCCATAGGTGCCGGCGTCGGCCTTGACGATGATGAAGGGCTTTTCCTGGATGCCGTATTCCTTGTACTTGCGGCGGATCTTTCCGAGCAGCGTCTCGGCGTTGCTCGTCAGGCACTCGGCGCCTGAGCCGTCGCTGAAGTTCACCTCGCCGCAGCGCGCGAACATCGGGTTGATGAGCCACGGGTCCATGCCGAGCAGCTTGGCGAACTTCTTCGCCACTTCCTCGTAGGCCGCGAAGTGGTTGGTCTTGCGCCGGATCGCCCAGCCGGCATGCAGCGGCGGCAGCAGGTACTGCTCGTGCAGGTTCTCGAGCACCTTCGGAATGCCGGACGAGAGGTCGTTGTTCAGCAGGATGGTGCAAGGATCGAAGTCCTTCAGGCCCAGCCTTCCGCGCGTGCGCACCAGCGGCTCGACGGTGAGCGCACTGCCATCGGGCAGGGGCACCTGCGTCGGCACGGTGATCGATTCGTCGAGCGTGCCCAGGCGCACGTTGAGGCCGGCCTGATGGAAGATTTCCATCAGCCGCGCCACGTTCATGAGATAGAACGAATTGCGCGTGTGCCTTTCGGGGATGAGGAGCAGGTTCTTCGCTTCCGGGCAGATCTTCTCGATCGCCGCCATCGCCGCCTGCACCGCGAGCGGCAGCATCTCGGTCGTCAGGTTGTTGAAGCCGCCGGGAAAGAGGTTGGTGTCAACCGGAGCCAGCTTGAAGCCGGCATTGCGCAGATCGACCGACGTGTAGAACGGCGGCGTGTGCTCCATCCACTCGAGGCGAAACCAGCGCTCGATCGCCGGCAGCGACTCGAGGATGCGTTGCTCGAGCTCGTTGATCGGGCCCGTGAGCGCGGTGATGAGATGAGGAACCATGCGGTGGCCGGCTGCGGGAAAGACAGGCGTGCGGAGGAGCGAGGATTTTAGGCATATGGGGTGCCCGGCGTCGCCCGCAAGCACGGCGCGACGGCCGCAAAAAAAGGGCCGCCTCGCGGCGGCCCTCGATCCTGGAGAAGCTTCTGCGTCAGTTGTGGTACGCAGTTTCGCCGTGCGACGTGATGTCGAGGCCCTCGCGCTCGTCTTCTTCGTTGACGCGCAGGCCGATCGTCATGTCGACGAGCTTGTAGGCGATGAGCGAGACGACGCCGGACCAGACGATCGTCAGGCAAATGGTCTTGAACTGGATCCAGACCTGATCGAGGATGGGCACCGAGCCGACCGTGGCCGTCACCCAGTCGGTGACTTGTCCCGGACCGCCGAGCAGCTGCGTGTTGAACACGCCGGTCAACAAGGCTCCGACGATGCCGCCGACCCCGTGGACGCCGAAGACGTCGAGCGAGTCGTCGGCGCCGAGCAGCTTCTTCAGCCAGTTGACGCCCCACAGGCAGGCGAAACCGGCGACGAAGCCGACGACCAGCGCGCCCATCAGGCCGACGTTGCCGCAGGCCGGCGTGATCGCCACCAGGCCGGCGACCGCGCCCGAAGCCGCGCCCACCATCGACGCCTTGCCCTTGAAGATGGTTTCGCCGATGCTCCACGCCAGCACCGCCGCAGCTGTCGCCGAGAAGGTGTTGATGAAGGCGAGGACCGCCGTGTTGCCGGCTTCGAGCGCCGAGCCGGCGTTGAAGCCGAACCAGCCGACCCACAGCAGCGCGGCCCCGACCATCGTCAGCGTCACCGAATGCGGCGTGAACGCTTCCTTGCCGTAGCCGAGGCGCTTGCCGACCATGAAAGCGCCGACCAGGCCCGCCACCGCGGAATTGATGTGCACGACCGTGCCGCCTGCGAAATCGAGCGCGCCCCACTGGAAGGCAAGACCCGCCTTGGCCGCGACGGCATCGGCGACGGCCTTGCTCGCGTAGGCGTCCGGGCCCTCCCAGAACCACACCATGTGCGCGATCGGGCAGTAGCTGAACGTGAACCAGAGGACCATGAAAGCGAGCACCGCCGAGAACTTCATGCGCTCCGCGAAAGCACCGACGATCAGGCAGCAGGTGATCGCCGCGAAGGTCGCCTGGAACGCCAGGTAGAGCAGTTCAGGAATGTAGACGCCCTTGCTGAACGTCGCTGCCATCGAGAAGGTGCCGGTCGCCGCATCGAACATGCCCTTCATGAAGACGCGATCGAAGCCGCCGACGAAGGCATTGCCCTCGCTGAAAGCGAGGCTGTAGCCGTAGAGGCACCAGAGCACGACGATCATCGAGAAGGTGACGAACACCTGCATCAGCACCGACAGCATGTTCTTGCTGCGTACGAGGCCGCCGTAGAAAAGCGCCAGCGCCGGCACCGACATCATGATGACGAGCGCCGTGGCGACGATCATCCAGGCGACATCTCCTTTGTTCGGCACCGGAGCCGATGCGGCCGCTGCGGCAGCGGATGCCGCCGACGCGGACGCGTCCGCGGCCGAGGCCGTGGCCACGGGTGCCGAAGCAGCCATGGCCGACGCCGCGGAAGCGGCATCCGAAGCGGCCTGTGCGAAGGCGTTCTGCCCGCAGGCCAGGGCGAGCACGCTGAAGACGAAGGCGATAAGAAGTTTGTTCATGGTGTGTTGTTCTTGTCGGGCCTTAGAGGGCGTCCTTGCCGGTCTCGCCGGTGCGGATGCGAACGACCTGCTCGAGCGTCGAGACGAAGACCTTGCCGTCACCGATCTTGCCGGTGCGCGCCGCCGCCTCAATCGCCTCGATGACACGGTCGACGATGGCGTCGTCGACGGCCGCCTCGATCTTCACCTTGGGCAAGAAATCGACGACGTACTCGGCGCCGCGATAGAGCTCGGTGTGGCCCTTCTGGCGGCCGAAGCCCTTGAC
>PLZH01000096.1 GCA_003152055.1 Burkholderiales bacterium
GACTAGGCGTGCAACAGATCAGCGAGAAACGACCTCGCGCGCTCGTGACGCGGCTCGTCGAAGAACTCGCGTGGCGACGCTATCTCGAGCACCTGGCCCTCGTCCATGAAGACGACCCGATCGGCCACTTGGCGTGCGAAGCCCATCTCGTGCGTCACGCAGACCATCGTCACGCCGTCGCCGGCCAGCGCCACGATCGTGTCGAGCACTTCCTTCACCATCTCGGGGTCGAGCGCCGATGTCGGCTCGTCGAAGAGCATCAGCTGCGGCTTCATGCAGAGCGCCCGCGCGATCGCGACGCGTTGCTGCTGGCCGCCCGACAGCTCCGCCGGGTACTTGCGCGCCTGGTCGGCGAGGCGCACGCGGGCGAGCAGCTCGGCGGCCAGAGCGTCGGCCTCGACCGGCTTCAAGAGCCCGGTCGAGACCGGCGCGAGCGTGCAGTTCTGCAGCACCGTCAGGTGCGGAAAGAGATTGAACTGCTGGAACACCATGCCGACGCGGCGCCGCACGGCGGTGAGCTCGGCACGCGAGGCTTGCGGACCGAGCGTGGTACCGCAGACCTCTAGCTCACCGAGGTCGAAGGCCTCGATCCCGTTGATGCAGCGGATCAGCGTCGACTTTCCCGACCCCGAGCGCCCGCAGACGACGACGCGCTCGCCGGGCGCCACCGCGAGATCCACGTCGCGCAGCGCGTGGTAGGCGCCGTACCACTTGTTGAGCCGCGCGATGCGCAGGATCGGCGGCGCGGGGAGGCTCTTTGCAGCGCGATCGCTCAACGCCGCCGCCCCGGGTCACGCCGCGCCTGCAGGCGCGCGCTGTACCAAGACATCGCGGCGCAAAACGCGAAGTAGATGAGCGCGACGAACAGGTAGATCTCGGTGCCGAAGCCTTCCCATTGCGCGTCGGCCGCGGCGCGCTTGGCCGCGGTCATCAGGTCGAAGATGCCGACGACAACGACGATCGAGGTCGCCTTGAAGAAGCCGATGAAGACGTTGACGAGCGCCGGCAGCACGTGCGTCAGCGCCTGCGGCAAGACGATGCGCGTGGTCGTGACGAAGCCGCTGAGCCCGAGCGCCGCCGCCGCCTCGCGCTGGCCGCGCGGCACCGCCATCAATCCACCGCGCACGACCTCGGCCAGGTAAGCCGCAGTGCAGAGGGCGAAGGCGACGATCACTCTCAAGAGTTTCGAGACGTCGATGCCTTGCGGCAGGAACAGCGGAATCATCACGCTGGCCAGGAACAGCACCGCGAGCAGCGGCACCGCGCGCACCAGCTCGACGTAGGCGACGACCATCGCCTTGACGATGCCACCGCCCGGCGCATGACGCACGAGCGCCATCGGCAGCGCGAGCGCGAAGCCCATCACGAGCCCGAGCGTGGCGAGGATCAGCGTCACCGGCAGGCCGCCCCACTGGTCGTCGGAAACGGGCGGCAAGCCGAGCATGCCGCCGAACATCAGCAGCGCGAAGGCGCCGAGCGCGAGCGGCCACGCCACGGCGAGGCGCCAGTTCCACAGCCGCGGCTGCACCGAGAGTGCGTACATGGCGACGAGCAGCAATACCGCGATGGCCGGCCGCCATTGCTGCGCATACGGATAGGCGCCGAACAGGATGAGGCGCAGCTTCTCGCCGATCACGGCCCAGCAGGCGCCCGCCTGCGCGGCACGGCACGTCAGGGGCGCGCCGGCGGCGCTGAACACCGCGTCGCGAATGCCCCAGGCGTAGAGCGCCCAGGCGAGCCGGCCGCACAGGAGCAGGAGCAATGCTGTCGTCAGCGCCGACCCGAACGAGCCGAAGAAGAGCTTGCGCAGCGACCTCGCCCAGCTGGCGGCGCGCGGTGCGGGCGCAGGTTCGATGCGAGCGGTGGCGACGAAGCGCATCACAGGCTCCGGCGTGTCTGCCGTCGGCCGAGCAGGTGCATCGCGCCGCTCAAGAGCAGGCTCACGGTGGCGTAGAAAGCCATCACGATCGCCATCACCTCGACGGCCTGGCCGGTGTCGGTGAACATCGTCGTGCTGATGGCCATGAAGTCCTGGTAGCCGATCGCGACGGCCAGGGTGCTGTTCTTGAAGATGCCGACGTACTCGCTGGTGAGCGGCGGCACGGCGACGCGCAACGCCTGCGGGAGAACGACGCGCCAGAACGTCGTTGCGCGGGAAAGGCCGAGCGCCGACGTCGCTTCCCATTGCCCGCGCGGCAGCGAGCCGATCGCGGCGCGCACGATCTCGGCGACGAACGCCGCGGCGTACAAGGAGATGCCGATGACGAGCGCGGCGAACTCGGGCGAGACCGAGAGGCCGGCCTTCACCTCGAAGCCGTCGATCTCGGGGCGCAGCAGCGCCCAGTGGCCGCCCGCGTCGAGGCCCGGCCACGCGAGGTAGATGCCGCGGTTGCTGGCGAGCAGCAGATTGCCCGGCGATGCCGCCTCGGCGGCGGTGGGCAGGTCCAGGATCAGCCCGTACCAGAGGAACACGTGCAGCAGCACCGGCACGTTGCGCATCACCTCCACGTAGCCGGCGCAGAGAGCACGCGCCAGCGCGTTGGACGAGAGTCGGCCGAGGCCGACGGCCAGACCCACGAGCGTGGCCGCCGCGAGGGTCGCCGCGGCGAGCTTCAAGCTGTTGAGCGCGCCGGCGACGAACGCCTTTGCGTAGCTGTCGACGCCG
>PLZH01000014.1 GCA_003152055.1 Burkholderiales bacterium
TCAAATTTACTCTTTGCCATGATTTTTCCTCATCAACACCGAATTAACGAAAATAACCTAACAACCTAAACCAAATCCTTGGTGCCCAAGGCGGGAATCGGACCCGCGACCTCTCCCTTACCAAGGGAGTGCTCTACCACTGAGCCACATGGGCCTTCCGGTCGGCCGCTTCATCAGCAACCGGTCGGTCGACCTTCAGTTTGAAAAAGGCTCCGCGAAGAATCCTTTTCGAACTGGAGCGGGAGACGGGAATCGAACCCGTGTCATTAGCTTGGAAGGCTAGGGTTCTACCATTGAACTACTCCCGCTCGGGAGGCTTCGCGGCGTTGCGCGCCGCGAGGAAACTGAACGAGAAAATGACGACGCTGATCGTGGTGGAGGAGGCTGGATTCGAACCAGCGTAGGCGTAAGCCAACAGATTTACAGTCTGCCCCCTTTAGCCACTCGGGCACCCCTCCGAGACGAACCGGTGACTATAGCACGCGAGGGGCCGGGCGACCGATTTCCCACCAGTCGACTAGGTCGGCGGTCGCCTCGAAATGACTGCCCTCGGCCATGAATGCGCGCCGGAAGTCGTAGGACGGATGGCGGGTTCTGAGCGTTTGCGCCCGATCGGACGGCTCGGCGTCGGCGAAGAAGGCCTGCGCGTTGCCGCCCCAGAGCAGGAAGACCGGCGGCTCGGGTTGGCGAGACAGGGCTTCGACAATTTCACGAGTGAGTGCTTGCCAACCACAATCCGTATGGCTGCCGCTGCGGCCGACTTCGACGGTCAGCACCGGGTTCAGCAAGAGCACACCCCGCCGCGCCCAGTCGTCGAGCTTCCAGATCGCAGGCGCCTGAAACCGGCCCGGCCGGTCGGCGCCGAGCACGTCGAAGATGCGCGCCAGCGATCGCGGCCGACCCTTGCCGGCCGAAAACGCCAGCCCGTCGGCATGACCCGCCGTCGGGTACGGGTCCTGGCCGATGACCACCACCTTGACGTCACCGGGCGCGACCAAGCGCAAGGCGCGAAACGGATCGTCCGGAGCGATCGGTCGATCGCCGGAGACGGCCTCGATGCGGCGCTGCACGGCACGCAGCCGCTCGCGCGTCCACCCGGGCAACACGGCAGCCCACGCCGGCGGCAGCGACGCGAACGTCGCCTCCAGCTCGCGCGCCTTCATCCGACGAGGCTCGCCAGCGCGACGCCTGGATCCGGCGCGCGCATGAACGCCTCGCCGACGAGAAAGGCGTGCACGCCCGCGGCGCGCAGGCGCTGCACATCGGCCGGTGCGTGGATGCCGCTCTCGCTGACGACGAGCCGCTCGCCCGGAACGCGCCGCAGCATCGACAGCGTCGTGTCGAGCGACACTTCGAACGTGCGCAGGTTGCGGTTGTTGATGCCGACGAGAGGCGTCGCGAGGCGAAGCGCCCGGTCGAGCTCGCGCTCGTCGTGCACCTCGACGAGCACGGCGAGGCCGAGGGACAGCGCCGTCGCCTCGAAGTCGNNGCGCGAGCTTCGAACAGTTGGTAAGGATCGATCGTGAAGTCCTTGCGCAGGACCGGAAGCGACGACGCGGCGCGCGCGGCCTCGAGATACGCCGCCGAGCCCTGGAAGAACGTCTCGTCGGTGAGAACGCTCAGCGCCGCGGCGCCGTGCTGGCCGTAGCTCGCGGCGATCTCGGCCGGGCGGAAATCTTCGCGCAACACGCCCTTGCTCGGGCTCGCCTTCTTGATTTCGGCGATGACGGCGGCGCCGCCGGCGGCGATGCGTTCGCGCAGCGAGGCGAGCAAATCGCGTTGGCCGCCGAGCGCCTCGGCGGCGTCGCGCAGCGACGCGAAGCCGCGCCGCTTCTTCGCCGCCGCGACCTCGTCGCGCTTCACGGCGACGATCTTCGCAAGGATGTCGCTCACGCCGCCTCGGCCGACCGGTGCGCGAAGGCGATGAATTCGTCGAGCTTGGCGCGCGCCCGACCGCTGGCGATCGCTGCGCGCGCCTGCGCGATGCCTTCGGCGATGCCCGGTGCGACGTTCGCCGCGTACAGCGCGGCGCCGGCATTGAGGGCGACGATGTCGCGCGCCGCGCCCGGCTCGTCGGCCAGCACGGACTCGAGCATCGCCTTCGACTGCGCCGGCGTCTCGACGCGCAAGACGCGGTTGCTCGACATGGTGAGGCCGAAGTCCTCGGGATGAATGTCGTATTCGCGGATCTCGCCGTCCTTGAGCTCGCCGACCATCGTCGCGGCGCCGAGCGAGACTTCGTCCATGCCGTCGCGCCCGTAGACGACGAGGGCGTGCTCGGCGCCGAGACGCTGCAGTGCGCGCACCTGGATGCCCACGAGATCAGGGTGGAACACACCCATCAGGATGTTCGGCGCATCGGCCGGATTGGTAAGCGGGCCGAGGATGTTGAAGATCGTCCGGATGCCCAGCTCCTTTCGCACCAGGGCAACGTTCTTCATCGCCGGATGGTGGTTCGGCGCGAACATGAAGCCGATGCCGGTGGCCTCGATCGAGCGGGCGATGGCGGCCGGCGTCAGCGTCAGCGGCAGGCCGAGCGCTTCCAGGACGTCGGCGCTGCCCGACTTGCTGCTGACGCTGCGGTTGCCGTGCTTGCTGACGCGAGCGCCGCAGGCGGCGGCGACGAACATGCTGCAGGTCGAGATGTTGAAGGTGTGCGAGCCGTCGCCGCCGGTGCCGACGATGTCGACGAGGTGCGCGCGGTCCTTGACCTCGACCTTCGACGAGAACTCGCGCATCACCTGCGCCGCGGCGGTAATCTCGCCGATCGTCTCCTTCTTGACGCGCAGCCCGACGAGCACGGCCGCCATCATCACCGGCGACATCTCGCCGCTCATGATGCGGCGAACGAGCGAGAGCATCTCGTCGTGGAAGATCTCGCGGTGCTCGATCGTTCGCGCCAGAGCGTCGGTGTTGGTGATCGGCATGGGCGAAGCTCCTCGGCGTCAGGCGGTCATGAATTCGGCGACGGCGGCGACGGCGCGATCGACACCCTCGGCATCGATGTCCAAATGGGTGACGAAGCGCAGGCCGATCAATCCGGTGGCGAGCACGCCGCGCCGCTCGAGATGTGCGAGCAGCATCTCGGTGCGATCACCGGCGATGCTTGCGAACACGATGTTGGTGTCCGGCACGACCACTGCGACGCCTGGAATGAGCGCGAGGCCGTCGGCCAGCCGCTTCGCGTTGGCATGATCTTCGGCGAGGCGATCGACATGATGGTCGAGGGCGTGCATCGCCGCGGCAGCGAGAACGCCGACCTGGCGCATCCCACCGCCCAGCATCTTGCGCACGCGCCGGGCCCGCTCGATCAACGCGCGCGACCCCGCCAGCGCCGAGCCGACGGGCGCGCCGAGGCCCTTGCTGAAGCACACTGAGACGCTGTCGAAATGCCCGGCGATCCGCGCGAGCGGCACGTCCGACGCGACGGCCGCGTTGAAGAGGCGGGCCCCGTCGAGGTGGGTGGCAACGCCGCGCCGGCGTGCGAGCGCCGTCGCTTGCTCGATGTAGTCGAGCGGCAGCACCTTGCCGTTCCAGGTGTTCTCCAGGCACAGCAGGCGGGTGCGCGCGAAGTGTTCGTCATCGGGCTTGATCGCAGCCTCGATGTCGGCGAGCAGCAGCGTGCCGTCGGGTTGCTGCGGCACGGGCTGGGGCTGGATGCTGCCAAGCACCGCGGCGCCGCCCGCCTCGTAGCGATACGTGTGGGCGAGCTGGCCGACGATGGCCTCCTCACCGCGCTGGCAGTGACTCATCTGCGCACAGAGGTTTGCTTGCGTGCCGCTGCTGACGAAGAGCGCCGCTTCCTTGCCGAGCATCGCCGCGACTTTTCCCTGCAAGGCGTTGACGCTCGGATCGTCGCCGAACACATCGTCGCCGACGACGGCTGTCGCCATGGCCGCACGCATGGCCGCCGTCGGCCGCGTCACGGTGTCGCTTCGCAGATCAACGATGTTCATGGCGACGCGTCCAGGAAATTCTTCAACATCGCGTGACCGTGCTCCGTGAGGATCGATTCGGGATGGAATTGCACGCCTTCGAGCGGAGTCGCCGTCGCCGCCAGCTCGCGATGACGAACGCCCATGATCTCACCGTCTTCGCTCGTCGACGTGATGTCGAGCGCCTGCGGCAAGCTCTCTTTTTCGATCGCCAGCGAGTGATAGCGGATGACGTCGAACGAGGCCGGCAGGCCGGCATAGATGCCCCGCCCGTCAGTCGTGACGCGGCTTGCCTTGCCGTGCATCAGACGGGCCGCGCGCACGACCTTTCCGCCGAGCGCCGCGCCGATCGCCTGGTGGCCGAGACAGATGCCGAGGATCGACAGCTGGCCCGTGAACGCGCGGATCGCCTCGACGCAGACGCCGGCTTCGGCCGGCGAGCACGGCCCGGGCGAAAGCACGAGCCGATCGGGCTTCAGCCCGGCGATGCCTTCGACGCTGATCTCGTCGTTGCGGAAGACGCGAACATCCTCGCCCAGTTCGCCGAAATACTGGACCAGGTTGTAGGTGAACGAATCGTAGTT
>PLZH01000008.1 GCA_003152055.1 Burkholderiales bacterium
AACTTCTAACTCACGACACTAGCGGGCCATGAGGCGCCGTTCATCCGATGACGACGACCGTCGGCTTCAGACTAGCTCCCGCCGCTCAAGTTCGGCGAGCCAATGACAGCGATCGCCGAGACCAGACGTTGACGCTTCACCCTGTCGGCTGTCCGCTCTACTTCTGAATCGGCCTTTCGCCTGCGAATCGAATGGACTACGGCCATTGCCGCCGCTACAAGATCACCCAGCGGCCGCTTTCGCAGGCTGCAAACTGGAACTCACGCAACCCACAGCTGTCGCTGGCCGCGCTCGGTCTGCCGCTGAAAAGCGGACCATCAAGAGGCTTCAATTTGAGGAGCCGAAAGCTGTCAAGACGCGTGCCGTTGCTTGCTCTCCGAGCCGATGATTTGCCAAACACCGGAAGAGTCGCCCTGCGCCGCCGTCTCGTCGAACTCCGAATCGAGGTGCGGCGGAGCAAACGGTGCGCGTGATATTCGTCGTCGCATTTCGGCCTCCGGTACGATCTGTGGAAGCCCCATGAGCCGACGCACCCGCACCCTATGCCGAGCTCGCCCGATCTGTCCGAATTGCGCAGTGCGTTCCCGCACCTGCAATCGCGCGTCTACCTCGACACCGCGGCCGCCGGCCTGACGTGGAAAGGGCACGGCGCGGCCGTCGCCCGCTTCTACGACGACGTCAAGTCGCGAGGCTACGACGCGCGGCCCGAGTGGCAGGCGATGACCGAGCGGGTGCGCGGCCGCCTCGCCGAATGGCTCGGCGTCACCGTCGCCGACATCACGTTCGTCTCGAACTCGACCGAGGGCCTGAACCTCGCGGCGCTGAGCCTGCAGTTCCGCCCGGGCGATCGCATCGTGCTCGCCGCCGACGAGTTTCCCTCGGTGGCTCGGGTCTGGGAGGCTGCCGCGCGCGCCGGCGCCGAAGTGGTGCGCGTGCCGATCACGAGCGAAGCGGCGCGCGAAAGCACCCTGCTCTCGGCGCTCGACGCGCGTACCCGTGTGCTCGCCGTCTCGCAGACGCACTCGAGCACCGGCACGACCATCGACCTCGACCGCGTGGCCGATGCCTGCCGCCAGCGCGGCGCGCTGCTGCTGGTCGACGGGATGCAGGCGATGGGCGCCGTGCCGACGCGGCTCGCGCAGGTCGACGTCTACGCGTCGTCGTTCTTCAAGTGGATGCTCTCGGGCTTCGGCGTCGGCGTGCTCGTCACCTCGGCGCGAGCGCGCGCGTCGATGCAGCCAGCCTACCACGGCTACAAGAACATGGATGACGAATCGCAGCTGCAGTACGCGCACGTCAACATCCCG
Source organism: Burkholderiales bacterium (assembly GCA_003152055.1). Taxonomy (GTDB): domain Bacteria; phylum Pseudomonadota; class Gammaproteobacteria; order Burkholderiales; family Burkholderiaceae_C; genus Schlegelella_A. Next base: position 1,308 of record PLZH01000008.1, read on the forward strand.
GCGATGTACGGGCTGGACGCCACGCTCGACTTCTTCGAGCGAATCGGCTGGGACACAGTGTATCGCCGGGTTCGCGAGCTCGGTCGGCACCTGCTCGAGTCTGCCGCGAGGCGCCGCCTGGACCTCGTCACGCCTGCCGACGCGCATGCCGGCATCTTCGTCATTCGCTGTGCGAACGGCGAGGCCGCGCAACGGGCGCTTGCCGCGCGCGGCATCAGCGTTTCGGCGCGCGGCTGCGGCCTTCGCGTCTCGCCCCATTTCTACAACACGCCCGACGAGATCGACCGCGGCCTCGCGGCGATCGCCGACCTGATCGAATCCACCTGAGGAGACCCCATGCGCCCGACGCTCGCCTTCGCCCGCCTCGTGACCCTGACCGCCGCGATTGCCTCGCTCGGCGCCTTCGCCCAGAGCGCGCCGGCACCAGCCACGGCCTCGCCGACGCTCGCCGCCGTGAAGGCGCGCGGCGCGCTCGTCTGCGGCGTGATCGGCAGCTCGGCCAACTTCTCGCTGCCCGACAGCCAGGGCGTGATGCGCGGCATCGACGCCGACTCGTGCCGCGCCATCGCCACCGCGATCTTCGGCGATCACACCAAGGTGAAGTACGTGAGCCTGACGCCGGCGCAGCGCCTCGTCGCCCTGCAGTCGGGCGAGGCCGACGTGGTCTACGCCAACCTGACGTGGACGATGTCGCGCGAGACCAAGTCGGGCGTGCAATTCGCCGCCGTCAACTTCTACGACGCCTGGGGCTTCTTCGTTCCCAAGGCCTCCGGCATCACGACGACGGCCAAGCTCAACGGCGCGAGCGTCTGCATGATCGCCGGCGCCGCCGAGGCGCAGGCCGCCGAGTACTTCGCCAAGATCAAGATCCGCTACAAGGCGGTGCCGTTCGCCGAAGGCGAGCAGCTGCGCAAGGCGTTTCTCGCCAAGCGCTGCGACATCATGTTCCACGACGTCTCGGCGATCGCCAGCTTCAAGGCGACGCTCGGCGCGCAGGCCGGCGACTACCTGCTCCTCGCCGAGACCTACGGCCGCGAGCCGCTCGCCGGCGCGGTGCGCAAGGGAGACGACCGCTGGTTCGACATCGTGCGCTACACCTGGAACGCGATGGTCGAAGCCGAGGAGCTCGGCATCACCTCGAAGAACGTCAAGACCTTCGCCACGTCGAGCGACCCGGCCACCAAGCGCCTGCTCGGCATCGAGGGCGACCTCGGCCCCTCGATGGGCCTCCAGAAGGACTGGGCCGCCAACGTCATCGCGCAGGTCGGCAACTACGGCGAGATGTGGGAACGCGCGTTCGCGGCCAGCGGCATGCCGCGCGGCGCGAACCGCCTCGCCGCCGACGGCGGCCTGCTCTACGCCGTTCCGATGCAGTGACGCCGAAGTTGCGCGTGGATTCCGCCGCGCGTCACCTGCAGCCGCGTCACCGGCGCTGGATCCACGCCGGCCAGCAGGCGCTGGCGTTCGCCGTTCTCGGCGGGCTGCTGTTCCTGATGTTCCACGTGACCAGCGCGAACCTGGCGGCGCGAGGCGTGCGCTCGGGGTTCGCGTTTCTCTCGGAGCCGGCGAAGACGCCGGTGAGCGATGCGCCGATCGCGATGCAGCCCGGCGTCGACAGCTACGCAAAGGCG
>PLZH01000004.1 GCA_003152055.1 Burkholderiales bacterium
GAACAACGTATTCGATATCGATCTTCTCGGACGGCGCGTGACCGACGCAATCGAATGGCTGGATCGAAGGCCTTCGCTCGCCGCCCTGCCGCTTGGGTTGTTCGGCGCCAGCACCGGCGCAGCCGCCGCACTCGTGGCCGCCGCCGCCCGTCCCGAGCGCGTCTTCGCAGTCGTCTCGCGCGGTGGCCGGCCGGACCTCGCCGGCGCTTCCCTGGCGCGCGTCNNGACGCAACTGGCCGGGAACTGGTTCATCGCTCATTTGCCGGGCGGCGCGGCGAGCCGACCGCGGTCGAGCGAGGGAAGATCAGCATGAGGGATCGCCTTCATCGCCCGCCTTGCGGGCTCCCCGCCGAACCTCGTTCGACTCGACGCCCGCCCGCTCGCCCCAGTGCGTGCTTGCGAAGGCCGCGAGAAAGCGGTCGAGATCGGCCGCCGGCAAACCGTCGATGCCGGCGGCTCGCACCCGGCCGCCACCGCCGAATCGACTGCACAGCGCGTCGGCACCCGACGGCAAGGCGAGCGGCGCGCGCACGCTGACCGCATACGCGTCCGCGCGCTGCAGCTTGAGCACTGCATGGGCACGCTGGGGGTCGGTGTTGGCCAGCTCGTTGGCGATGCAGCCGAGGACGCGCCGGCTCCACGCCGCGTCGGGCAGAACGAGGACGCTGCCGCGTGCGTCCTGCCAATGCGGCGGCCAGGCCAAGGCCTGCCGCAGGTCGGCGCGGCGCCGCGTGTCGATCTCGTCAGCAATGCCTTCGCGCGCGAGCAGCTCGCGCGGATCGCGGTAGCGCGCCAGGACCGCATACAGGCGCGCCGGTGAGATGCACACATCGCGCTCGTCGTCCCCGTAGGCGTTGTAGTTGATCGCCTCGCCGAGGCGGCGCAGCCGGGCGCTGTCGACGCTATCGATGCCGGAATCGGCGGCCAAGCGGTCGGCGACGTCTGCCAAGTTGTCGCCATAGGCACCGACGATCGCCCAGGCGCGAAAGGCACCGCCGATCTGGCGGTCGACCAGCAGGCTGGTACAAACGTCGCCGGCGCAGTCGACCCGCGCGTCGAGCAAGGGATGGGAAGGGATGTCGCGCACCGCGTGGTGATCGAAGTACCGCACTCGCACGCCGGCGCCGAGTAGGCCCAGCAGGGCGGCCCGGTTGCGCTGCATGGACAGGTCGAAAACGTTGACTTCGTCGCCGGCGTTCGCGCGCACGCGCTCGAGCAGCGCGATCTCGCGCTTCAGCCCGGTCAGAAGCGTCGCGGCCGCGGGCTCGTGGAGCCGCCACTGCAGCACGGCGCACAGGCCGTCGGCATCTCCGTTACAGACGTCGAATCGCTGCACCATTGCTCATTTTGCAGTCGGCACGCTCGCCTTGCGATTCGCTGGCTTTCAGCGCCTTGCCGCATCGAGCAGCGCGATGACTTCGTCGTCCTCGATCTGGTGGAAGTCGCGGTAGTGCGCGCCGACCGCGTGGAAGAACTCCGGCTGCGAAAGGCACACCAGATCGTTGACCGCGTCCTGCAACTGCGCCACGGTGTCGGCTGGCGCCACCGGCACGGCGAGCACGAGGCGCGCCGCCTTGGAGCGCTGCAGCGCCTTGAGCGCGGCACGCACCGTCGTGCCGGTGGCGATGCCGTCGTCCACCAGCACCACGGACTTGCCGGCCAGCGGCACCGGCGCACGGCCGCGCAGGTACAGCGCGCGGCGGCGTTCGATTTCCTTCAGTTCAAGCTTGGCCTCGGCGTCGACATAGGCTCGATCGGCGCCGCTCAGGTGCAGGGTCTCTTCGTCGATCACGACCTCGGGATGGACGCCATCGACAACGGCGGCCACGGCCAGTTCGGGCTGACCGGGCGCACCGATCTTGCGCACCATCAGCAAGTCGAGCGGTGCATGCAGCGCTCGCGCCACCTCGGCCGCGACGGGCACGCCGCCGCGGGGCAACGCCAGAACCACCGGATCCACCAACTCGAGCGTGGCCAAACTCTGCGCTAGCAGGCGTCCCGCTTCGGCCCGATCGACGAAAATCTTCATGATCAAAAGGATTGCGCAAGCGCCGGCGCCGGACTTGCGGTTCGTCAATGATTCGATGCGGCGTCGGAGCCGTTCGCCTGCGTATATTGGAATCCGCCGATTTTGAGGGCACGGTGAGGACACGGAAAGGTTCTGTCGCAGTAAGCCGGTGCTGATAGCCTGAGCGGAGACGGACGACGGGATGATGGTGATGATCAAGGAACTGCGCAAGGTGATCCAGCGGCTGCACTACCCGTTGGAAGTGATGCTGATCTGCGTGCGCTGGTATGCGGCCTATCCGCTGAGCCTGCGCCACATCGAGGAGATGATGCAAGAGCGCGGCGTGTTCGTTGATCACGCCACGGTTCATCGCTGGTCGATCAAGATCTTGCCGGTGCTGGCCGCGGTGTTTCGCCGGCACAAGCGGCCGGTGGGTACGAGCTGGCGGATGGACGAGACGTACATCAAAGTCGGGGGCCAGTGGCAGTACCTGTACCGAGCCATCGATCGTGCGGGTGCCACGATCGACTTCTTGCTTCGTGCCCACCGAGACTACGCTGCGGCGCGGC
>PLZH01000182.1 GCA_003152055.1 Burkholderiales bacterium
AGCTCACAGGGCTGGCTGCCTGGCTGGAAACCTGGATCTGAGCCCCGACGTCGAGAGTGGTCAGGGCCTCGCGAATCGTCTCTCACGGGAATTGCGCAAAGCGGTTCTGGAGGAGCGCCTGGGCTCCAGCGGCAAGGTGCCTTCGACACGGGATCTCACGATATCGCTCGCGCTGTCAGGTAACACGGTCAACGACGCCTACGCGCGCCATGCGTCGAAACGACAGGTCAAGGACATCACCCAGCGCGGCTCAAGCCCTACGAAGCCGGCGGCTGGCAGGCGCTGGCCATTGGGCGACCTGGGCATCCGAGGGGCACGGGCACATCCGGGCATTCGCCTGCCATACTCGACGAACGGCTCATCGTGCCTGCGATGGGCGTAGTCTGGAGTTCGTTCATGGCGCGGATGGTTAGATGCCTCAAGGTCGGACGCGAGGCCGAGGGGCTTGATTTCCCGCCCTATCCGGGCGAGCTCGGCAAGCGCATCTTCGAGAACGTGTCGAAGAAAGCCTGGAAGCAGTGGCTCGAGCACCAGAAGATGCTGGTCAATGAGAACCAGCTCAACCTCGCCGACAAGAAGGCGCGCGACTACCTCGCACAGCAGATGGAGAAATACTTCTTTGGCAGCGGCGCCGACGTTGCCGCCGGCTTCACCCCGCCGTCACAGAAGTAGGCCGCAGCGCCGCGCCAAGAGACCCCTGATTCGCCCCATGGACACCAATTCGCCACAACCGACCGAAATCAAGCTGCACCAAAAATCGCGGGTCATAGAACTCGTGTTTTCGGACGCCAGCCGGTTCGAGTTGAGCTACGAGCTGCTGCGCGTGTATTCGCCTTCAGCCGAAGTGCGCGGGCACGGACCCGGCCAGGAAGTGCTGCAAGTCGGCAAGCGCGAGGTGGATATCTCGGCGCTCGAGCCCGTCGGCAACTACGCAGTGCAGCCGACGTTTTCCGACGGGCACAGCACGGGCATCTACTCTTGGGATTACCTGTTCTGGCTAGGCACCAACCGCGATACGCTGTGGGGGCAATACCTCGATCGCCTCAAAGAGGCCGGGGCAAGCCGCGAGCCGGGCTCGGCGCCTTTCGAGCAACGGCCGAAATCAAAATAGCTGCACCCAGCGTTCGCCGTCTGTGTTGTCCAAGATTGCTCCATTGAAGCGCGTCCTGCTGCTTCTGCCCACCACCGGCTACCGTAACGACGACTTTGTCGCCGCTGCGAGAAAGCTGGGCATCGAGATCGTGGCTGCGGCCAACTACTGCCACCGGCTGGCGCCATCCTGGGGCCTGCCCCCCATCATGGCGCTCCATTTCGACCAGCCGGAGCAGGCGGCGGACACCGTTCTACGGGAGATCGATGGCGCTCTCGATGCTGTGCTGGCGGTGGACGATTCGGGGGTCGAGCTTGCAGCGCTGCTCTCGGAACGTCTTGGCCTGCCGGGAAATCCCGCCCACGCGGTACGCCGGGTGCGCGACAAGCTGGCGTTTCGCCGGCTGCTTCAGAACCGAGAGTTCCTGTGTCCCGAATTCCATCACCTGTCGTCCGGAGAAGACCCCCGAAGTCTGCTTGCCGGGTTGAAGTTTCCGGTGGTGGTGAAGGCCCGGCGTTTGTCCGGGAGCCGCGGCGTGATTCGTGCCGATGATTTCGAGGAGCTGGTGCGGGCCGTGAACCGGGTGGGGGCCATCCAGTTCCGGGCCGACCGGGACGCGCAGGAGCTGGGCCTGATCATCGAGGACTTCATTCCCGGACGCGAGTACGCGCTGGAAGGCACCTTGGNNGCCGCATCCGTCACGAGGTGGCTCGGGCCTGCCGCCTGTCCGGGCTCGTGGCCGGGCCGATCCACGCCGAAGTGCGGGTCAATGAGCACGGCATCTGGCTGCTGGAGATCGCGGCCCGCTCGATCGGGGGCTTGTGCGGGCGGGTGCTCACCCATTCCCTGGGCATGAGCTTGGAGGAGCTGATCCTGCGCCCGTTGGCACGAAAACCGGTGGCCGAACCACTCGCCTTAGCCAGCGAGGGCGGCGCCGCAGGGGTCATGATGATCCCGATTCCGCGGCGCGGCATTTACCACGGTCTCGAAGGCATGGCCGCAGCGCAGTCGGTATCCGGGGTCACCGGGGTGACGATCACGGCGGAGCCCGGCCAGATCGTCGCACCGCCTCCCGATGGGACGAGCTACCTGGGGTTCATCTTCGCCCGGGCTTCGATCCCTGCGGATGTTGAAACGGCGCTGCGAATCGCCCATCGCAGTCTGAACTTCGATATCTGCCCCGAGTACCCGGCGGCGCAGGTACCCGAGGCCGAAGCGCCTTGATGCTGTGTCGCTGCGGTGCGGTGGTTCGCTGAGAGCGATGGCCGGATAGATCCGACTCTTTGCGGCATCGGTCATTTCTGGGTGCTCACTGGGAAGGCCCATGTCGGTGGCGTCGAACTGAGCGCCTCGCCGACGCTGCCGGTGCAGTAACGTCGACGCCTACTGCTGAATCAGCACCGTGGCCAGTGCCTTCCGGCCGATCATCAGGTCGGCGAGGGTATAGCGATTCAGGCGCTCGTACAGCGCGTCGAAACCATCGATCAGCATCCCCGCCAGCTTGCACACGGGCGCGATGCGGCAGGTGTTCGCGTCGCCAGACAGGCACTCGACGATCGGGGCGTTGCCCTCGCTCGTCCGCACGATCTCGCCGATGCGGATTGCTTCTGGCGCACGCGCGAGACGGATGCCGCCGCCC
>PLZH01000325.1 GCA_003152055.1 Burkholderiales bacterium
ATAGAACATATCCAGGTCATACTTCTTGATGACCCGGTTCAAATGCACATAGATGAAGTTCTGGCCCGGCGTCGTGCCCCAGTGTCCGACCACGAGAGGCTTGACATGCGCCAGCGTCAGCGGCTCGCGCAGGAGCGGATTGGCGTAGAGATAGATCTGTCCGACGGACAGGTAGTTGGCAGCCCGCCAGTAAGCGTGCATCTTGCGGAGCAATTCCGGCGTGAGCGCGGGGGTCTTCATGAATCGGATGTCCTTGGTTCATCGAACGTATCGGAGCCGGCGCCGGTGTTTCGCCGGCGCCGCAACACAGCCCCACGTGCGATCTCGCCCTGGAGCCATCTTTGTAGCAACCGCGCTGGCGGGTCGTCTGTGCGTCAGGGCACTTAGCTCGGTGTGTGCAAGACGGGGATGGGCAGTCTCGCCCTTTGGCTTTGTTTACAAGGCGCCGGGCTCGTCGCCGGACGATGGCCTGCACCCTGCGTTGATCAGGGCAAGGGGATCGGGCCCTGCCCGACTCGTGGCATCACGCGCCGTCTTGCTGTTCGGTAGCAAACAGACGCCCGGGCCGCCGGCGCGCACAGTCCTGCCAAGCTAGGCCACCACGGCTGGCCGGCGATATCACCGTACGATGGAAACGAAGCCAACCAACGAAAGCCTGTTATGTCCAAACTCAATATCAACAAGCCCAATATCGCCGTGGCCGTCTACGACACGCACGTTCGTGCCGAGGAAGCCGTGAAGGCCTTGCAGCATGTCGGGTTCGACATGAAGAAGATTTCCATCGTCGGCAAGGACTATCACAGTGAAGAGCATGTGCTCGGCTACTTCAACGCAGGCGACCGAATGAAGTTCTTCGGAAAGCTCGGCGCATTCTGGGGCGGCTTGGCCGGCGTGCTCTTCGGCTCCGCCATGATGTTCGTTCCGGTGATCGGTCACGTCATCGTTCTGGGTCCTCTGGCTGCCACGCTGTTCGGTGGCGTGGAGGGTGCGGTGCTCGGCGGCGGGGCCAGTGCGCTGGTCGGAGCATTGACCGCGATCGGCGTTCCCGAGGATTCGGTCCTCCGGTACGAAACGGCAATCAAGGCCGACAAGTTCCTGCTTGTCCTCGACGCGGACGAAGCGCAGGTCGAACGCGCACGTCGGGTGCTTGGCGCCGAGCTCCACTCATTCGACCCTCACGTCGTTGCCTGAGACGGTGCTCGATCGAACGCTTCTCGTCACATCAGCAGACTCAGGCGTCCATCGTGCAGGGCGGCGGCGGCGGTGAGCGGCGCCCGAATTCGCCGGTGCATCGGCTTCGACCATCTTCAGGCGCCACGATTTCAAGCCGGCTGGGCGGTGATCCACCGCGCGATCGACGGCCAATGGTCGTGCAGCGTCCGAGCCCCCATGAAGAGTCCGATGTGCCCGCCCGGGACGGTCTTCCGGGTGATGCGCTCCGGCGCCGTCCCGAGATACTTGGCGGCATCGAGTACCTGCTCGGGTGTTGTGATGTCATCGTCCGCACCGGCCAGCAGATAAGCCGGGCAAGTGATGTCGCGTAACTTGAGCTTGCGTCCCAGGCCGACGAACTCGCCCTTGGCAAGCCGGTTCTCCTTGAACAGTTGCACGATCACCTGAAGGTACCAGCGGCCCGGCAGGTCGATCGGATTCTCGTACCAGCTCTCGAAAGTCTCCCGCTTCGCAAGGTAGCCTGCGTCTTCGATGTGTTCGTACAGATCGACGTAGTCTTCGATGTAGTGCTGCTCGGGATGCATGTTCTTCCAGCCCTGCAGCATGAACTTTCCCTTCATCAGTCCGCCGCCAAGCTCGACCAGTTCCTCGTAGAACGACGAAGGGGATGCGTGCACCATGCGCCGGATCGGTCCGTCGCCGGCATCGGTATCGATGGGCGCACCGGCGAGCACGAGCGAATTGACCTTGTCCGGGAACCGCGCCGCGACCATGGCCGAGACCCATCCGCCCTGGCAGAGGCCCACCAGATTGACGCGTCCACCGAGATCGTCGATCGCGACGATCACCTCCTCGAGATAGTTGTCGATCTCGAGATCCTTCATGTCCGCGGTCGCCGACTTCCAATCGGTCAATGCGACGTGGCCGATCCCGTTGGCCAGCAGCGTCTCGACCAGGCTNNCGGGCTTGCCGTAGTCGCGCAATACCATCGTGCGCAGATCCAGACGCACGCGGTTGGGAGTCGCGAGCTGCGGGCGCAGGTGATCGTGGATCTTGATCTCTTCTTCGCTGAACTTGAGGTTCTTCGCGTAGAGCTCGGATCCTTGCTTCATGAGTGCGGCGGCCATGGCCATCGGCCAGAACGCTGGCACGCTCAACAATGAAAGGTCGGGAGACTTCCCGGGCAAGGTCTTTGACATGGCAAATTCTCATGTGCCTGGAATTTTCAGGCGGGTGTCGCTGGGTTCGACGAACTCATGAACCGAGGACCGCCAGCGCCTCGTCGGCAATCACCTGCTCCTCGTCGGTCGGAATGACGAGCACGGCGACGCGACCGCCGCCTGCCTCGATGCGCTCGGCGTGGCGCGCGTTGGCGGCGGCGTCGAGGGCGACGCCGAGCCAGGCGAGCCGGCCGCAGATTGCGGCGCGCATCGCCGCATCATGCTCGCCGATGCCGGCGGTGAAGACGAGCGTGTCGATGCCGCCGAGCGTCGATCCGAGACGCGCAATCTCCCCGGCCGCGCGCAGCGCGAAGAGATCGAGCGCCTGCCGCGCCGCCGCGCCCGATTCGCCTTCGAGCGTTCGCACGTCGGCGCTCGATCCCGAGACGCCGAGCAGCCCCGAGCGGTGATAGAGCAAGTCTTCGAGCTCCTTCAACGGCATCCGACGTTCGTCGAGAAGGTAGAGGAGGACACCGGCATCGAGGGTGCCGCAGCGCGTTCCCATCGGCAGGCCGTCGAGGGTCGAAAAGCCCATACTCGAATCGACGCTCTTGCCGCCGTGCATCGCGCAGACGCTGGCGCCGCTGCCGAGGTGCGCCGCGACGACGCGGCCCGACCCCAGCGCCGGCTGCCGCCGCGCCAGCTCGCGCGCGATGTAGGCGTACGAAAGGCCGTGGAAACCGTAGCGGCGAATGCCCTCGTCGTGTAGGGCCCGCGGCAGCGCGAAACGGCGCACCAGATCGTCCTGCGTGACATGGAAGGCGGTGTCGAACGAGGCCGTCTGCGGCAACGACGGGCGCAGGTGGCGCAGCGCCCGGATCAGGCGCAGGCTGTGCGGCTGGTGCAGGGGCGCCAGTGGCGTCAGCGCATCGATGGCGGCAAGGCTCGCGTCGTCGATGCGCACGGGTCCGTGAAAGCGCAAGCCCCCATGCACGACGCGATGGCCGGCGCCGAGCAGCTCGCCGAGGTCGAAATGGGCCGCCAGCGCCGCGAGCGTGGCGTCGAGCACCTCGTGCAGGTCCTCGCTCGGCGGCGCATCGATCGCGACATCGCTGGTCGTGCCGCTCGTCTCCAGGCGCAGGGCGAGCGGCCGGCGTTGCAGATCGAGCTCGCCACGCCCGATCTCGCGCGCCTTGGCGCCGTCAGCCGCCTTGAACAGGCCGATCTTGACCGACGAGGAGCCAGCGTTGAGCGTCAGGAGGAACGGATGCGTCATGTCGCGAGCCTGGCAGCGGTGCCGCGCGCCGCGACGATGCGCGCCAGGGCGACCGAGGCCAACCGCACGCGCAACGAATCGGCACGGCTCGTCAGCACGATCGGCACCCGGGCGCCCAGGACGAGGCCCGCGGCATCGGCGCCGCCGAGATAGATCAGTTGTTTGGCAAGCATGTTGCCCGACTCAAGGTCAGGGACGAGCAGGACATCGGCGCTGCCGGCGACCGTCGAGACGATACCCTTGGTACGCGCCGCCTCGAGGCTGATCGCGTTGTCGAACGCCAGCGGCCCGTCGACCCGAGCGCCGCTGATCTGGCCGCGGCTGGCCATCACCGTCAGCGCCGCGGCGTCGAGCGTGGCCTGCATCGCCGGGTTCACCGTCTCGACCGCGGCCAGCACGGCCACGTGCGGCACCGGCACGCCCATCAGGTGCAGCAGGTCGATCGCGTTCTGGCAGATGTCGCGCTTGTGCGCCAGCGTCGGCGCGATGTTGATCGCGGCGTCGGTGACGATCAGGGGCTTCGGGTAGCGTGGCACGTCCATCGCGTAGACGTGACTGATGCGGCGGTCGGTGCGCAGGCCCGACTGCGGCGCGACGACGGCGTCGAGCAGCTCGTCGGTGTGCAGGCTGCCTTTCATCAAGGCCGCGACGCGACCCTGCACCGCGAGCTCGACCGCCCGCGTGGCGGCGGCGTGGCTGTGCTCGGTCGATTCGATGACCAGCCCGGCGAGCGACAGCCCGGCCGCTTCGGCGACGGCACGAATCTTCGCTTCTGGACCGACCAGCAAGGGTTCGAGCAAGCCTTCGTCGCGCGCTTCCATGGCCGCGCCGAGGGTCTCGACCGAACACGGGTGCACGACCGCCGTACGCAGGGGGCCGAGCGCTCGGGCGTCCTTGACGATCGCCGCGTAGCGGTCGTGTCGCTGCACGGATGCCTCGGGTATCGGCATGCGCGGCCAGACGATCGACGTGCTCGGCGCGACGACAGTGGCGACGCCCGCCAGGATCGCGTCGCCGCGCTGGTTGACGCAGCGCGTATCGAGCTTCACGACGTGCCGCTCGGCGTGCTTTTCCAGCACGGTAACGGTCGCGGTGATCGCATCGCCCGGCACCACCGGCCCGCAGAACCGCAGATGCTGCTCGAGATAGATCGTGCCGGGGCCCGGCAGCTCGGTGCCCAGGAGGGCCGACACCAGGCCGGCGGTCCACATGCCCGGAGCGATGATGTGGCCCAGGCGGTCGGTCGAGGCGAACGCCGCGTCCATGTGCGCCGGGTTCATGTCACCCGAGACAGCCGCGAAAAGGGCGATGTCCTGTTCGCGCAGGACGTGCGTCAGTGACGCTGAGGCACCGATGCGCAACTCGTCGAAAGTCACGTTGTGAAGTGTCGGCACCGCGATCATCGGTGGCCTTCAGCGCACCCGGTCGACACGAGTGCCCGGGGCGCACTGAACGAAACGGCCGTCCGGCCGGATCGGCGGAGCCGGCGGGCGCTCATGCCGCGACGGTGCTTGCCGATGGAACGGCCTTTTCGCCTCCGGGCGAGGAATAGTTCGCTTCGGCTCGCGAAGGACGAACGAGCAATACCGGCACGGGCGCTTCGCGCACGATACGCTCGGCGTCACTGCCCAGGAGAAGACGCCCGACACCGCGACGGCCGTGCGTCCCGATCACGATGAGATCGGCTTTCCACGCCTTGGCCTCCTCGACGACTAGATCGCTGACGCAGTTTCCGACCGATTCGGACAACAGCGTGTCGGCCTTCACGCCGCTCGCTTCGACGCGGGCCAGACCGCTCTTCAGGATTTGCTCGCCTCCCTGCCGCAGCAGCGCCATCGTGTCGCCGACATAGATTTCGAACCCCGTCGCGAAGCTGAATTCGTCAACGACGTGCATGAGCCGCAGGCTACCGCCGGTGAGCTTGGCCACCTCGATGGCCTCTTCGAGACCCCGTTTGGAAGTCGGGCTTGCGTCAATGGGTACGAGGATGTGCTGGTACATGGGCGACCTTTTCGCGACGGCAAATGAATGACAAAGATGCAATGTGGCTCCGATCCGATTTGTCGTGTTGATGTGCGTCAACGAGGAGGCGCGCTCGGCTTGCGCCGACAGAGGTCTACGCGCCTCTCGGGTTGCGAAAGATCAAGCCTCGCGGAAGACCGCGAGCGAACAATGAACGCATCCCGGCACGGAAGAATTCCATGACCTACCGAAGCCTGACCGTTCTGCTTGACGACGACCCGTCCTGTCCAGCTCGAACCGAGTTGGCGATCCGGATAGCCAAGGGTTTCGACTGCCACCTCGTCGGTCTGGCGCCCACGGGGCTCATCGATATTCCCCTGAGAGCCGAAGCGACCGGCTCACTTCCCGAATACGCCGCACGGGCCTGGGCTGATCTGGAGGAGCGCGCGCAGCAATGCGCGCTGCGCTTCGCGGCTGCGTGTAGCGACGTGGGCTTCAAATCGTTCGAGTCCGTCGTCGATCGCTGCGAGACGTCCAAATCGCTGCTGCGACACGCGCAGTGCTCGGACTTCCTGGTGCTGAGCCAGGCCGATCCGCGCCGAAGCGACCATCGCGCGATGCGCGACATGGTCGAGCGGGTGGTTCTGATCAGCCCGCGTCCGACCCTCGTCCTTCCTTACACCGGCGGCTTCGAAGCGGTGGGGAGCCGGGTGATGGTCGCCTGGGACGACAGCCGCGAGGCGGCGCGGGCGCTTTCCGATGCCATGCCGTTGCTGCTTTGTGCCAAGCGCGTCGATATCGAGGCTTGGAACGAGACGCCCGACGACGGCGCTACGGACGCCTTGCGCCGTCGCTTGGACGAGTTGCACCGATGGCTGATGTGGCATGGCGTCTCGGCGCATCTGCGCCTCGAGACGACGACCATCGGCATCGCCGCCGCCATGCTCTCGCGTGCCGCCGATCTGGGCAGCGACCTGATCGTCATGGGCGCCTACGGACACGCCCGCTGGGCCGAGCGCGTCCTCGGCGGCGCGACGCGCGGCCTGCTGGAATCGATGACCGTGCCCGTGCTGATGTCGCACTGAGCATCGGTCGGGGCGGCGACGGTCCGAAGCTCGCCGGCTCAGCGTGCGTCGAGCCAACGCTGGGCGAGCGGCACCGACGCGCTGGGCCATCTTGCATCGACGACGATCGATCTTGCGCGCTCGCAATCGCCGAGCGGTTCCGCCTCGCTTGCGAGACGCTCGAGCACGCCGATGTCGGCCTCGGAGGCGTCGGCCCGGGCCGCCTGCCGCCGTGCGACGCGCTCGCGCAGAAGTGGCAGCGGCGCGGCGAAATCGAGAATCGAAAACGGCACCGTCGCCGCTTCGGCCATGGCCGCGAAGCGGGTGCGTTCGGCCCGGTGCAGGAAGGCCGCATCGACGATGATCGGCCAGCCGGAGGCGAGCGCGATCTGCGCGATCTCGCGCAGCCGCGCATAGGCTCGATCGCTCGACGCATCGCCGTAGATGCCGCCGGCAACGGCGCCGCGCGACGATTGCAGCGCGCCGATCCCGGCCAGCCGCTTGCGCTCGACGTCGGAGCGCACGCGCAGCGCGCCGGCGGCCTCGAGCAATCCCTGCGAGACAAAGGTCTTGCCGGAGCCGGGTAGGCCGTGCGTGATGGCCAGCCGCGGGTCGGCGCCCTGCGCCAGGCTCGCCGCCAGTGTCAGGTAGTCCGCGGCAGTGCAACTCCGGCCGGCGCCGCCCTGCTCCGTTTCGACGAGTGCCGTCACTTGGGCTCGCACCAGCGCTCGCGCCACGAGGAAGAAGCGCAGCGTCGGCAAGCCGTCGTGGTCTCCGGTCGCGTCGAGATAGGCCGCAAGCAGGCGGAAAGCGAAATCGCGCCGGCCGTGCGCGAGCAGGTCCATCGCCAGGAACGCGACGTCCTCGAGGACGTCGATGAAGCGCAAGTCCGGATCGAACTCGATCGCATCGAAGGGAGTCGGCTCGTCGCCGAGCTGCACGACGTTGCCGAGATGCAGGTCGCCATGACACTCGCGCACGCGGCCGGCGCGCAGACGCAACTCCCAGAACGGCGCGAGCTCTTCGAGTTGCCGGCCGAGCCAGTCGCGAAGGCCGGGCCAGTGCGGCGCAGGCGACGCCACCGCGGCCTGCCAGGTGTCGATGCCGGCGACGAGGCGCGTGACGACCTGCCGCCGGCGCACCACCGTTCCCGGCGAGCCCTCGGCAGCCAACGCCAGCGGCGCATCGCGGTGCATGTCGGCGAGGCGCCCCGCCATGGCGTCGACGTGATGCGGCGCCAGCGTCGCCGCGGCGACCCGATCGCTCCACAGGGCCCCATCGGCAAAGCGCCGCATGCGCAACACATACTCGACGATGGCGCCTTCTTCCTCGAGGCCGGTGCCCGACGGCCCCTCGCGCAGCTCGACGACGTCGACATAGATCGAAGGCGCGAAGCGCCGGTTCAGGCGAAGCTCTTCAGCGCAGAAACGGTGGCGTTCCGCGAGCGTCGTGAAATCGAGGAACTGCAGGCGCACGGGCTTCTTGACCTTGTAGGCCCAGCGACCGGCGAGCAGCACCCAGGAGATGTGGGTCTCGACGATCCGCACCGCAGCGCCCTCGCGAAGCTCGAGCGACGCCCGCCAGCGCGCGACGCGGGCACGAGCGGCGGCAAGCAAATCCTCATCATGCGCCATGGGCGCCATCCTCGGGCGAATGCGTGGCATCGGCCTTGCGCTTCGTCAAGGCGGCATCCCGCCGACGCCCTTAGATTGGACAGTGCAAGACACTCACGGAGAGACGACATGTCTAATGCCACACAGCGCGACAGCGTTCGCGCAAGCAAGGACGACACCAGGGCGGTGCCGATCTCATCGACCTTCACGCTCGACAACCTGCTGGAAGCGCAACGAACCCAATGGGAGGCGTACAACGCCTGGCAGCAATCGCTGCTCACCTTCGGCAAGGACTTCTGGGAGCAATGGGCCGTCCGCTTCGCCGGCGGCATGCCGATCGATGGCTGAGGCGGGGCAGGTGCGTACCGACGGTGACCGCCGCTTGGAGGAAGGACACATGACCTATGGATTCACGACGACCCTGGATGGCACGTTCGACGACGCCCTTATGCGGACGATCGAAGCCCTCAAGGGCGAGGGCTTCGGCGTGTTGAGCGATATCGACGTGCAGCGCGCGATGAAGGACAAGCTCGGCGCCGAGATGCGGCCTTACCGCATCCTCGGCGCCTGCAATCCGCCGCTGGCCTACCGCGCCTTGCAGGCCAAGCCGGATATCGGGCTGCTGTTGCCTTGCAACGTGATCGTGCGTGAAGAGGCGCCGGGTCGCGTCGTGGTCGGATTCCTCGATCCGCTGACGATGATCGGCCTCGTCGGCGACCCGGCGATCGAACCGGTCGCACATGAAGCGGAACAGCGCCTTCGCCGCGCCTGCGCTCGCCTCGAGGGCAACGCGGCAAGCGCGTCCTGAGCAAGGCGATCGCCTCTTTTCCTTCGGTCGAGTCGCCGCGCATTGCGGGCTCAACGTGCACCGGGCCGCAGCGACCCGTCGGACCGCTCGCGCGCCATCGAATCGACGACGACGACGAGATAACNNAAGGCAGCGATTCGACGCCACCGCGAGGCCCGTCGTCGTTGAATGCCTCGTCGTCGCCGTGCAAGCCAGCCGCGGAGGCAGCGACCAACCCGACCGTGCCGCAGATTGCGCCAATGACGCGAATCCAACCGCGAACGGACACGACGAAGGCCGACGTAAAGAACGATGACCTGACGCAGAGTTGGCCACCATGGCTTCGAGAACTTGACGACGGTCAATACCCGACGTGAGCACCTTCCTAGACTGCACTGGGCGGTGCGGTGCACAGCGCTTCGCCGACCCGATGAAATCCATGAACTGCTGAAGGAGATTTTTTCATGAATGCCCTGACTCGTTTCGACCGCCTCGACGATCTCTTTCCCGAGTTGTTCCGACGCTTCGCGAGGCCGGTGGCGCTGTCCGAAGCCGCGCCGGCGGACATCCGCATCGACGTCACCGAGAACGACAAGGACTATCAGGTCCGCGCCGAGATTCCGGGAGCGAAGAAGGAAGACATCCGCGTCACGATCGACGGCAATTTCGTTTCGATCAGCGCCGAGGTGAGGAAGGAAAAGGAAGAGAAGGCGGCCGGCCGCCTTCTCGTCAAGGAGACGTACCACGGCAGCGCCTCGCGGGGCTTCTCGCTCGCCCACGAGATCGACAGCAAGGGCGTCGTCGCCAAGCTCGACGACGGGGTGCTGAAGCTGACGCTGCCCAAGCGCGAAGGCGCTGCCGCGCGTTCGATCGCGATCCAGTAGGCGGCGCCGAGCCGAATCGGCACGGGCTCGTTCCTCCTGGGTCGAGCGAGCCCGCGTACAACGTGATGACAGGAGAACGATCGTGAAGACAGACACTGAACTGAAAAGAGACGTCAACGCCGAGCTGAGCTGGGATCCCGCGGTGCAGTCCACGGCCATCGGCGTGGCGGTGAAGGGCGGCGTGGTGACCCTGACTGGGCACCTCGATACCTACGCAGAGAAGGAGGCGGCAACGCGTGCCGTGCGGCGCGTCGCCGGCGTCAAGGCGATCGCGATCGAGCTCGACGTGAAGCTTTCGGCGCAGCACCAGCGCGGCGACACCGACATCGCCACCAGTGCCGAGCAGGCGCTCAAGTGGAACACCTCGGTGCCGGTCGAGGCGATCCGCCTGATGGTCGACCACGGCTGGGTGACGTTGCAGGGTGAAGTTGAGTGGGAGTTCCAGCGGCGCAGCGCCGAGAAGGCAATCCGGCCGCTGATGGGCGTCCTCGGCATCAGCAACGAGATCAAGCTTCGCGTGCGGCCGCAGCCGGCCGAGCTGGCGAAAAAGATCGAGGAAGCCCTGACCCGCCAGGCGCTTCGCGAAGCCCGGCAGATCGAGGTCAGCGTCGACGGCTCGACCGTGAAGCTGGCCGGTACCGTTCATTCCTGGCAGGAGCGCGACGCCGCCCAAGGCGTCGCTTGGTCCGCGCCGGGCGTGCGGTCCGTGATCAACGAGCTGAACATTGCTTGAACCGGCTTGGCGAGCCACGTCAGTCTCCTGCCGCACAGACCGATGTGTGAGCTTCTTGTATGTTCGGATCGGGCGACCTCGGCTGCAACGAGAAAATCTGATGAAAACGCACGTCGATGAGATCCCCCGCTGGAGCACCTCGTCACTTGGCGGCGCGGCGGATCCATCGCCCGCCGAGTTATCGACGTTGACAGCGCAAATGGACGAATGCAAGGAATCGCGCGGCCGATTCTTTGTCTTGCAATGCGCTGTCGACACCGTCAGCGGCTTCGTGGTGGGCCACTTCGTCACGACTCTGATCCTGGTCGCGCTGTTGATCGCGATCATCTCGTTCTTGCTGTAGGCGCGTCGTGTTCGCGCTGAAGCGCCGCGATAACTGCCGCGGGAGCCTGAGATACGGTCCCGGAAGGGGCACGTGCTTGCCTGCCAGCTGAATGACCCAAGGAGACGAACATGCAAGTCAGCGAAATCTGCACACGCTTGACGGTGACCTGCCGTCGCGACACGAGCGCGCTTGAGCTCGCGAGGATGATGCGTGATCGTCACGTCGGAGACGTCATCGTCGTCGAAGACAGCGACGGCGGTGCGCGGCCGATCGGCGTTGTGACGGATCGGGATCTGGTCGTTCAGGTCATGGCCCGTGGCGTCGATCCCGAGCTTCTGCGCGCGGACGACCTGATCGTGGGCGAGCTCGAGACCGCCCTGGCATCGGAATTCGTGTACGACGCGATCTGGCATATGCGCAGCAAGGGCGTCCGCCGGCTGCCGGTCGTGGACTCGCGAAGCCATCTGTTCGGCATCCTGAGCGCTGACGATGTGACGCGCTTCTTGGCCGAAGAGCTCTCCGAACTGGCCCGCATCGTGCCCCGGCAGATCCAGCGCGAACAAACTGCGCTTGAACCGCTGGCCGACTGAAGAGCCTCAGGTGAAATGACCGGAAGCTCCTTTCCTGACGCCGCGGCCACCTGGAACAAGCGGTTCGAGAACGAGGCCTACATCTTCGGTCTGGAGCCCAACGAGTACCTGCGCGCGCACGCTTCGCTGCTGGTCGCGGGCAGCCGAGTGCTCTGTGTTGCCGATGGCGAGGGACGCAACAGTGTCTGGCTGGCGCGGCTCGGCATGCGCGTGGACGCATTCGACATCTCCGAGGTGGGCGTGGCCAAGGCGAGGAAACTGGCCGCGGATTCCCAGGTCTCGGTCGATTTCAGCGTGGCCGATTGCGACCAGTGGCCCTGGCCCGTCGAGATCTACGACACCGTCGTTGCGATCTTCGTTCAGTTTGCCGACCCACCGATGCGCGAGCGGCTGTTCGCCAGCATGGTCCGCTCGCTGAAGCGCGGCGGCCTGCTGGTGCTTCAAGGCTACACGGTGAAGCAGTTGGAGTACAAGACCGGCGGGCCGCCGATCCTGTCGCACCTGTATACCGCGGAGCTTTTGCGGACAACCTTCGCGAGGCTGCAGGTCGGCGAGTTGCGCGAGTACGAGGCGCACCTGACGGAGGGCACGCAACACCAGGGGCGATCCGCCCTGATCGGACTGCTCGCCCGCAAGCCGTGACCTTCCATCGCTCAGGATTGCCCAAGCACCTGCGGTCGCCGTCGACGCGCCCGGGCGCGCCTCGGCACCGGCGTGACGAATGCGGCCCGACTTGAAGCCGTGCGTTCGAACTGTCGCGCGATATTGCCGCATACCAGGTCGCACAACCGATAGATCGAGGTGTCGGCGATTCGGTAGTAGGCGCTGTTGCCGCGAGACTCCCGCGCCACCAGGCCGCGTTGGGTCAGCAGCGCCAGGTGCCGCGAGATGTTGGCCGAGGTGTAGCCGCACAGCTCCGCCAGCTCACCGACGTTGCGTTCCTTTTGCCTCAGCAGGTTGAGGATCTGCAGACGCGTCGGCTCGGACAGGGCCTGGAAGTACGCCGCAACCTGCGTCAAGGCCTCGTTCGATAGTCCTTCCATGCTTGGGCACGCCGGATGTTGATCTGACGCAATCATGCCTCAGCGCCACGTTTCCACATTTGTTTATGTGTAATCACTTGCTTGGCTATTTAGCTATATGATTACATACTAGAATAAACATCGCCGCTGTTCCAGCCCCGAAAGTCCCTGCATGTTCAAGATCTGCTCCGTCGCCGTCGCGGCCCTCGCCGCCGGTCTCGCGCTGACCGTCGCCGGCCGCGCCGGCGCCGAGGGATTGAACACGGTGCCCGCGCAGGCAACCACCACAGCCGCCTTGTCTGGCTTCGACGGCGTCGTCGAGGCGGTGCGCCAGTCGGTCATCGCCGCCCAGGTATCGGGGGCGGTGGTCCAGCTCGATGCCAAGGCCGGCGACAGCGTCAAGGCGGGTCAGGTGTTGTTGCGCATCGATGCCCGCGCCGCCGAGCAGAACGCGGCCGCCAGCGATGCGCAGGTTCAGGCCGCGCGCGCCTCGCTGGAGGTTGCCACCCAGGAATACGAACGCCAGAAGCAGCTGTTCCAGAAGAGCTACATCAGCCAGGCAGCGCTGGAACGCGCCGAATCCACGTTCAAGGCCACGCGGGCCCGGCTGGCCGCGCAAGGCGCCCAAGCTGGTGCCGCCCGCACCGAGAGCGGGTTCCACGTCATTCGCGCCCCGTTTGCCGGCGTGATCGCGGAGGTGCCGGTTTCTCTGGGCGACATGGCGATGCCGGGTCGACCCCTGCTCACTCTCTATGATCCGTCGGCGCTGCGCATCAGCGCCGCTGTGCCGCAACCCGTTGCCGCCCGCGCGGTCGCAGGCGAGATACCCCGAGCCGAGCTTCCCGGCCTGCCTGCGATGCGCCGGTGGGTGACGCCGCTGCGAGTTCAGGTACTGCCGACCGTCGATCCGGCCACGCACACGGTCCAGATGCGCCTGGATCTGCCCGCAGGCGTCGCGGGCGTATCCCCGGGAATGTTCGCGAGGCTCTGGCTGCAAGTCGGTGGTGGCGATGCGAGCGGCGCACCGGCAAGTGTGTCTGTGCCACTGCAGGCCATCGTGCGACGCGCCGAGATGACCGGCCTGTACGTGCTCGATGCCAACGGGCAGCCCGCCCTTCGGCAGGTGCGGCTCGGCCGCGTCAGTGGCGATACCGTGGAGATCTTCTCGGGACTGATGCCCGGTGAACGTGTCGTC
Source organism: Burkholderiales bacterium (assembly GCA_003152055.1). Taxonomy (GTDB): domain Bacteria; phylum Pseudomonadota; class Gammaproteobacteria; order Burkholderiales; family Burkholderiaceae_C; genus Schlegelella_A. The sequence continues at coordinate 13,785 of PLZH01000325.1, forward strand.
ACCAACCCTCAAGCTGCCGCCCGCGTGCACTGAGGGCCACCATGACGCAGTCGCATCGACCCGCTTCGTTGGGCCTCTCGGGCCGGATCGCGGCGTTCTTCCAGAGCGCCCGCATCACGCCGTTGCTGGCATTGGTCGCAATGCTGTTGGGAATCTTCGCGCTGCTCGTGACTCCGCGCGAGGAAGAGCCACAGATCAACGTCACGATGGCGAACGTGTTGATCCCCTTTCCCGGCGCCGGCGTTCGCGACGTCGAGCAGATGGTCGCCGGGCCGGCCGAGCAGGTGCTCGCGCAGATCTCAGGCATCGAGCATGTGACGTCAGTGTCGCAATCCGGGATGGCCGTGATCACGGTGCAGTTCAAGGTCGGCGTGCCGCGCACCGAGGCGCTCGTGCGCTTGTATGACACGGTCAACTCGAACGCCGACTGGCTTCCGAAAGGGCTCGGGGTGCTGGACCCGATCATCAAGCCCAAGGGCATCGACGACGTACCCATCGTCACGCTGACGCTGTACAGCAAGAACACCGCCACTGGCCCTTTCGACCTGGAGCGCGTGGCGCACAGTGTCGAGGCCGACCTGAAGCGCGTGCCGGGCACCCGCGAAGTCGCGACCATCGGCGGCCCGGGCCGCGCCGTGCTGGTCGACATCGACCCGGCGCGCATGGCCGGCGCCGGAGTGACCGTGTCCGACCTGCGCAGCGCGCTGCTGTCGGCCAATCTCGGGTTGCCGGTGGGCGAACTCGTCTCGGGCAACCGCTCGGTAGCGGTCGAGTCCGGCCCGTTCCTGCGGCAGGCCAGCGATGTCGCCGAGTTGGTGGTCGGCGTGCACGGGGCCAAGCCGGTATTTCTGCGCGACGTGGCTGCGGTGCGCGACGGCTCGCCGCCACCGAGCCGCTACGTCTGGTACGGCACGGCCGGCAAGAACGGTGCGGCATCGGTGAACTACCCGGCCGTCACGCTGTCGATCACGAAGAAGCCGGGCGAGAACGCGATCGATGTCGCCAACGCGGTGATGCGGCGCGTCGAGGTCCTGCGCAACACCGTGATTCCGGCCGACGTGCAGGTGGCTGAGACGCGCAACTATGGCGCCACCGCCAACGACAAGGCGCACAAGCTGATCGAAAAGCTGCTGTTCGCGACCGCCTCGGTCGTGGCCCTGGTGTTCCTCGCGCTAGGTCGTCGCGAGGCGGCGATCGTCGGCACCGCGGTGATCCTGACGCTGACGGTGACGCTGTTCGCGTCATGGGCCTGGGGCTTCACGCTGAACCGCGTGTCGCTGTTCGCGCTGATCTTCTCGATCGGCATCCTGGTCGACGATGCGATCGTCGTCGTCGAGAACATCCACCGCCACCAGCAGCACCATCCGGGTCGCACGCTGGTGCAACTCATTCCCGGCGCGGTCGACGAGGTCGGCGGGCCCACGATCCTCGCCACCCTGACGGTGATCGCCGCGCTGCTGCCGATGGCCTTCGTCTCCGGGCTGATGGGTCCGTATATGAGCCCGATCCCGATCAACGCGAGCATGGGCATGCTGCTTTCACTGGCCATCGCATTCGTCGTCACGCCGTGGCTGGCCCGGCTCTGGATGAAAGCCGCGCCGGCACGTTCGGCCGATGCCGATGGCTCCCACGACGTCGCCGCGCATGCCGCGGACCATGGCCTCGCGGCCCGGCTCGGCCCGGTCTTCGAGCGCCTGTTCCGTCCGCTGCTCGACGACAGGCGCGGCCAACGCAATCGCCGGCTGCTCGGGCTGGGGATCGCCGCGCTGATCGCGGTGTCGCTGGCACTGCCGGCCATCGGTCTGGTGCGGCTGAAAATGCTTCCGTTCGACAATAAGTCGGAGTTCCAGGTCATCGTCGACATGCCGGCGGGCACACCGGTCGAGCAGACCGCCGCCGTGTTGCAGGAACTCGGCGCCTACCTCGCCACCGTGCCCGAAGTCACCGACTACCAGGCCTATGCGGGCACGGCCGCGCCAATCAATTTCAACGGTCTGGTCCGCCAGTACTACTTGCGCAGCGGCGGCGCGGTGGGCGACCTGCAGGTGAACCTGGTCGACAAGCACGAGCGCGCCGCGCAGAGCCACGCGATCGCCACGCGCGTGCGGCCGGCACTGCAGAAGATCGGCCAGCGCTTCGGCGCCAATGTCAAGGTCGTCGAGGTGCCGCCCGGCCCGCCCGTGCTGTCGCCGATCGTTGCGGAGATCTACGGCCCTGAAGCCCAAGGCCGACAGCAGGTCGCCAAGGCCGTGCGGGCGGTATTCGAAAAGACGGCCGGCCTCGTCGACGTGGACGACAGCAGCATCGCGTCCGCACCGAAAACGATGTTGCTGGTCGACCGCCAGAAAGCCGCGATGCTCGGCGTGCCGCAGCAGGCCGTCGTGACGACGCTGCGGGCCGGCCTGGCCGGCGAAGCCACCGCCTATTTGCACGACCAAAGCAAGTACCCCGCCGCCGCGACGCTGCAATTGCCGGCCGAGCAGCAGGGCGACCTGAACGCGCTGCTGCAGCTCGCCGTGCGCAGCGCCGAAGGCAAGCTCGTGCCGATTCGTGAGCTGGTGACAGTGACCAACACCGTGCGCGAACAGCCCGCTTACCACAAGGACCTGCTGCCGGTGAGCTACGTCGTCGCCGACATGGCCGGTGCGATCGACAGCCCGCTGTACGGCGTGTTCGCGATGCGCAGCGAGCTCGCAAAGATCGCCACGCCGGGCGGCGGCACGCTCGTCGAGTACTTCATCCGCCAGCCCGAGGACGCCTACCGCGACTACGCGCTCAAGTGGGATGGCGAATCGCAGATCACCTACGAGACCTTCCGCGACATGGGCGCGGCATATGCGGTCGGCCTGATCCTGATCTACCTGCTGGTGGTGGCGCAGTTCGGCTCGTACCTCACGCCGTTGATCATCATGGCGCCAATCCCGCTGACCATCATCGGCGTGATGCCGGGCCACGCGCTGCTGGGTGCGCAGTACACCGCGACCAGCATGATCGGCATGATCGCGCTGGCTGGGATCATCGTGCGCAACTCGATCCTGCTGGTGGACTTCATCAACCTGCAGGTGCGCGAGGGCATCGACTTCAAGCGGGCGGTTGTGCACTCCGCGATCACGCGCGCGCAGCCGATCGTCCTGACCGGACTGTCGGCCATGCTCGGCGCGTTCTTCATCCTCGACGACCCGATCTTCAACGGTCTGGCGATCTCGCTGATCTTCGGCATCCTGGTCTCGACGGTGCTCACGCTGGTCGTGATACCGCTGCTTTACTTCGTGGCCTACCGCAACCGGCTCGACGCGATCACGGGCACGACGCAGGCCGACCTCGCCCCTTCCCCCATCACCCCTCAAGGAGAAACCTCATGACATCCTGGCAACTCGTTCGTCTCATTGCAGGCAGCTTCATCCTGCTGTCTCTCGCACTGGGCATCCCCGGCAGCCCGATCTTCGTCAGCCCTTGGATCCTCGCCTTCACGGCGTTTGTCGGCGTCAACCTGCTGCAAAGCGCGCTGACGAAGTGGTGCCTGATGGAAACCATCATGCGCAAGCTGGGCGCCCGAGCGGGCGCATGACGGAGCCACACCATGCACCTCGTCTGCCCTTCGTGCAGGCTCCGTCGGCTCGCGGCATCGCTGTCAGTCGCGCTGCTGGGCGCGATGGCCGCTCCCGCAGTTGCAACCGACCTGATCGACGCGTGGCGCGCCGCCGAGCAGCACGATCTGGACTATGCGGCCTCGCGGGCCGGCCAGCAGGCCGGTGCGACCCGCCGCGAGCAGGCGGATGCGCTTTGGCGTCCGACGGTGGTGCTGTCGGGGACGGCCGGCGTGGCCGGCAGCGACACGACCGTGAGCGGCGCCCGGTTCTCGGCGCCCGGCCTCGGCACCTCGTCGGGCGTGGGGTTCGATACGTCGGTCAACCGCGGCACGCTGGGGCGTTGGGGTTTGCAGGCCAGCCTGCCCTTGTACAACCGCGAGCGCGACGCGCAGGGCCACCAGCTCGAGCTGTCGGCCGACGTCGCCGACCTCGAGTGGGAGGATGCGAAGCAGGCCCTGATGCTCGTCACCACGCAGCGCTACCTCGACGTGGTGTTGGCGCAGGAGTCCCTGCGTGTGCTGCGCCGGCAACAGGACGCCGTGAACAAGGCGCTCACCGAAACACAGGACCGCTTCCGTCTCGGCGATGTGCCGGTGACCGATATGCACGAAGCCGCCGCACGTTCCGAGGCGATCGCAGCGCAGGTGCTCACGCTCGAAACTGACCTGCAGCTGAAGCAGGCGGTCTTCGCCGACGCCACCGGCATGCAGCCGGGCGCCGTGACGCTGCTGTTCCCCGCCGCCGAAGCCGCGCCCGCGGACGCCCGGACGCTGGCCGCGTGGCTGGCCGAGGCCGAGGCGCGCAATCCTCGCCTGCGCATGCAAATCGCTGCCGTCGAAGTAGCACGGCAGGACGCGGCCAAGTCCAGTGGAGCGCTGTCGCCCAGCGTCGACGTCGTGGCCCAGATCGGCCGCGAACGCCTGAGCGGCCATGGCGACTTCGGCTCTGCTAGCAACGCCTCCGGCAACCGCCTGATCGGCGTGCAGCTCTCGGTGCCGCTGTACACGGGCGGCATGCGCGACGCGCGCCAGCAAGAGGCGCAACGCGGGATCGACAAGGCGCAGGCGCAGGCCGACCGCGGCCGCCAGCAGATCGCACAACAGATCCGCGCCGCCTGGCTGGGGCTGACGGTGGGTGCCGGGCGCATCACGGCGCTGTCGCAGGCCCTGGCTTCGAGCCGCTTGCGCCTGGACGCCACACGACTGGGCCGGCAGGTGGGCGACCGCACGACGCTGGACCTTCTGAATGCGGAGAATGACGCTGCCAGCGCCGAGTTGGCGCTGCTCTCGGCCCGCATCGAGTTGCTGATGAACCGCCTGCGTCTGGCCGCGGCGGCCGGGCGACTCGACGAAGCATGGCTGCAGTCCGTCAACGCATCATTGCAAGCGTCAGGCGGCCGCTGAACACCGCCCCACACCACCAGATGAGGCCCCATGTCCGGCGACTGCCCCATGCAAATCGAAGGCTTCTTCGACCCCGTGACCCGCGCCGTCGGCTACCTGGTACTGGACACCCGCACGAGCCGCTGCGCGCTCGTCGACAGCGTCCTCGACTTCGACCCGAAGTCGGGTCGGACCCACACCACGAGCGCCGACAAGCTGATTGCCCGCGTCCGGGAACTGGACGCGCATGTCGAGTGGACCCTGGAGTTGTTCACGCCGATCACGTGTCGGCCGCCACGTACCTGAAAGAGCAAGTGGGTGGCGTACTTGGCATTGGCAGCCATATCACGAAGGTGCAGAAGGTTTTCGGAGAACTCTTCAACCTGGGCGATACCTTTGCCCGTGACGGCAGCCAATTCGACCGGCTGTTCACCGACGGCGAGAAATTCAGAATCGGCAACCTCGCCGCGCAAGCCCTCCACACGCCCGGCCATACCCCCGCCTGCATGACGTGTCGGTGACGGAAGCGGGACCGTCGCGCTTGTCGGCGACACCCTGTTCATGCCGGACTACGGCACGGCGCGCTGTGACTTTCCGGGCGGCGACGCTTGCACGCTGTACCGCTCGATCAAAAAAGTGCTGAGCCTGCCGGCCGACACACGCCTGTACATGTGCCATGACTACCCACCGGATGGTCTGGAAGTGGAGTTTCTCAGCACCGTGGCGCAAGAGCGGGAGAAGAACGTGCATGTCCGCGACGGCATCGGCGAAGAAGAGTTCGTGGCCTTGCGTACCGATCGCGACGCCACGCTCGAGCTGCCCACGTTGATCCTGCCCTCGGTGCAGATCAACATGCGCGCCGGCCGATTCCCCGAGCCCGAGTCCAATGGGACTCGTTACCTCAAGATTCCGCTAAACGCCTTCTGACCTGCGGCGCCGCATCAGCGCAAGCGGCTCGCGCTGGCCCCGCCCTGTCGAAGGGCACCGCCGCGCCGGGGTTTCCTCGGGCTTCGCAAGGTTGATCCATGTCAAGCAGTGCCGACGTCGAGTGGTGTGTGATTGAGGCAAAGGTTTCGCGAAATCAGGGAATGAACAGATCGAGGTGCCGCAGTTGCAGATTGACGAGCCCGATGCAGGGCCTGAGTTGCCGCATGGCCTGCATCCGAATGCCCGCGCAAGGCTTCGACATGCTCAGGGCCATCAGGCAGGGGCAGGCAGCGTGCGGCTGCGCTGCCGCCTGAGATTTGCCGGTCGCACCCCGAACATGACCGACCGCCGCTTAACGCGCCATCTCGCGATCGTGGTGCTGCTCAAGCTTCTGGCGCTGACGGTGCTCTGGTGGTTCTTCTTTCGCGAAAGCGGTGTTGCATGAACGTCGACTCGAACGCGCAGGGTCGCCCCCGCTCCGACTTCGCCCACGACACGCTGAGGAACTTTCGATGATTCCGGAGCAACTGGTTGATCTGTCGCGCCTGCAATTCGCGGCGACGGCGCTGTACCACTTCCTGTTCGTGCCGTTGACCTTGGGCATGGTGTGGATCCTGGTCATCATGGAAAGCGTCTACGTCATGACCGGCAATGTGGTCTGGAAGGACATGACGCGCTTCTGGGGCAAGCTGTTCGGCATCAACTTCGCGCTCGGCGTGACGACGGGCATCACGCTCGAATTCCAGTTCGGAACCAACTGGGCGTACTACTCGCACTACGTGGGCGACATCTTCGGCGCCCCGCTGGCGATCGAGGGCCTGATGGCCTTCTTCCTGGAGTCCACCTTCATTGGATTGTTCTTCTTCGGTTGGGATCGCCTGTCCAGAACCCAGCACCTGATGGTCACTCTACTAATGGCCGTGGGAACCAATCTCTCCGCGCTCTGGATCCTGATCGCCAACGGCTGGATGCAGAACCCTGTCGGCGCCGAATTCAGCTACCAGACGATGCGTATGGAGATGGTCGATTTCTGGACCGTTGTCTTCAATCCGATCGCCCAGGCCAAGTTCGTGCACACGGTCTCCGCCGGCTATGTGACCGGCGCGATGTTCGTGCTGTCGATTTCCAGCTGGTACCTGCTCCGAGGCCGCGACATCGAGTTCGCCAAGCGCAGCTTCAGGGTCGCGTCCGCGTTCGGACTGGCATCGGTCCTGAGCGTCATCGTGCTCGGCGACGAATCCGGCTACACCGTAGGCGAGGCGCAGCAGACGAAGATGGCGGCGATCGAGGCAATGTGGGAAACGCAGCCCGCGCCGGCATCGTTCAGCCTGCTCGCCTGGCCGGACCAGGCGCAGATGAAGAACGACTGGTCGGTCGACATCCCGTGGGTGATGGGCCTCATCGGAACGCGTTCGATCAGCAAGGAAATTCCCGGTATCCGCGAGATCAGGGCGAAGAACCGCTTACGCATCGAAAACGGCATCGTCGCGGTGGCCGCGCTGGACGCGTTGCGCCAGCACCGCGACGACCCAGTTGCCCTGCAGACCTTCGAGCGAAGCAAGGCCGACCTCGGATTCGGCTTGCTGTTGAAAAGATACGTTGTCGACGTCCGTCAAGCCACGCCCGCGATGATCGACAAGGCGGTCGACGACACGATACCTCGCGTGATGCCGATGTTCTGGTCGTTTCGCGTCATGGTCGGACTGGGCTGTGCGATGCTGGCGCTGTTCGCCCTGGCGATGCTGAGCACGCTGCGCGGAAGCGGGGTGCACAAGCGCTGGCTGCTGCAGTGGGCGCTCTGGATGCTGCCGGTCCCTTGGATCTCGTGCGAGCTCGGCTGGATCGTTGCCGAGTACGGTCGCCAGCCGTGGACGATCTACGGCGTCCTGCCAACGCATCTTTCGGTGTCGACGCTCAGCGTCAACAGCCTGTATGGGTCTCTGGCCGGATTCGTCGCCTTCTACACCGCGCTGCTCGTGGTCGAGATATTCCTGATGGTGAAGTTCGCGCACCAAGGCCCCGGCAGCCTTGGTACAGGTCGCTACGACAGCGAACCGGCCGTCCGCGCAACACCCGCGCTTGCCTGAGGAACCCGCGATGCTGGATTACCCCACCCTCAAGATAATCTGGTGGCTGCTCATCGGCGTCCTGTTGATCGGCTTCGCGATCATGGACGGCCACGACATGGGCGTCGGCACCTTGCTGCCTTTCGTTGGAAAGACCGATACCGAGCGCCGCGTCGTCATCAACACCATCGGACCGCACTGGGACGGCAACCAGGTCTGGTTCATCACCGGCGGCGGCGCGATCTTCGCGGCCTGGCCACTCGTCTACGCGACAGCCTTCAGCGGGTTCTACTGGGCCATGCTCGCCGTTCTCTGGGCGCTGTTCCTGCGCCCCGTCGGCTTCGACTACCGCAGCAAGATCCACGACGCGCGCTGGCGCAGCGCCTGGGATTGGGGCCTGTTCGTCGGTGGCGCCGTTCCACCCCTGATATTCGGCGTGGCTTTCGGGAATCTTCTGCAGGGAGTGCCCTTCCAGTTCGACGCCAGCATGGTGTCGACCTACACCGGGTCGTTCTGGCAGCTTCTCAATCCGTTTGCCCTCGTGGCGGGCGTCGTGTCGAGCGCCATGATCACCATGCAGGGTGGCGTCTATCTCGCCCACCGCACCGAAGGCGATGTCCAGCGTCGCGCCGTCACGGGCGCGCTGGGCGCAGGCGCAGTTCTGCTGCTGGCGTTCATCGGCGCGGGCCTGTGGCTACGCTTTGGCGGCATCGATGGCTATGCCATCGCCTCTTCGATCGACCCTGCAATGGTGTCCGACCCTCTGGCCAAGACCGTCGTGCGTGACGCCTTCGCCTGGTGGGTCAACTACCAGCGGCAGCCTCTGCTGTGGGCACTGCCGCTGCTGGGAATCGGCGGCTCGTTGCTCGCGATGGCGCTGGTGTCCGTGCGGCGCACCGGATTGGCGTTCGTGGCCTCGAGCCTCGCGATCGTCGGCGTGATCGGAACCGCCGGCGCGGCGATGTTCCCGTTCGTGATGCCTTCTTCGAGCATGCCCAATGCCAGCCTGACCGTCTGGGACAGCGTTTCCAGTCGCATGACCCTCGAGCTGATGTTCTGGGCCACGCTCATTTTCATGCCGCTCATCGTGTTCTACACAGCTTGGGCCTATCGCGTGATGCGCGGAAAGGTGACGGTCGCCCAGATCGAGGCTGCCGAGCACACGGCTTACTGAATGGCTGGCATGTCCTGTCGCTGCCGATACAAGGAGAGTCGTCGATGTGGTACTTCGCTTGGGTGCTTGGCGTGGGATTCGCTGTCTTGCTGGCCATCCTGAACGCCATGTGGGGCGAGAACGAGCAGAGTCGAGAACTGGGGCGAAAAGCCGACGAGGACGCGTCGACATGAGCAGCGGTGTCGCGACCCGCGCGACGCGAAGTCCCACGCAGCTGCCCGCGCTGGCCACCGGATTGATCCTGATGGCGGCGGTCACCGCCTACCCGCGCTTTCTGACCGATGCGACGGGACGAGCCGATCATCTGCTGGCAATGACCATCTTCTGGGCCATGACCGCAGGCTTCGTTCGCGGTGTCGGCTTCATCCCTCGAACGGTTTGGATTCGCTGGACGTTTTCGGGTTGGGCATGCCTGGTTGCCTTGATGGGCGCTGCCTTGATCGAGCTCTTGCACTGAGCGCTGGCCCAAGCACCGAGGCACCGCCGCACCAACGTCGAGCAGCCTGCGGTCCGCGTTGGACTGGGCAAGCGCCCTGTGAGCGGCAAGCCCATGTTCGCTACCGAACGGAACGTGCAGTGCATGACGCGTATGGTGAGTCACCGTCAAGAGCGCATACGACCCATGAATGACGACTCGAAAGATACTTCCATCGCTGAACAAACCAAACGTCCGCCACCCAAGCCGGCTCGCCAGCCATCGACGGCGGTCGGCCACCCGCCACTCCCCGCATCTTCCATCTTGAGAACACCATGCAAGTCCTGTTGAACACCGACCCCCACACCGACGGGCGCCAGTCCATGGCCGAGTATCTGCAGGCCGTAGTGACCAAGGCGCTCGGTCACTACGGCGAGCGGATCATCCGTGTCGAGGCCCACCTGTCCGACGCGAACAGCCCTGCCAAGGCCAATACGGACGAAATCCACTGTACGCTGGACGCCCGGTTGGTCGGGCTGGATCCGGTGGTCGTAGCGGAACGCGCCGGTACGGCCCATCAGGCCATTCACGGCGCGGTCGGCAAGCTCGAACGCGCGCTGATCAGCGCGCTCGGCAAGCACGACCCCCGACGCAAGGCCAGACTGTCAAGCAGCGAGAAAGAAGCTGATGAAACCTAGCGTAGTTTAGGGCCATGAACGAGGTCGCCTGCCGACTTCACGGCCTCGGCCAGAGCATCTGGCTGGACAGCATCAAACGCCAGCTCCGAGTCGCTGAACCTCTTGTCGTTGGGCTTCATCGTGATCGGCATTCTTGCGCAGCGTCGGCAGACCAACGCCGGCCGCGTCGAAACCGCCATCGACAGCCAGTACCTGTCCGTTGATGAAGCCGGCGGCTGCACTGCACAGAAAGCCGGTCGCTTCCGCGATCTCTTCGGTCGTGCCGTAACGGTTGAGCGGAATCGCGTCGTAGTAATCGGACCGGATCGCGACGCTGTGCACCAGCTTGGCCATCGCCGTGTCGACCGGTCCGGGTGCGATGGCGTTGACCCGGATGCCCAGCGTGCCGAGTTCAACCGCCTGTTGCTTCGTGAGATGGATGAGTGCGGCCTTGCTTGTGCCATAGGCCACGCGCAACGTGCTGGCGCGCAGGCCCGAGATCGAGGCAATGTTGACGATGCTACCTCCCCCTGTCCGGCGCATGGCGGGCACGCATGCTTGCGTGCACAGGAACGCGCCATCGAGGTTGGTCGAAAGCACGTGGCGCCATTCCTCGAACGTCGTCTCGCCGATCGTCTTGAAGACGGCAACCCCGGCGTTGTTGACGAGGGCGTCGATGCGGCCGAATCGAGCTTCTATCGCTTCCACCGCCGATTGCACGCGTCGCGGATCGGAGACGTCGCAATGCAGGGCGAGCAGCCGCCCCGGATCGTCGAGCGCGGCGACAGACTGCGCCAGCGTGTTGGCGTCGATGTCGAGCAGCGCCACACATTGGCCGTGAGCCAGAAACCACCGGCCGATCGCCAAGCCAATACCACGCGCGCCCCCTGTGACGACGGCCACCGGGCTAGATGAAACATCTGATGTCATTGAATCTCCGAGTGATGGATGATGACGGGTGCGCGCCGTGCGAGGTGCTCGATCTTCAGGTGTGGCGCCTCCGTCATGCAAGCGGGTTGATGCCGACAGGTCATGGCGAGGCACAGCCGACGTTGGCGGCGCGAGGTGGCAGGCGGCAGGCAAGCATTCCTCGCCGGCCTCTTCGGTCGCGCGAGCCGGTCACTCACATCAGCAACAGGAGAAGAAGGCATGAAGATCACCAGACGTAAGCTGCTCGCGGGCACAGGCGCGCTCGCCGTACCGGCGCGCTACGCGCTGGCGCAAGCGGCAGAGTTCAGCTACAAGTACGCGAACAACCTGCCCGTGGCGCACCCGATGAACCTGCGCGCCAAGGAAATGGCCGATGCTATCCATGCGGAGACCAAGGGCCGCGTCGAGATCCAGATCTTCCCGAACAACCAGCTCGGATCCGACACCGACATGCTGAGCCAGGTGCGCTCCGGCGGCATCGACTTCTTCACGCTCTCGGGCCTGATCCTGTCGACGCTGGTGCCGGCGGCGGCCATCACCGGCATCGGCTTCGCCTTCGGCGACTACGACGCGGTGTGGAAAGCACTCGACGGCGACCTGGGCGCCCACGTGCGCAAGGAAATCGCGAAGTCGAACCTCGTGGCGATGGATCGCATCTGGGACAACGGCTTCCGGCAAATCACCTCGTCGTCCAAGCCCATCCAGACGGCCGACGACCTGAAGGGATTCAAGATCCGCGTGCCGGTGTCGCCGCTGTGGACGTCGATGTTCAAGGCGCTCGATGCCTCACCCGCGTCGATCAATTTCAGCGAGGTCTACAGCGCCTTGCAATCGAAGGTCGTCGACGGGCAGGAGAACCCGCTGGCGATCATCGCCACGGCCAAGCTCTACGAAGTGCAAAAGTACTGTTCGCTCACGAACCATATGTGGGACGGCTTCTGGTTCCTCGCCAACGGCAAGGCCTGGGAACGCCTGCCCGAAGATCTGCGCGCGATCGTGGCCCGGCAGGTCAATGCGGCGGGCATGAAAGAGCGCGTCGACGTCGCCGCCCTGAATGCGACCGTGCAGAAAGACCTCGCCGCCAAAGGCCTTGTCTTCAACCAGACCCAGGCCGACAGCTTTCGCGATCGCATGCGCAAGGCAGGCTTCTACGCCGAGTGGAAAGCCAAGTTCGGTGACGAAGCCTGGGCGATTCTGGAGCGAAGCACCGGCAAGCTCGCATGATCGTCGGCGGGCCCCGGCTCGAGCGTGTCGACGCCGCGCTCGGCTGGCTCGTCGACGTGCCGGCCGCCCTGCTCGTGCTGGCCGATATCGTCGTGCTTTTCTCGGGCGTGTTCGCGCGTTTCGTGTTGCACCGTCCGCTCGTATGGTCCGACGAGCTCGCGTCCATCCTGTTTCTTTGGCTCGCGATGCTGGGTTCGGTCACGGCCCTGCGGCGCGGCGAGCACATGCGCATGACGGCGCTGCTCGGCCGGCTGACGCCGCCGCGGCGCGCGGTGCTCGAAGCGACTGCCACCGCCGCCTGCCTGGCCTTCCTGACGCTCGTGGTCTGGCCGGCATGGCAATACGCGGCGGACGAACGCGCCATCACGACGCCGGCGCTCGAGATCTCCAACGTATGGCGCGCAGCTGCGTTGCCGATCGGCGTCGCGCTGATGGCGATCTTCGCGGTGCTGCGCCTGCTGCGCTTCACGACGCTCAAGGATGCGATGCGGGCGCTGTTCGCCGTGGCGGCGATCGTCGGCGGGTTCTGGCTGCTCGGGCCGATATTGGCGCGCTGGGGGCGGCTCAACCTGCTGATCTTCTTCGTCGGCGTAGCGGGCGGCAGCGTGCTCGCCGGCATTCCGATCGCGTTTGCCTTCGGGCTCGGCACGTTCGGCTACCTGGCGCTGACCACGAGCACGCCGCTGCCGGTCATCGTCGGCCGAATGGACGAAGGCATGTCGCACCTGATCCTGCTTGCGGTGCCCTTGTTCGTGTTCCTCGGCTTGCTGATCGAGATGACCGGCATGGCGAGGGCGATGGTCGCCTTTCTCGGCAGCCTGCTCGGGCATGTGAAGGGCGGCCTTTCGTACGTGCTGGTCGGCGCGATGTATCTGGTCTCCGGCATCTCGGGCGCGAAGGCGGCCGACATGGCGGCCATCGCGCCGGCCCTGTTTCCCGAGATGAAGGCGCGCGGCGCGAACGAGGGCGATCTCGTCGCGCTGCTTGCTGCCACTGGCGCCCAGACCGAGACCGTGCCGCCCAGCCTCGTGCTCATCACCATCGGCTCGGTGACCAGCGTGTCGATCGCCGCGCTGTTCACGGGCGGTCTGCTGCCGGCGCTCGTGCTCGGCCTGGTGCTTTGCGTCGTCGTGCGCTACCGCGCCCGCCATGAAGACCTCGGCGGCGTCGTGCGTGCGCCGTGGCGGGCCGTGGCGCGACTGTTCGCCATCGCACTGCCAGCCCTGGCGCTGCCCTTCGTGATACGCGCCGCGGTGGTCGAAGGCGTGGCCACCGCGACCGAGGTGTCGACCATCGGCATCGTCTATGCCTTGCTCGTAGGCGTCTGCTTTTATCGCAAGTTCGACTGGAGGCGGATCGGCCCGATGCTGATGAGCACGGCGTCGCTCTCGGGTGCCATCTTGCTCATCATCGGCACGGCGACGGCGATGGCGTGGGGGCTCACGCAGTCAGGCTTCTCGGGCCGGCTCGCGGAGACCATGGCCGCGCTGCCGGGCGGCGTTCCGATGTTTCTCGCGGTCTCGATCGTCACGTTCGCGGTGCTGGGGTCGGTACTCGAAGGCATCCCGGCGATCGTGCTGTTCGGGCCGCTGCTGTTCCCGATCGCGCGGCAACTCGGTGTGCACGAAGTGCACTACGCGATGGTCGTGGTGCTCTCGATGGGTCTGGGCCTGTTCTCGCCGCCGCTCGGCGTCGGCTACTACGCGGCCTGCGCCATCGGGCGCGTCAACCCCGATGCCGGCATCAGGCCGATCGTCGGTTACATGGTGGCGCTGCTCATCGGCGTCATCTTCGTGGCTGCCGTGCCCTGGCTTTCGATCGGATTTCTCTGAGACACGCCCTGCGCGCCGGTCATGCTCAACCGCCGCCTTGATCAAACACTGTCTACTTGATGGTGGCAGCGCCCGCCTTGCACGTGACTTCGTCCTGGGATGGGGTACCTCCGGCGCAGCCAATCGCGCCGATGATCTTGCCGCCTTCGACGAGCGGAATCCCACCGCGCGAGGCGATGAGTCCATCGAGGGTCACGAGGTAGTTGAGGCCCGACTGCTGGATGCCGTTCTCGAAGACCTTGGTCTCGCGGCGATAGATCGCCGAGGCGCGCGCCTTGTGCTCGGATATCTGTATCGAAGCGAGTTGCGCGCCATCCATGCGCTGAAAGGCGACCAGATTGCCGCCCGCATCGACGACGGCGACGATCATCTTCCAGTCACGCCGCCTGGCTTCTGCGACCGCGGCAGCGATAGCCGCTTCTGCCCGGTCGAGCCCGATGGGCGTGCCGTAAGGAATGTCGAAAGGCATCTTGTCCGGGACGGCGTCGAGCGGGTTCGGCGCCTGCTGGGCCCGAACGGAAGTGGCAAGGCACATCAGGCTGCCGAGCAGGGCTGCCGACAGAGCGAGTTTCGGGTTCATGTTCCAAGTCTCCTTGAGGTTGGATCTTATTCGTCAATCGTTCGCAGGAAATCCATAAACCACGCGACTGTCCAAAGTGAAAGCAACGCGCAACCGTCCCCCGCTGGCTGTCACCGCCGACGATGATGCAACACTGCAGACATTTTTTCATGAGGCCGTGGTGCCGATTCAGCGGCGAAGCGGCCGGCGCGGCAGCGGCCGGACACGAAAGCCCAAGCCAGATGATGCGCATGTCCCTCGAGAAGCAGGCGGCCCTGGCCGGTCGACCCGGCCGCACACGAGCCGGGCAGTGGCTTGGCGTCCATGAGGACGACACAATGGTCCGTGTCGACGGCAAGCCGTGCTTCGCCATGCACGAACGCGGCTCGCACCAGAGCTACCCGGCGGTCGAACGTGCACGATCGAAGCGGCGATAGAAAATCCGCTTCGCCAGCTCTCCCGAAACGATGTAGAGCGTGACGATCACCGCCACTGCGCCGAGGTACTTCAGCGGCAGTGGCGTGAAGCCGAGGATCGGGGCGAAGGGGAGATAGGGCAAAGCCCCGGCCACCACCACGACGCCAAGCGTCGCCAGCAGCAGGCGCCGGCTCGGCTTGCTGCGAAAGAATGGCCGCCGGCTACGTACCACCAGGAGAATGAGAGAGGCGGAGACCACCGACTCCACGAACCACGCCGTGCGGAACTGCTCGGTGTTCGCGTGGAAGAGGTACAGCAGCGCGCCGAACGTCAGATAGTCGAAGACGGAACTCAGCACGCCGAATGCCAGCATGAACGAGCGGATGAAGCCGATGTCCCAGCGTCGCGGTCTGGCCAGCATCTCGTCGTCGACGCCGTCGCTCGAGATGGTCATGGCCGGCATGTCGGTGAGCATGTTGGTAAGCAGGATCTGCTTCGGCAGCAGCGGGAGAAACGGCAGCAGCAGCGAGGCGCCGGCCATGCTGAACATGTTCCCGAAGTTCGCACTGGTGGCGATCAGCACGTACTTCAAGGTGTTGGCGAAGGTGATGCGGCCTTCGCGTACGCCGTCGATCAGCACATCCAGGTTCTTCTCGAGCAGGACGATGTCGGCCACCTCCTTTGCCACATCGACCGCGCTTTCGACTGAAAGCCCTACATCGGCGGCATGAAGGGCCGACGCGTCGTTGATTCCGTCGCCCATGTAGCCGACCACGTTCCCCGCCTTGCGCAGCGCGTGGATGATGCGCTCCTTCTGGTTCGGCTCGACCTCGGCGAAGACGTTGATCTTGTCGACGCGATTCAGGAGTGCGCCGTCGCTCATGTCCCTCAGCTCTCCCCCAGACAGCACCCCGGCATTCTCGAAGCCGATCTGGCGTGCGATCGACTCCGCGACCAGGACGTTGTCTCCGGTGATGACCTTCAGGCTTACGCCCAGTTTGCGCAGCCGCTGGATGGTCACGGCGATGCCGGACTTGAGTGGATCGTCGAAGAGTACGAAGCCGATGAAGCACATGCCGGTTTCATCGCCCTTGCCGATCGCGCTCGCCGCGCCGAGTTTCTTGCGGGCCAGGCCGAGGGTGCGCTGGCCGTTCTTGCTGTACTCGGCGAAGCGCGTTTCGATCTCCTTTAGCACGCTCTGCAGCGGTTGCTCCGTCCCGCTCGCGTCCTCGGCGGTAGTGCACACCTCCAGCACCTGCGCCAGCGCTCCCTTGGTGATCATCAGGTTTCCCTCGGGGCCGGACACGAGGACGGTCAGCCGTTTGCGCAGGAAGTCGTACGGCACTTCGTCCAGCTTCTTCCATGCCGAGATGTCGATGACGCAATGATTGCGGATGGCGGCGTCGATCGGGCTCGCGAAGCCGGTCTCGAATGCGGCGTTGAGATAGACGTAGAGCAACGCCCGCTCGCTCTCCTTTCCCTGCAGGTCCTTCACGGACTGAAGCGTGACTTCGCCTTCCGTGATGGTTCCGGTCTTGTCGGTGCACAGCACGTTCATGCTGCCGAAGTTCTCGATGGACGAGAGCCGCTTGACGATCACCTTGCGCTCCGCCATGCGCCTGGCGCCGGCGGCGAGGTTGATGCTGACGATGGCCGGCAGGAGCTGCGGCGTCAGCCCGACCGCCAGCGCCATGGAGAAGAGAAACGAGTCCAGCACCGGGCGGTGGAGGTAGACGTTGAAGGCGAAGATGCTGATCACCAGCAGCAGCGTGACTTCCATCAGCAGGTAGCCGAAGCGCCGCACGCCGCGCTCGAAGTCGGTCTCCGGCGGCCGCAGCTTCAGCCGCTCCGAGACCTTGCCGAACTCGGTGTCCCTGCCGGTGGCGACGACCAGCGCGGTGCCGCTCCCGGAGACGATGTGCGTTCCCAGGAAGACGAAGTTCGTCCGCTTGCCGAGCGGCGTCTGCGCCGGAAGGACCGCAACCGACTTCTCCGCCGGGAACGTCTCGCCGGTGAGGGTGGCCTCGTCCGCGAAGAGGTCGCGCGAGTCGAGCAGCAGGCAGTCGCCCGGCGCGGTGGCACCGGCCGAGAGGAGCACCACGTCGCCAGGGACGACGTCCGCAAGCGGCACGTCGACCGACGCGCCCTCCCGCAGGACTTTCGCCTTCACCTCCACGAGCGAGAGCAGCTTCTCAACCGCTCCCGCCGCGCCGCGCTCCTGCCAAAAGCCGAGCAGGCCACTGGCCAGCACGATCGCCAGGATGATCGCGGCGTCGGTGGTGTCGTGCAGGAAGATCGAGATGACGGCCGCACCGATGAGCATCAGCACGATCGGGCTGGAAAACTGCCCAAGGAGCAGCGTCGCGGTGTCGGTTCGTTTCTTCGGAGCGAGCCGGCTGCCTGCATAGCGCTTCAGCCGCGCCAGCGCCTCTGCGGACGACAGCCCCTTCGGGGTGGTCCCCAGCCGCGCGACCGCCTCGTCGGCGGGCAGGTTCCAGAAGGGTTGGCTAGGTTGTTCCATGGAGGTGGCGCCGGCACGCAGTCTACGCATGCCCTGCGGTCGCACGCGTCGATGCTCTTCTCACCATGCTCCTCGGGCTGGTCGGCGACAGGCTCGAGGCCTCGGCTCGGGCTTTCCGGAGCACATCTAGCGGATCAGGTACGGCGCCGCCCGGCTTCATGTCCGGGGGCGCTTGAGGATCGCCTGACGGACGCGCTCGGCAGTCAGCGGCAGGCGCAACATGCGTGCTCCGGTGGCATCGAATACCGCGTTGGCGATCACCGCTCCAGTGGTCGTGATGGAGGGTTCTCCGCCGCCTTGGGGCGCCAGGTCGTCGTTCCTGAGGAGCACGGCCTCGATTCGAGGAACCCCGCTGAAGCGTGGAATGTCGTAGGAATCGAAATTTCTATCCAGGATCTCGCCGCCGCGAAAGCGCAATTCCTCGGCTAGCGTGTAGCCGAGACCCATGGTGATGCCGCCTTCGACCTGCATCTTCGCACCTTCGGGGTTGACGACGATGCCCATGTCCTGGGCGCAAACGATCCTCTGCACGGTGATCTTGCCGGAGGCCGGATCGACTTTCACCTCGGCCATCGTCGCGACATAGGTTCCGGCGTCGACAACGCACGCCAGTCCGAAGCCCCGGCCGCTCGGTGCCACCGCCGCCTTCCAGCCAAAGGCAGTGGCCGCCGCGTGCAGGACGCGGCGCATCCTGGCGTCGTTGAGGTTTCTCAGCCGGAACGCGAGCGCGTCCGCGCGCGCCGCCGAGGCCATGGTGTCGATCTGCGATTCGATCGCGAACACGTTCATGTTCGCGCCCGGCCCCCGCCATGCCCCGACGGCGAAGGGATGGACGCTCGCTCCCTCTGCGTCGGAACCGTAGGACGTACTTCCGGCCGAGCGAATCCGTGCGCTCGCCATCTCGTAGCATGGGGTGGCTCCGCGTTCGCCAGCGGCGTAGACCGAATAGTCCCAGAACGAGATCTTTCCATCGCGGTCGACGCCCGAGACGATCTCGACCACAGAGGCGGGATCGAAGGTGTCGTTGAAGAACTCTTCCGCACGGGTCCACGCCACTTGCACCGGTTTGCCGGTGATCTGGGCGAGCCGAGCCGCTTCGACGGCCTGGCCGGCCGCACTCTTGCCACCGAAGCCTCCACCGAGGAACGGCGTGAGCACACGGACGTTTGTGGTATCGAGCCCGAGCGCCGTCGCGATCCGGTCCCGGGTCGGGAACGGCGTCTGGGTCGATGCCCAGACCGTCATGCGGCCGTTCTTCATTTCAGCCAACGCCGCATGCGGCTCCAGGGCCGCATGCGCGACATAGCCCTTCTGATAGCTTGCCTCGAACACTGTCGCGGAACCGGCTCGTGCGAGTGCAAGATCGCCCCGATTCAACACTTCTTTTCGCGCCGGCGAATTCGCGACGATGTGTTCGAAGATGCTGTCCTGATCCAGCTTGGCCTCAGGCAGGCGCCAATCCGCTTTGAGGCTCGCGAGCGCCGTGGCGGCGCTTTCGGGATCGGCATGCAGCACGGCGACCAGATAGTCGTGCCTGATGACCGTGATCCCCGGCAGTTGCTCGGCGACCGCGGTGTCGAGCCGCAGCAAAGTCGCACCATGCATGGGCGGACGAAGGATGCGCGCATAGAGCATGCCCGGAATGCGGATGTCGGCCGCGTATTTCGCGGCTCCAGTGACTTTCTCCGGCGCATCGAGTCGCGGCGGCGAAGCGCCCATCACGCGGAATTCGGAGGCGGCCCTCAAGACCGCCTTGTCGTCCACGACCTGCGTGATTCGAGCGCCCTTTGAAAGCTCGCCGTAGCTGACGGCGCGATTCGGCTCGCCGGCGACCGTCACCCTACCGGCCTTGACCACGAGCCTGTCTTGCGAAACACCCAACTTCCTGGCGGCGAGCGTCGTCAACACGAGGCGAGCCTGGGCCGCGGCCGCGCGCAATGCCGGGCCGAACATGCGCGTGGTCAGGGACCCGAAGGTTCCCATGTCCCAAGGGCATCTGTCGGTGTCGCCCAGCACCATGTCGATCGAAGCGAGCTCGACGCCCAGTTCCTCGGCGACCATCTGTGCCTGCGAGGTCATGGCACCCTGGCCCATCTCGATCTTCCCCGAGAAGACCGTGACCCGGCCGTTCTCGCCGATCACCAGATAGGCGTTGAAATCCTCGGGGTAGACGCGTCTTGCGTCCTGCGCGCGAAGCGCCGCGGGGCCAAGGGCGACCAGCACGACGACGCCGCCTCCGGCAAGCTCGAGAAACGCGCGGCGGTCCAACCCGCGGGAAGGGCTCATGACGACGTTCCAGGGGCTTGCGAAGCGGACGCTATCGCCTCGACGATCCGTTGATGGGCTCCACAGCGGCAAAGGTTGCGCTCCATGTGGGCGACGATCGCCTCCCGCAAGGGCTTCGGGTTCTCGCGCAGGAATACGTACGCGGTCAGCAGCATCCCCGAGGTGCAGTAGCCGCACTGAAACGCGCCGTGTTCGATGAAGGCCTGCTGCAGCGCGTGAAGCTTCCCATCGCGGGCCAGGCCTTCTATGGTGAGGACCTCCTTGCCTGCCACCGTCTTCAGCGCCGTCCTGCAGGAACGCACCGCCTTGCCGGCGACGACCACAGTGCAGGCGCCGCAGATTCCTTCGCCACACGCGTACTTCGTGCCGGTGAGTTCCAGATCCGTACGCAAGGCCCACAGGAGCATGCGGTCGTCGTCGGTGTTCAACGTGACGGGCCAACCGTTCAGAGCAAATTGAATCGAGCTTTTCATAGGGTGCGGTTTCGGACGCCGCCATCGGTGGCGCTGACGGTCCATTTGAAGCCCGACAAGCGCGCTTCGTCCGTACGCCAGCGAACACCCAGGGCGCCCGATGCGCTCCGTGCGATGGCACACAGCGCTTGCCTGTCCGGCACCGCAGGCATCCAAACAAGGCAGCAGGGGGTCCACTCGTTTCCGATGCGATGAGTGACGATACGCAGGGCCAGCCACCGAGGTGCTGCGCCCATCCAGGTGACACCGAGCTTCTACCGACCCCCCGAGGCATATGGGTTGCTGGCGAAGGCTTTAACCTCAGGCCTGCGCATCGGGCATTCAGGAGCACGCCATTGCCACCACCAATCCACGCCTTGCCATCCTCGGCACTGTGTTCGCGCTGACCGCCGCGGCTGCCGCGCCGGCGGTCGACCCGGTCACGCCACCGTTGCGGGCGTCGTTCGAACCCGCAGCGATTCGGCGCGGCGCCGAGCTGGCTGCGATCGGGGACTGTGCCGGCTGCCACACCACCCGCGACGGTCAGCCGTACGCCGGCGGAATGGCACTGGCGACGCCATTCGGAACAATCTACAGCACCAACATCACGCCGGACCCGCAAACCGGTATCGGCACTTGGTCGCAAGCGGCGTTCATTCGCACGATGCGCGAGGGCGTTGCGCGCGACGGGCGGCAGCTCTACCCCGCGTTTCCCTACGACCACTTCACAAAGGTCACCCCGCCGGACCTCGAGGCGCTGTACGCCTACCTGATCACGCGCGATCCCGTGCGCGCCGAGAACCGCCGCAACGCACTGCGCTTTCCGTTCAACTTCAGGGCGCTGATCGCAGTCTGGAAAGCGCTCTACCTCGACACGACGCCGTTTCGTCCCGATCCGGCACAAAGCGATCAGTGGAACCGCGGCGCCTACCTGGTGCAGTCGCTCGGCCACTGCAGCAGTTGCCATGCGCCGCGCAACGCGCTCGGCGCCGAGGACCGGCGGGACCGCTTCGGCGGCGGCGAAGCCGAGGGTTGGTATTCGCCGGCACTGGACGGCAAGTCACCCTCGCCGCTGCCATGGAACGTCGAGCAGCTCACCGCCTATTTGCGCACCGGGGTGACCGTGGACCATGCCATCGCCGGTGGCCCCATGCAGGGCGTCGTCCACGCCCTGTCAGCCGCGAACGAAGAGGACGTGCGGGCGATCGCGGTCTACTTCGTGTCGAACCTGGGCGCGTCGACCGCCGAGCGCGACACGCGCGCGCAAGAGAGCCTGCGCCGCGCACAGCAAGGGCCGCTGGCAACGCAGACGCTTGCGTTCTCCGGCACGACGGACGACGTGGCGCAGATGAACCTCGGTACCTCCATTTATCAAGGCACCTGCGCAAGCTGCCACGACGCCGGACGCAGGACCTCGTCGAACGGCGCGTTGCAGTTGCCGCTCGCCGTCGCGGTCCATGATCCCGATCCGCGCAGCCTGATCCGCATCATCCGGGACGGCATCGAGCCCGCCGACGGCGAGCCAGGCCGCTGGATGCCGGGCTACGGCGCGGCCCTCACCGACGAGCAAATCACCGCGCTCGTCACCTACTTGCGCCGTGCGGCGACCCACGAGCCACCCTGGGCCGACGTGGCTCGCCGCGTGCAGGAGGCACGGTCCCGATGATCACGCTCAAAGTCAACGGCCGCACGCACATCGTTGACGCCGATCCGGCAACGCCGTTGCTCTACGTGCTGCGCCACGATCTCGCGCTGAACGGCGCGAAGTTCGGCTGCGGCCTAGGCCAATGCGGCGCCTGCACCGTGATGATCGATGGCAACGCGGTGCTGTCCTGCCTGACGCCAGTCTCGGCCGTGCAGCAGCGGTCGGTGAAGACGGTCGAAGGCCTCGGCACGGCGGAGAACCTCGGCCCGCTGCAGCGGGCCTTCGCCGAAGAACAGGCGGCGCAGTGCGGCTACTGCATCGCCGGCATGATCATGCGGGCACAGACCCTGCTCGAGCGCAATCCGGCGCCGACCGACGCCGAAATCCGCCGCGCGATGGCGACGAACCTGTGCCGCTGCGGCACACACATGCGCATCCTGCGCGCGGTTCGACGCGCCGCCGAAGCGATCCGCCCAGGCGGCCCGGCGCGGAGTGACGCGTCATGACGGCCATTCGAGAACTCGCAAGCCCGGCACGGCGCTGTTTTCTAGCCACGAGCGGCGCGCTGGTGGTCGCTTTCGCCTTGCACCCCACGCGCACGATGGGGGCCGATGCGCCCGAGCTGCCAGGCAGCCTGAAGACGCAGCCGCTGCTCGACGGCTGGATCCGCATCGACGCCGACGGCGGCATCACCGTGTTCACCGGCAAGGCCGAATTGGGCCAAGGCATCAAGACCGCGCTGATCCAGGTCGCTGCGGAAGAGCTGGTTGTCCGGCCCGCGCGTATCGTACTCGTCAGCGCCGACACCGAGCGCACCCCCGACGAGGGATACACCGCCGGCAGCCACTCGATGCAGGACAGCGGCACGGCGATCCGCCATGCGGCCGCGCAGGTGCGCACGATCCTCGTTGCACGCGCCGCCGAGCGCCTGGGCCTGCCGGCGCCGCAGCTGACGCTCGACGACGGAGTAATCCGTGCCGACCCGAAGCGCAGCGTCTCGTACGCCGAGCTTGTCGCCGGCCCGGTGTTGCATGTGCGGGCGCAAGCGCGAAGCGATGTGCGCGACGCGGGCTCGCATACGGTGGTGGGTCAGTCGCTGCCGCGCATCGACGTCCCGGCCAAGCTCAGCGGCGGCGCCGCCTATGTGCAGGACCTGCGGTTCAACGACATGGTGCACGGCCGGGTGCTACGCCCACCCAGTCCGCAGGCGACACTGCGCAAGCTGGACGCAGACCTGACCAATCGCATGCCCGGCGTGCTGAAGGTCGTGCGCGATGGCCGCTTTGTTGCCGTGATCGCTGAGCGCGAGTACCAGGCCATCGTGGCGCTGCGCGTGCTCGCCGATTCGGCGCAATGGGACGAGCCGGCGACGCTGCCCGCAGTGGACAGGCTCTACGAATCCATGCGTGACAGTCCGTCGCAAGACACAGTCATCCTCCAACGCGGCGAAATCACCGGCGCCGGAGTGAAGAGCGTCGCCGCGACCTACCGTCGGCCGTATCTGATGCACGCATCCATCGGGCCGTCATGCGCCCTCGCGCGGTTCGTTGACGACAAGTACACGGTCTGGACCCACAGCCAGGGCGTGTTTCCGTTGCGCAAGGCGCTAGCGCAGATGCTGCGCGTCGCGCCAGATCAGGTGCACTGCATCCACGCCGAAGGGGCCGGCTGCTACGGCCACAATGCTGCGGACGACGTCGCCGCCGATGCTGCGCTCCTGGCGCGTGCTATGCCCGGACGACCAGTGCGCGTGCAGTGGATGCGCGAGGACGAGCACGCCTGGGAGCCTTTCGGGCCGCCGATGATCGGTAGCGTGAAGGCCATGCTGGACGCCACCGGCCGCATCTCCGAGTGGAACTATGCGGTCTGGAGCAACACGCACTCGTCGCGGCCAGGTGCGGCAGGCGATCTGCTGGCGGCCACCCACCTCGCACAGCCCTTCACGCCGCCCGCGCCCAAGCCGCTGCCGCAACCCGAAGGCGGCGGCGACCGCAACGCGATCCCGTTGTACGTGCTGCCCAACGCGCTGGTCGTACACCACTTCCTGCCCGCGATGCCGCTTCGCGTGTCGGCGCTGCGCTCGCTCGGCGCCTACCTCAACGTGTTCGCGATCGAGTGCTTTATCGATGAACTCGCCCAAGCAGCCAGCGCCGATCCGGTGGCGTTCCGATTGCAGCACCTGGACGACGCGCGTGCCCTTGAGGTGATCCGCGTGGCCGCCGACCGCTTCGGCTGGTCCGGCTACACCAGACAGAATGGCCGAGGGCGTGGCTTCGCGTTTGCGCGGTACAAGAACCTGGCGGCGTATGTGGCGATGGCCATCGAGGTCGAAGTGCGTCGTGATACGGGCGAGATCCGCATCCTGCGTGCCGTCGCCGCGGTGGACAGTGGCGAGGCGGTCAACCCGGACGGCATCCGCAACCAGATCGAGGGCGGCATCATCCAGTCGGCGAGCTGGACGCTGCTGGAGGAAGTCAAGTTCGATGCCACCCGCGTGACCAGCCTCGACTGGGGCGGCTATCCGATCCTGCGCTTCCCGGGGGTGCCAGAAAGCATCGATGTGCACATTGCCGACCGACCGGGCCAGCCTTTCCTTGGCACCGGCGAGGCCGCGCAAGGTCCGGCGGCGGCGGCGATCGCCAACGCCGTCGCCGACGCGACCGGCACAAGGCTTCGCGAATTGCCCTTCAATCGCGAACGGGTGCGCGCGGCATGGGGACCATGAATCACCTGCGTCGCCACGGCGCACGTCGTACGGACCGGCTTTGGTCTGCCTTGGGGTCGCGCCAAAACACGCTTCAAATCAGAAGCGCCGAGGCCTGCGGATGCCCGCTCGTTGGAGCAACTTTGTCTCAAGTGAAGCGTTGCGGGGCCAGGGTGAGAATCGCGAAAGCGAGTCCACTCGTCGTTAGTCGAACTGTTACGCGTTGGGAGTCGGTTCTGCGTGAGATCAGTCGGCCGCGGCCGGCTGATCAGAGAAGGCCTTCCGCAATGCGGCTCGGTCCAGCTCTCTGTCTCGCACTGGACGAAGGTGCAACTCGACATCTGCGGCGACGTTTCCCACAGCAGCCACAGCGGCTCTGAGTTCTGCTGCAGTACACCCGTATCTGTTCGACCACTCTCGTACCGAATACAACTCCGTGACGTTGATCCGCGGAACGGCTGGGGCCTGCGATGGTTTGACCAACTGCATGAAGGGTCGCGGAGTTGATTTACTCATACATCTTTGTCCAGGAAGTGATTAGGCAAACTTCTTTCGGTGGTTATGCGTCTCATCGTGGGGCCAAGGGCTTCAGCAGCTTCTATTCCGTCGTGAGCAAGCTGGCATGCACATTGAGCGCAACCCAGTATGCGCTCGAACGTCGGCTCCCTTCTCGGCAAGCTCGGCAAGTGCCATAGTCGAATCGGTCATCGTGGTTTCCTCTTCAAGGATCAAGGTTGTGTTTCGCACCTCAACCCTATCCGGGATCACGATGGCCACCCCGATCGGGACAGCCGCCGCTGTGCGGCAAGCCGCTTCGGGCTAGACCCTCCACGCCTTGCGACTGGCGATCGCAATACTTCCGGGCCCAAGCCTCGATCGAATCGTCCAGGTGCTTTGCGAAGATCCGATCCCGATCATGGATCAAATACGCACGGCC
>PLZH01000249.1 GCA_003152055.1 Burkholderiales bacterium
TCGGTGCCGGTCGCCGCGGGCAGCAGGCGCGCCGCCACCGCCGCCGCCGAGCCGCCCGAGGAACCGCCGGGAACGCGGCTTTCGTCCCACGGGTTCCTGACGACCTTCCAGGCCGAATTCTCGTTGCTCGAGCCCATCGCGAACTCGTCGCAGTTGAGCTTGGCGAGCGTGACCATGCCGGCATCGGCGAGACGAGCGACGACGGTGGCATCGAAGGGGCTGCGATAGCCCGCGAGCATGCGCGAGCCGGCGGTCGTCGGCAGATCGCGCGTGACGAAGATGTCCTTGTGCGCGATCGGCACGCCGGTGAGCGGGCCGGCCTCGCCGCGAGAGCGGCGCGCGTCGGCGGCTCGCGCCGCATCGAGCGCGGCGGCGTCGTCGCCGGCCAGCACGACGCCGAGATGTTCGTGCGCGGCAAGGCGGGCGAGCAGATGCGCGGTGAGCTCGGCGCTCGAGACCTGCTTGTCGTGCAGGGCGCGGCTCAGCTCGGCGACACCCTGGAAATGCAAGGGGCCGCTCATTCAATGACTTTCGGCACCAGGAAGAGGCCACCGGCGACGGCGGGCGCGCACAGCTGGTTGGCGGCACGATCGTCGCCCTCGGTGACGACGTCGTCGCGCAGGCGCAGGTGCGCGTCGCCGATCGCCGCGAGCGGCGTATAGAGCGGCTCGACGCCGCTCGTGTCGACGGCGCTCATTTGCTCGACGATGCGAAAAAACGCGTTCAGCTGCTCGAGCATGCGGGCGGTCTCGCCGGCGTCGAGATCGAGGCGCGCCAGCTCGGCAATTCGGCGCACGTCGGAAGAAGTCAGGGCCATCGCGGGAAAGGCAATCGCGGAAAGGGTCGCGGCAAGAGGCAAAACTCGGACCTCCGGGGCTCGAAACACCGGGAAGCATGAGTTATTATCCCCGGTTAATTCACAGCCCTCGTCGCCGCTGCGAAGGGCTCGGCGTCAACGTTTGCATTTGGCCCGAAACCGGTCCACCCCTCGCCCGACGCCATCACTCTCCAGACCATGTTCGGATCCTTTCGTCGCTATTTTTCGACGGACCTGGCCATCGACCTCGGCACCGCCAACACGCTGATCTACGTGCGTGGCAAAGGCATCGTGCTCGACGAGCCGTCCGTCGTGGCCATCCGCCATGAAGGCGGTCCGCACGGCAAGAAGACCATCCAGGCCGTCGGCACCGAGGCCAAGGCGATGCTCGGCAAGGTGCCCGGCAACATCGAAGCCATCCGGCCGATGAAGGACGGCGTCATCGCCGACTTCACCGTCACCGAGCAGATGTTGAAGCAGTTCATCAAGATGGTCCATCCACGCTCGGTGCTCAGGCCGAGCCCGCGGATCATCATCTGCGTGCCCTGCGGATCGACCCAGGTCGAGCGCCGCGCCATCCGCGAATCGGCGCTCGGTGCCGGAGCCTCGCAGGTCTATCTCATCGAGGAGCCGATGGCCGCGGCGATCGGCGCCGGCCTGCCGGTGAGCGAAGCCAGCGGCTCGATGGTCGTCGACATCGGTGGCGGCACGACGGAAGTCGGCGTCATCTCGCTCGGCGGCATGGTCTACAAGGGCAGCGTTCGCGTCGGCGGCGACAAGTTCGACGAAGCGATCATCAACTACATCCGGCGCAACTACGGCATGCTGATCGGCGAGCCGACGGCGGAGATGATCAAGAAGAACATCGGCAGCGCCTTCCCCGGCTCCGAGGTCAAGGAGATCGAGGTCAAGGGCCGCAATCTGTCGGAAGGCGTGCCGCGCAGCTTCACGATCTCCTCGAACGAGATCCTCGAGGCCCTGACCGACCCGCTCAACCAGATCGTCTCCAGCGTGAAGAACGCGCTCGAACAGACGCCGCCCGAGCTCGGCGCCGATATCGCCGAGCGCGGCATGATGTTGACCGGCGGCGGCGCCCTGCTGCGCGATCTCGATCGCCTGCTCGCCGAGGAGACCGGCCTGCCCGTGCTCGTCGGCGAAGATCCGCTCACCTGCGTCGTGCGCGGCTGCGGCATGGCGCTCGAGCGGATGGAACGCCTGGGCTCGATCTTCACTTCCGAGTGAGCGGGCCCCAGTGAACCGGACCCACTAGCAGGGCTCGCGCGACCATGGCGCTCGGCATCCTCGATCGAACGCCGCCGCCGTTCTTCCGCCAGGGGCCCTCGGCGCTGACGAAGCTCTGCTTCTGCTCGGCGCTGGCGCTCTTTCTCATGGTCGCCGATGCGCGCTTTCGCATCACCCAGCCGATCCGCGCGACCGTCGCAACCATGCTCTATCCGCTGCAGCGCGCGCTGCTCGTTCCGGTCGAGGCGCTTTCGAGCGGGCGCCAGTATCTCGGCGGCCTCGCCGACGCCAGGAGTGCCGAGCAGGCGGCGCGGCGCGACCTGGTGCAGCAGTCGGAGCGCGCCATGCGCGTCGATCAGCTGCTGCAGGAGAACGCCCGCCTGCGCGCCCTGCTCGCGCTGCGGCCGACGCTCAATGTGCGCTCGCAGGCGGCCGAGCTGCTCTACGAGGCGGCCGATCCGTATTCGCGCAAGGTCATCATCGATCGCGGCGTCACCAACAACGTCGCGCCCGGCTCGCCGGTCATCGACGAGGCCGGCGTGCTCGGCCAGGTGACGCGCGTCTACCTGCAGTCGTCCGAGGTGACGCTGCTCACCGACCGCGACGCGGCGATCCCCGTCCTCAACCGCCGCACCGGTGCGCGCAGTGCCGTGTTCGGTGGAGCGGTCGCCGGCGCCGGCCTGCTCGAGATGCGCTTCATGGCCGGCAACGCCGACGTGCAGCTCGGCGACGTGCTGACGACCTCGGGCGTCGACGGCGTCTATCCGCCGGGCCTGCTCGTCGCCAAGGTCACGGCCGTCGACCGCAAGGTCGATTCCGGGTTCGCGCGCATCGTCCTTGCGCCGGCGGCGATGCCCGACGGCGTGCGCCACGTTCTCGTCCTCGAGCCGATCGGCGTGCAGCTGCCGCCGCGTCCCGAAGCGGCGGCGTCGGAAGCGGCGCCGGCCAAGGGCGCGGCGAAGAAGGCGGTGCGCAAATGATCATGCCGCGCGCTTTCGGCCAGTTGCTGATGCCGGTCAACCCGCTCTTCGTCTGGGCGACGCTGATCACCGCATTTCTTCTCAACATCGTTCCGCTCGGCCGTGTCGCCGCGATGCCCGACTTTCTCGCCCTCGTGCTCGTGTTCTGGAACGTACACCAGTCACGACGTGTCGGCGTCGGCGTCGCCTTCGCGTTCGGGCTGCTGATGGACGTGCATAGCGGCGCCGTGCTCGGCCAGCACGCGCTCGCCTACACCTTGCTCAGCTTCTTTGCCGTCACCGTGCACCGGCGCCTGCTCTGGTTCACCGTGCCATCGCAGGCGGTGCAGATCCTGCCGCTCTTCCTGGCTGCGCAAGCCGTCTCGCTCATCGTGCGCATGATCGTCGGCGGCATGCTCCCGGGCTGGGAACTGATCTTCGCGCCCGTCATCCAGTCGTTGCTCTGGCCCGTCGCCACCTGGCTGCTGCTCGCGCCGCAGCGGCGGCCGCCGGACCCGGACGAGAACCGACCGCTGTGATGCCGAAGCTGTCGAATTTCTCCACGAATCCGATTCGAAGTGTCGATGACTGGGGGCACGCCGGTGGTGGGTTTGCCTCGCGCGCGGGTCGGCGTGAGGCAGCGAGGGACGGACCCCGGTGGCGGGCAGACGCTCGCGGCCGGCCCTGCGGCCGGGCTGCCCTGCGCTGCTCGGTCCGCCAAGGCGGCTGCGGAACCCGCCCTCAGGCCCGCCCAAGCCGGCCTTCGGTAAGCCGACTCGATGCAACGGCAACGCTTCGGCCATGACCGAGCTGCGCAACACCGAGCAGGATCTCGCGCGCTTTCGCGTTCGCGTCCTTGCCGCTGCGCTCTTCGTCTTCTTCGCGTTCGGCCTGCTCGTCGCGCGGCTGGCCTATCTGCAGATCGGCAGGCATGAGGAGCTCTCGACGCAGGCCGAGAACAACCGCATCGCGGTCGTTCCGATTCCGCCGAACCGCGGCCTCATCCTCGACCGCAACGGCGTCGTGCTGGCGAACAACTACTCGGCCTATACGCTCGAGATCGCGCCGGCGAAGGTCGCCGACATCGACGCGACGATCGACAAGCTCGCCGAGGTCGTCGACATCCAGCCGCGCGACAGGAAGCGCTTCAAGCGCCTGCTCGACGAAAGCAAGAGCCTCGAGTCGGTGCCGATCCGCACCAAGCTCACTGACGAGGAAGTCGCACGCTTCACGGCGCAGCGCTTCCGCTTCGAGGGCGTCGAGATCAAGGCGCGGCTGTTTCGCAACTACCCGCTCGGCGAAGTCGGCAGCCACCTGATCGGCTACATCGGCCGCATCAATCCGAGTGAAAAGCAGGCGATGGAGGACGACTGGTCCGACGACGACCTGGCGAACTACCGTGGCACCGACTACATCGGCAAGCTTGGCGTCGAGCAGAACTACGAGAGCCAATTGCATGGCACGACCGGCTTCGAGGAAGTCGAGATGAGCGCCAGCGGCCACGCCGTGCGCCGCCTGCGCTCGAGCCCGGCGACGCCCGGCAACGCGCTCGTGCTGTCGATCGACATCCGCCTGCAGGCGATGGTCGAGGAGCTGTTCGGGGACCGGCGCGGCGCGCTCGTCGCCATCGACCCGCGCAACGGCGAGATCCTGGCCTTCGTCAGCAAGCCGAACTTCGACCCGAACCTGTTCGTCGACGGCATCGATGCCGACAACTGGAAGGCGCTCAACGACTCGCCCGACAAGCCGCTTCTCAACCGAGCGCTGCGCGGCACGTATCCGCCGGGCTCGACCTACAAGCCCTTCATGGCGCTGGCGGCGCTCACGCTCGGCAAGCGCACGCCGCAGCAGACGATCTACGACCCGGGCTACTTCAATTTCGGCAGCCATCGCTTTCGCGACGACAAGGAAGGCGGCCACGGCACGGTCGACATGTACAAGTCGATCGTGCAGTCGTGCGATACCTACTACTACATGCTCGCCAACGACCTCGGCGTCGACGCGATCCACGATTTCATGGCGCCGCTCGGTTTCGGCCAGGCGACCGGCATCGATCTGCAGGGCGAATTGCGCGGCACCTTGCCTTCGACCGAATGGAAGCGCAGTGCCTACAAGAAGAAGGAAGCCCAGAAGTGGTACGCCGGCGAGACGATCTCGCTCGGCATCGGCCAGGGCTACAACGCCTTCACCATGCTGCAGCTGGCGCAGGCCGAGGCCACCATGGCAGCGGCCGGGCAGCGCCATGTGCCGCACCTGGTTCGCGCCGTCGAGCACTATGAAAGCCGCAAGCCCGAGCCGCTCGTCTTCGCCGATCCGCCGCCGTTGCCGTGGAAGGCCGAGAACGTCGCCTTCATCCACAACGCGCTCTATGGCGTGACGCAGGAGGGAACCTCGGCGAAAGTGTTCGTCGGCGCGTCCTACAAATCGGCCGGCAAGACGGGCACGGCGCAGGTCGTCGAGATCAAGGCCAACGAGAAGTACAACGCCAACAAGGTCGACGAGCGGCACCGCGACCATGCGCTCTACACCGCGTTCGCGCCGCTCGACAACCCGCGCATCGCCGTCGCGCTCGTCGTCGAGAACGCCGGCTTCGGCGCCGGCGCCGCGGCGCCGATCGCGCGGCGCATCTTCGACTACGTTTTGCTGGGCCAGTATCCGAGCGAGGCCGACATCGCCGCGACGCAGCGCGGCGAGTCGACGGTGCCGATCGGCGCGCCGCGCTCGATCGACGCAGTCGTACTGCGCGGCGCCACGGTCGACGGCGGCGCCGCTGCGCGCGTGGCGATGCGTACCTCTACGGCACCATGAACGAGACAACGGCCNNGGCTTCATGAGCTACGTCTTCAATCGGCCATCGCTCTGGCAGCGGGCCCGGCCGATGTGGACCGGGTTCGACGGCCCGCTCGCACTGGCCGTTGCCCTGCTCGCTGCCGCCGGCCTGGCGACGATGTATTCGGCCGGCTTCGACCAAGGCACGCGCTTCGCCGATCATGCGCGCAACATGCTGCTCGCCGTCGGCGTGCTCTTTCTGATCGCCCAGGTGCCGCCGCAGCAGCTGATGCGGTTCGCGGTGCCGCTCTACCTGGTCGGGCTTGCCCTGCTGATCGCGACGGCGCTGCCCGGGCTCGGCGTCACGAAGAAGGGCGCGACGCGCTGGCTCTCGATCGGCGTGACGATCCAGCCGAGCGAGATCATGAAGATCGCCATGCCGCTCATGCTCTGCTGGTGGTTCCAGCGCCGCGAGGGCCAGTTGCGCGCTCTCGATTTCCTGATCGCGACGGTGCTCGTCGTCGTCCCGGACGCCTTGATCGTCAAGCAGCCCGATCTCGGCACCGCGATCC
>PLZH01000083.1 GCA_003152055.1 Burkholderiales bacterium
ACCACCTTGCCAAGGTGCTCGCCGAACTCGCGCGCAGCGGCGTCGTGGAGTCGGTTCGGGGGGCCGGCGGCGGATACCGGTTCGTCGGCAACGCGCGACGCCTCACGCTGATGGACATCATCCAGATGTTCGAAGAGTTCGGGCCGCCCGTGGCGGAACGGCGCACGCTCGACGGGATGACGCCCGTCGACATGGCCTTGGGCGTGGTGCTGTCGGAAATCGACGAGAACGCGAAGGCCACCTTCAGTTCGATCACGCTGGCGACCATGCTGCGGCTGATCGAGAAACAGAAGGCCAGCGGGCCGGCCGCTCCGGGGCCGCTCGCTGGCGAGCCGAGGCGAGCATCATCCCGCGCACCGCGCTCGATCGTCAGAAGGTCACCCGCGCCACCTAAAGTTCGGCGGAAATGAGCGGCGCCCGCGCGCGCCTTCGTTCGGAGAGCCCCTCATGGAATTCGAAGACATCCTCTACGAAGTGCGCAACGGCGTCGCCTGGATCACGATCAACCGCCCGGAAAAGATGAACTCGTTTCGCGGCCAGACCTGCGACGAGCTGATCAAGGCGCTGAGCCGCGCCGGCTATGACCGAAGCATCGGCGCCATCGTGCTGGCCGGGGCCGGCGACCGGGCCTTCTGCACCGGCGGCGACCAGTCGGCGCACAACGGCAACTACGACGGCCGCGGCACCATCGGCCTGCCGATGGAAGAGCTGCACACCGCGATCCGCGATGTGCCCAAGCCGGTCATCGCCCGCGTCCAGGGCTTTGCCATCGGTGGCGGCAACGTGCTGTGCACGATCTGCGATCTGACCATCTGCTCCGACAAGGCTATCTTCGGCCAGGTCGGCCCCAAGATGGGCTCGGTAGACCCTGGCTACGGCACGGCCTATCTGGCCCGTGCCGTTGGCGAGAAGAAAGCGCGCGAGATCTGGTACATGTGCCGCCGCTACTCGGGTGCCGAGGCCGCGGCGATGGGCTTGGCCAACGTCTGCGTGCCGCACGATCAGCTGGACGTCGAAGTGCAGAAGTGGGGCGAAGAGCTTTGCGAGCGCAGCCCCACCGCGCTGGCGATCGCCAAGCGCTCGTTCAACATGGACACGGCGCACCAGAGCGGCATTGCCGGCATGGGCATGCTCGCGCTCAAGCTGTACTACGACACCGACGAGTCGCGCGAGGGCGTCAATGCGCTGAAGGAAAAGCGCAAGCCCGACTTCCGCAAGTACGCGAAGTAAGCCTTGCCCACGGCGGCGACTGCCGGTCCTGCAACGGCCCTGGCTGCGCCGCCCGATCCCCTGCCACCCGGCGTGGGTGCAGCGTCAACCCGCCACGTCGAGCAGCGAGCCCATCATCCGGTCGCCTGCACGAAATACCGCCAGGCTCGCGAGAAAGGAATTCTTCGACTGCAGCAGTCCGACAAGGTCCGTCTCGATCGAAGGACCCGCCTCGGTCGTCCGGGACAGCGATGCGCTGACACCGCCGCCAGGCATGGAGCTCTGTTGGACCTGCTGGCGGCGAAAGCCATCCGTGTTCAGGTTCGCAATGTTCTGCGCCGAGGCCTGCAGGGCAGTCTGCGCGGCACTCATGCCTGAAAGAGCAATGGCGGAGGTGGAAGGCATTCGGGTCGGAACGTCAGGAGGAAGGCGTCGCGTCCAGTGTACGTAGCTCGACGGGCCCAGGGTTGCCACGGGGACCGACATCTCCTGCCGACGCGCGAAAAATTTGACGGTTAAGTGATGCTCAGGCGGCCATCGGCGAGTAGCCAGCTCGCTTGATGGCGTCGCTCAATTCACGTGCGTTCGCTTTGCTTTCCTCGATTTCGACGGTGAGCGTTGCCATGTCGACCCGCACCAAAGCAGCATGGTCCACGGCCTTCAGCGCCTTTGTGACGACGCCCGCGCATCGGCTGGAAGTCATGTCACTCACTTGAAAGGCAATCATGGGCTTCTCCGGTGGACAGCGGCAGCGCCCTGCTCGGGGGCGAGCCTGACCATGTCGCAAATTTCGCGCTCGGGGCAAGCCGAGCCATTGCACCCCAACCCTTTGCGAAGGAAAGCGTTGAGAAACTGGGCACTTCGAAAAAATAACAATGCCGCCGCCGCGGCTTTTGGTCTGTGCGATGCCGTACATAGAGACGACGAAATCGAGAGGAATCAGGTCGCTGAAGACTCAGTTCGCGGGCACTTGGTCAGGTCAAGGCGCACGAGCGCGGCGGAGGCTCGGGCTTGGACCAACTCTCTTTCGGTCGCCCGTCCGAATGCCGTCGTTTCCGAATCTCAACCGTCCCCTTGTCACCGTCGACTCTCACCCAATCGCCAGTTTCGATAACGTCGAGCGGATCTCGATCAAAGTCGGTGACGGTGGGGGCGTGGGTGACGACGGCCCCCAGAGCGATCTTCGTCGTCATTTCGTTAAAGAGCATCGCCGCGGGTGCCGTTCCCATCGTCCGCGTGAGGTGGAAAGCGTTCGACCAGCCGGACGAACCCTTGGCTCCCGGGAACACCAGCACCTTTCCCGCGAAGCTCACACCGCGTAGCTCGTGACGCGTCTCGACGATGGTGCCAGTGCGCGAATCGATGCCGCCCCAGCCGGAGATATGGTCACGAGTGACGAGTGCCTCTCCCTCGGCCACGCCGGGAACAATGCCACGCCCGTGCAGGACGATGATCTCGGGTTCGGTGCTTCCGCTCATGCCAGTCTGCCGTCCCAGCGGCCGGTGCAAGCCGCTTCGATGCAGTCGGCGGTGGTTCCGAACCAAGCCTGCAGGCCGAGGATTGCCGGCAGATAGTGCGCCTGCTTGGCCGAATCGAGCGCCACGACCTTCGTCCCCTCCGGCGTGGCTCTGCTCATTGCCGAACAGCTGTCCGAAAGAATGTGGCCGCCGGCCTCCTCGATGATCTTCGTGTATCCGTTCTGGTCGGCGATCGTCTTGATGGCTCGCGGGGTGAAGAGCCAGAGCTCGCAGTTCTCGTGGACCTTGCGGCCTTCCAGGAGACGCGCCGCCTCCCAGATCTGCTCGATCGTGTAGTGCGGGCAACCGAGCATCACGTAGTCGACTGCCGTGTCGGTCGCGTTCGCATTGAGCTTGCGCCAGGTCGCCAAGCGTTCCTCGGCGCCGTAGTGCAGGGTATCGACAGGCCGCCCGCTGCCGATGGCTTGCTCGACCGTCATCGCCTCCGGCGTAATGCCGACAAGGTGGTACATCTCGACGCCGCCGGACGACGAGGCCGCCGCCCCGAAATGCTTGAGCCGAGCGAGGTTGGGTGCCTTCGAGAAGCGTCCACCTGCACCGGTCACGACTGGCACGCGCTCTTGGACTTGATCGCCGATCCAGTAGCCGAGCATGCCCCAGTCCGCAGTCGTCTCGACGTCGATGCCGAGTTCCACCTTATGACTGCCGAGCCGGTTTTCGTCGAGGTGATATCCCCAGTAAGGGATGCGACCGGTCAGCATGGCCGCACCGGCGCTTTCCCGCCCTTCGGTGTTCGTTCGTGCCCCCAACACCGAATTGCAGTAGATGACGGCCGACGACTCCATCCACGCGCAGTGCTCGCCGCGAGTTGGAACGTTACCGACCTGGTACGGCGTGCAAGTGTTCATTGCCTGTACTCCCAGGCCCGTCGTGAATGCCTCGCCCTTCTTATAGAAGTGCACAGCCTCCTCGGGCACGCCCATCCGTGCGGCCTGGGCCGGATCGAAGCCGAGCTGTACATGGCTTGTGAAAACCTTGACTTTGGGAATCTCGACCACGTCGGGGCTGTCAAGGCTGAACTCGGAGAAGACGGCGTTCATGCCGCCTTTCTGCTTCGCGAAGTCGCGCATGAACGGCGTGGAGGCACTGATGCTCGCCGTGACGTTGTTCGTCTCGACCAGCCGTTCAGCCCCGAGCGCGCGGCCATACCGCATCAGCAGGTCCATTGCGCGCTGCACCGCCGGCCCGTCCCGGCCTTCGTACATCGCTTGCTCTTCTTCAGTCAGCCGCATGGCGCCGGTCCTTCGAGGTGTTGAACGGGGGCACGCTGCCGCCTATCTCGGCGGCGATCGTGCGAGCCATCGCGAGGAGGCTCGGGGCGATGTCGCGTTGCAGCCGCTCCACGGTATAGAGATATGCGCCGCCGCCGGAGTTGAGCGCCATCAGCTCGCCCTGCGGCCCTGCCAGCGGCACCGATACGGAATTGATGTCGGGATGCCACTCTCCTGCGGAGATGGTGTAGCCGTCGACCTCGGCCGCGCTGAGCGCAGCCTGCAGCCCTGCCTCGAGCACGTTCCACTCGCTTCCCTTGGTCAACCGCAGCGTCTCGATCAGTTGCTCACGCTCATCCGGCGGCAGAGCCGCAAGATAGGTACGGCCTAGCGCCGAATTGCCCATCGGCACGCGCGAGCCGACGTCGAGTCGTGCTGAAAGCATCGTCGAGCGCGCCCGACACGCCTCGATCAGAACCATTTCCAATCCGTTGCGTACCGCCAGATAGACCGAGCCGCCGAATCGCTCGGCGAGGCGCTGCATGTGCGGTCGGGCCACGGCCCGCACGTCGAGCGCCGCAAGGAAGGCGCGCGCCGGCACCAGGACTCCGGCCGCGAGCGCGAATCGGTCGCCGTCGCGTTCCTGCTGGAGCATGCCAAGCGCCACCAGCGTCGCGGCGAGGCGCGTCACCGTCGGCCGCGGGATGCCGGTTCGCCGCGCGAGCTCGGTGTTGCTGAGGACGCGCGTATCTTCGCTGAAGCACCGCAGGACGGTGATGCCGCGCTCGAGCGCGCTGACTGTGTCCGGACGAACCGACGGGCCATCGCCGGCCGGCAGGACACCGGCAG
Source organism: Burkholderiales bacterium (assembly GCA_003152055.1). Taxonomy (GTDB): domain Bacteria; phylum Pseudomonadota; class Gammaproteobacteria; order Burkholderiales; family Burkholderiaceae_C; genus Schlegelella_A. Next base: position 4,808 of record PLZH01000083.1, read on the forward strand.
GAACGACATCGTTCTCGCCGGCTGATGCAGTGCGCGACGGATCGCCCGGGAAAACAACTGCGGATGGCACGACGCGGGCGCTTTCGACGATTTGAAATGCGGCGACGACGCTCAGGCCGCCTGCTGCTCGGCCACCGCATCGACATCGGCCGCGCGCAAGAAAACGCCTTGCTTCGCGAGCGCTGCCTGCACCGAGGTGATCTTGACCGAGCGAGGCTCGACGCCGGCCGCAACCGCCACAGCGGCCGCCGTGCCGGCCGCCTGGCCCGTGATCCAGCACTGGGGTATTTCGCGCATGAAGCCATGCGAGTTCTTGTCGCACGAGATATGTCTGCCGCAGGCCAGCAGGCCGTCGAGCGATTGCGGCACGAGCGCGCCGTAGGGAATCGAGATGTTCGGAAATTTCGGCGATACCGCCGGCGTGACGCCGACCTCGTCGGCCAGAGGCACGCCATCGGGCCAGCGGCTACGCAGTACGCTGTCGACGCCCCTGAGGCGACGCGCGTGGCGCACACCAATCTGCGGCGCGCTCAGCATCAGAAATGCGTTCTCGAAGCCGGGCGCATGTCGCCTGAAGAACTCAAGGTGCGCGGCCATGGCGCGGTGCGAGCGAATTTCGACTTCCGTCAGGTCGTCGATGTCGAGGGCCGAATAGCCCGACTGGCGGGGCCCCATGAACAGCGCGACGTCGTTGCGCCATGAGACGAAGGGCCGCTCGAACAAGCCATTCTCCTGACGGCCACGCGCCATGAACGCCGCGTGCAGCTCAGGTTGCGAGGTCTTGAAGTCGATCCACCGGTTCATGTCGACCCCGCCGAACAACCAAGACGTGTTCATGCAGTGGTGTACATCGGCTTCTTCGATGTCGTTGTCGAATGCGGCGCCGGCGCGAGCGAAGATGTCGCCATCGCCGGTGGCGTCGACGACGACCTTCGCCATGATGGCCATTCGTCCCTCCTTGCTTTCGAAGACGACGCCGCGGACTGCGCTGCCTTCGACGATCGGTTGGGCGGCCCAGGAGTGATAGATCAGCTTGACCTTGCGCTCGAGCACGATTTCCTGGGAGAGAAGCTTCAGGCGCTCCGGGTCGATCGTTGGTGACCAGGTCACTACGCCGTGATAGGCAGCCGTGCGATTCGCCCAATACGAGGCCTTGCTCGCATCGCGAGACCCCCACTCCGCGCGCGACGGCCCTGCGACGGCTTCGGCAGGCAGACGGTCGAACAGTTCTTCGGCAAATCCCCGGATCACGAGCTTGCCGTCCCAATCGGTCATCCGGTCGATCCAGATCACCAACCCGCCAGTCGAAAGGCCCCCCAAGTGGTTGTAGCGTTCGAGCAGCGCCACGTCCGCGCCCTGCCTGGCAGCAGCTGCCGCAGCCGCCGTGCCTGACGGGCCACCGCCGACGACCAGCACTTCGCAACGATGGTAGATCGGGATCTCACGACCCGGCTCGTGCCACGAGCCGAGAACGGGACGCTGATAGCTGCCGGCCCGCTCGAACACATCGGAAGACAGGATGCGCTCATCGCCGCGTTGGGTCGTTCTCATAGTTACTTCGTCCAGAATGTATGATTCTGGACACGTGTTTCAAAATAGTCAACGATCCGACCAGATTTACCCTTTTATCCGGATCCAACGTGTCCCTTTACGGATTCATGTGCCAGAATGACACGACTTACCATTTCTTCACCATGAAACGCAGACCGTTTGTCGTCTCCTTGGCAACCGGCACGTGGCTCGCGGCGTTGCCGGCCCTTGCCCAGCTTCGATTCCCGAACCACGCGGTGACTCTGGTCGTTCCGAACGCGCCAGGGGGCGCCATAGACATCCTGGCGCGGCTGCTGGAACAACGGTTGCGGGAAATCTGGGGCCAACCGGTCATCGTCGTCTACAAGCCGGGCGCCGGGACGGTGATCGGCACCGACTTCGTCGCCAAGTCCAAGCCGCCAGACGGCCATGTGATCGGGATGGTCATCACCGGACACATGATCAACCCGAGTCTGCGCAAGAGCCTTCCTTTCGACACGCTGAAAGACCTGTCCGGAGTGACATTGGTCGCAACCTCGCCGATCGTCATGTCGGCAAGGCCGGATCTGCCCGCCAACACTCTCAAGGAAGTCATTGCGCTCGCGAAGAAGGAGCCGGGCAAGCTCACCTACGCATCACCGGGCATCGGCAGTTCCATGCACCTCGCCGGCGAGCTCCTGAAAACGACCGCCGGTATCGACGTCCTGCACGCGCCGTACAACGGCGCCGGCCAAGCCTACCCTGACGTTTTCGCCGGGCGGGTCGATCTGCTCTTCGACCCCCTCTTCTCTTCACTTCCGCACATCAAGTCGGGCCGGATGAAGGCGATCGCAGTTCTCAGTCCGCAGCGCGAATCGATCGCTCCCGAGATTCCGGCTGCCGTCGAATCGCTTCCGGGCTATGTCGTGCAGAGCATATTCGGAATGGTCGTCCCGCACGGCACGCCGAAGGAGACTATCCAGAAGATCCGCGACGACGTGGTCGCGGCCCTCAAGGTCCCGGAACTCAAGGCTCGGATGGCGGAGATCGCATTGACTCCCGTCGGCAACCAGCCGGAGGAGTTCGATGCGTTCATTCGCACCGAGATCGATAGATGGGCCAAGGTCGTCAAGGCCTCCGGCGCCACGGCCGAGTGAGCTTCATCCCTTGTCAGGGCGCTCTCTTTTGCAACTTTCTTCATTAGATCGAGAAGGATTATCTTGATTGCAATTTCTTGGAACCGCATTGCCGTCATCACCCTCATGACGTTTGCCTTCGTCGGCTGCAGTAAGAAGCCTGCCGAGACAGATTTGCCGCCGAATACGATCGTGACAGTTCAGGCGGGCTTCATCCCCGTGACGGACGTAGCCGCCCTGTATCTCGGCGACCAGGTGGGCATCTTCAAGAAACACGGCATCGAGCTGAAGGTGAACATGGGAACGACCGGGGCGGCTCTCGTCCCGTCGGTGATGAGCGGCGAATACAACTTCGCCTTCAGCTCTCTGGTTTCCTTGCTGCAGGCGCGCGACAAGGGACTCCAAGTCAAGATCATTGCTGCCGGTTCGAGCTCCACTGCCACGAAGGGAGCCGACGTGACCATGATCCACGCCGGACCGAAGAGCGGAATCAAGTCTGCGAAAGATCTCGAAGGCAAGACGGTCAGCGTCAATGCCTTGAACGGCCTGCTGCAATTGCTCGGCAAGATTGCGGTCAAGACCGACGGCGGCGATCCCGAAAAAGTGCGTTTCATCGAACTCGGGTTCGCCGACGCGCTGGCCGCACTGGAGTCCGGCAAGACCGACGCCATGGTCGGTGCAGAGCCGTTCGGCACTGCGGCCATCGCAGCGGGTTTCCCGGCAATCAGCTCCCCGTACACCGCCATGTCCGACAAGAGCATGCTTACGTCGGCCTACTTCACGTTCGAAGATCAGCTCAAGAAGAATCCTGAATTGTTCAAGAACATCAGGGCCGCCATCAATGAATCTCTCGACTACGCTCAGAAGAACCCCGATGGCGTGCGCCAACAGCTTCCGAAGTTCACCAAGCTGGGCCCGGATGTCGCCGCCAAACTCATTCTCCCGAGCTACCTTCCCGCGGTGCCGAAGGAATCCATCGATCTGTTTTCCAAGTACGCCCTGGAATACGGGATGATCTTGAAGCCGGCGTCGTACGAGGACCTCGTCTGGAGCGAGGCGCGATAGGAGCCCGCTAGAGCCGAGACGAGATGAACCCGGAAAGGGTGGGTGCTGCACCGCGCGCCTGGGCAACGGCAGACTGGCTCCCGCGGACGCTGAACGGCATCAGCGGGTTCGTGCTTCTCGCGGTCCTCTGGGAAATGGCGCCGCGATACGGCCTTGTCAATCCCAAGTTCTTCCCGCCACTGAGCAATCTACTTGGAGAATTGTTCAGACTTGGTACGACGCAAGAGTTCTGGGCGTATCTGGTCAGTACAGCGCGCACGTGGGCGATCGGCCTGCTCTTCGCGACGACGGCTGGCGTGGTTGTTGGTCTGGCGATCGGGCTCGTACCCGGTGCGCGAAAGTACACCCATTCGACCATCGAGTTCCTGCGCCCCATCCCCTCGGTAGCGCTGATCCCCGGGGTCATCCTGATTTTCGGATCCCGCTTTCAGTCGGGTGTCGTGCTGATCGCCTATGCCGCGTTTTGGCAGGTTCTGCTGCAGATGCTGTACGGTCTCAACGACATCGACTCGGTTGCCAGAGACACCGCTCGATCGTTTCGCTTCAGCCAGACCGGCTTCATCGTGCACCTTGCATGGCCGACCCTGCTACCTTACCTTTTCACCGGCGTTCGCTTGGCTGCATCGATTGCCCTGGTGCTCGCAGTCACGGCCGAAATGGTGATTGGAACCTTCGGAATCGGACGAGGCATCGTCATCGCCCAGACCTCAGGTGCCATCGCTACGACGTATGCGCTGGTGATCGTGGCCGGCATGATGGGTGTCGGCATCAACATCGCCGCCCGAGCGGTTGAGAAGCGGGTGCTGTGGTGGCATTCGTCAGTACGAAATACCGAGGCGTACTAGATCTTCGACGCTAGAGTTTCAAACGTGCGCCGCCAAGCACACGAAGGGGTTGATTCCGATGCTTGCAAGATTGTCGCGGCTGGCGATGGTGGAACTGGCGCTTCCACTCGTCCTCTTCTTGCTCGTGTTCGGGATCAGCTCGTTCTCGTCGAGCTTCTACTTCCCCTCACTGGCAAAGATACTGCACCGGTTCGATGACCTGTGGCTGGGCAGCAGGTTCGCCAGCGACGTTCTGCCCAGCCTCGGGCGCTTGCTTCTCGGCTATGGAATTGCCTGCCTTGCCGGCATCACCATCGGGGTGCTCCTGGGGATCGTCCGGCCGGTGCGTCGGGCTGCAGAACCCGTACTGGAATTCTTCCGCGCCATTCCGCCGCCCGCGCTCATCCCGTTGCTCATCATGCTGGCGGGCTTCGGCGATTCCATGAAGGTCGCTGTCATCGTCACGGGGTCCATATGGCCGGTTCTGTTGAATACGGTAGAGGGTGTCAAAGGCTACGACTCGGTGCTCGACGAGACCTGCCGTACCTACCACATCGAGGGAGCCAGCCGCTTGTGGCACTTCGTGATTCCCGGCGCGAGCCCGCAGATCATCGTGGGGATGCGCGTGGGCCTGTCGATCGCCATCATCCTCATGGTGATAAGCGAGATGTTCGCCGCGACAAATGGTCTCGGTGCCGCAATCATCATCTTTCAACGCAGCTTCGAGATTCCCGAGATGTGGAGCGGTGTACTGATGCTGGGGCTCATCGGATTCACGTTCTCGATCCTCTTCAGGCTTTTCGAGCGGCGCGCGCTCGGCTGGTACTACGGCATGAGAAACCTGGAAAGGCGAATCTGAGTGGCTACTGAAGCCGTTGCGGTGGTATCGGTCAGCCACCTCAACAAGGTCTATGAATCGAAGGAGCGCCGGGTCGAAGCGATCGGAGATCTGACGTTCGAGGTCAATTCCGGGGACTTCACCTGTATCGTGGGTCCGTCTGGGGCGGGCAAGACGACCCTGTTGAAGTGTTTGGCAGGGCTCATCGCTCCGACCAGCGGCGTGATCCTGGTCAACGGACATCAGGTCTCGGGGCCCCCCGAGGAAATGGCCGTGGTGTTTCAGGAATACGGCCGCAGCCTGTTCCCATGGAAGACGGTGCGTGAAAACGTGGAACTTCCCTTGCGCGAGAAAGGGCTTGGCAAGGCCGCGCGTGCACGGTTGGTCGAGGAGGCGCTCGAGGCGGTGGATCTGGACGGAGCCGGAGGCTCCTATCCCTGGCAATTGTCGGGTGGCATGCAGCAGAGGGTCGCCATCGCACGAGCAGTTGCATACCAGCCAAAAGTGATGGTGCTTGACGAGCCGTTCGCCGCGGTCGACGCGCAGACGCGCGCCGACCTGGAAGACCTGATGCTCCGGCTCTGGACCGAACTGGACCTGACGGTCATTTTCGTGACACACGATATCGACGAGGCCGTCTATCTCGGACAGCGCGTTCTGGTGCTCTCGTCGTCCCCGACCCGCGTGCTTGACGACGTGGCGATCGACATCTCCGGGCCGCGCGGCCAGGCCAGCACCCGCATCGAGCCGAGATTCGCCGAACTGCGTACCCGGGTCTACCGTGGCATTCAGGAGGCGAAGTCCTCCGCTGCCCAGGCCACCACGACCGTCAAGCGATGAACACGCATATTGCGCTGGAAGGCGGCGTGGCAACCACCGCCGAACTGCTGATCGAGGCCCTTCAGGAGTGCGGAGTTTCATTCATCTTCGCAAATCTCGGCAGCGATCACACAGCCCTGATAGAGGCCATGGCGTCCGCGCGCGAACGCGGAGCCGCCACGCCAGCGATGGTGATTTGTCCCCACGAGATGAGCGCGCTCAGCGCAGCACACGGCTACGCGCTGGCCTGCGGGCGCGCTCAGGCCGTGTTCGTGCACACCGACGTCGGGACCGCAAATCTGGGCGGCAGCGTTCACAACGCCTCACGCTCCCGCATACCCGTTCTCATCTTCGCCGGACTGACGCCCTACACGCTGGAAGGTGAACTGCCTGGTTCCCGCAATTCGCAGGTGAATCACATGCAGGAGCTGCGTGACCAGCACGGGCTGGTTCGTTCCTACGTGAAATGGAGTTACGACATCCGCACCGGCCGGAACGTCAAGCAGCTCGTCTATCGCGCGCTGCAGCTGGCGACCAGTTCTCCCTGTGGTCCCGTCTATCTCACCGGCGCACGCGAGGTGCTCGCCGAGTTGGCGGCACGCCCGCAACTCGCCCGCCATCGATGGACCGCGATCGCACGAATACCGGCCCCCGATGATCTGATCGAGCGAATGGTCGACGCCCTGGCGAGGGCGAGGCACCCGCTGATCGTGACCTCGTACCTGGGCCGAAACGCGGCCTGCGTGTCGAAGCTCGTGCAACTGGCGGAACGTCTGGGCGTCGCGGTTGTCGAGACCGTCAAGACGCAGATGAACTTTCCGGCGGACCATCCCCTGCACATCGGCTACGCGGTCGACGATGTGATTGCCGACGCCGATGTCATTCTCGCTCTTGACACCGACTCTCCGTGGATCCAGTCGAGGCGCGGGCCGTCGCCTGCTGCACTGATCTATTTCGTCGACGCGGATCCTCTCAAAGAGGACCTGCCCCTGTGGTACATGCCCTCGGACCATTTCATTCGCGCCGACAGTGAAATCGTGCTCGATCAACTGTTGCTGCGTGCCCGCAGCGCCCGCATCGATGCGGCAGCGCTTGCATCCCGCACCGAACGCTACGCAAGCATGCATCGCCGTCAAAGGGACCTGTGGGCAAGACAATTGGAGCAATTTCCTGCCGACAAGATCACGGTTGAACTCGTCTATTCCGTACTGAATCGCCTGATCGACGAGAACACCGTCATCGTCAATGAAACGATCACCAACTTGGAACTTGTGTTCAGGTATCTGCCGCGCAACCGGCCCGGCACGATGCTGGGCAACGGCGGCACCTCACTCGGCTGGAGCGGCGGTGCGGCAATCGGCGTCAAGCTCGCGGCGCCCGATCGGACAGTCGTCAGCCTTGTCGGCGACGGCACTTATTTCTTCAGTGTGCCTGCTTCGACCTATTGGATCGCCAAACACTACGCGACGCCTTTCCTGTGCGTGATTCTGGACAACGGTGGGTGGAACGCGACCAAGCAGAATGTGCGCCTCCAATACCCGGGCGGGGCCGCAGACCGGACCGACCGCTATTGGGTGAATCTCGCGCAGACGGCCGACCTGCCCGGAATCGCATCAGCGGCTGGAGGTGCTTTCGCCGCGACCATCACGCAAAGGAGCGAGCTCGAAGCCGGCCTCTCGCAAGCGCTCGACAGGGTAGCGGCAGGCCAGCCCGCGGTCGTCAGCGTGCGGGTTGCAGCTATATCGGAGCAGCCCTCGGACCGCGCCTGAGAGGACGACGGTTGGCGCAAGCGTGCAAGCGCATGCCAACTACGCGGCGGCTCTCCTTGGCGCAACGCCGACCGGTGCCTCGGCGTTCATGTGGCCAATCTGCAATTCGACCTTCAGCAGCAGGGACCACAACTGCTCGAGCTCTTCCCGCGTAAAGGCTTCGACAAGGCGCTTATGCCGGCGCCGTGCAGCCGCCCTCAACAGCTTGTGAAGCTCGAGCCCCTCGGCCGTAAGACTCGCGATCGCGGCGCGGCCCCGGCGGTTCGTCTGTTCGATCTGAACAAGTCCACGGGCTTTCAGTAGCTTGAGGCTCTTGCTGGCGGCCGCGTAGTCGAGATCCGCCATTTCAGCCACCTCGCGGATGATGCGGTTCGAGGTGGTCCCGATGGCCATCATCGTCCGCCACTCCGACATGCCCATCCCGAAATGTCCGCGGTAGTAGTTGGACGCGCCGTTGGCCAGTCGATTCGCGACTCCCATGATGTACGCGGCGAGGTAGCTGTTGACCTCGGCGTCACGCGCACCGGTCGGCGCCGACGCGCGCAGACCCGACACCGAAGAGGGCGACCGAGGCAGTCTGGTGAGGCGTTGGGGCATGCAGCCTTTTGGCGGAAGCGATCATGGATGGTGAACGGCCGGAAGGCTTGCCGCAACGTGTCCGCCACTGCGGGAATTCCCTCGAAACCCGATGTCTGATTTATGGACATGTCATGATAAAACAGTGGCCTTCGATCTGCCCCCGAGATAGCCCTAATGCCCAGAAAACTCCGTAGCAACTTTCCTCGCGGTTCCTATCTCTGGGCCGTGCGCAACGCGCAGTGGCGAGCGCTCGGCATCCCCGAGGAAGACTGCGAGAAACCGAAGATCGCGATCGTCAACAGCTCGTCGGGGCTTGCTGCCTGCTTTGCTCACCTCGACGGCATCGCGGCGGAGTTGAAACAGGCGCTCCGCGCCGCCGGCGCTGTGCCGTTCGAGATCCGCACGTCGGCACCGAGCGATTTCATATTCGCGCCTGGCGGCAAAGGCGCCTACATCCTGTCGAGCCGCGACCTCGTCACCAACGACGTCGAGGTCGCGGTCGAAGGCCCCCAACTCGACGGCATGGTCTGCCTCACGTCCTGCGACAAGACGGTGCCGGGGCAGCTGATGGCTGCGGGGCGTCTGAATATCCCGACGCTGATGATCGCCTGCGGCTACCAGCCGAGCGGCGAGTATCGCGGCAAGCACGTCGATATCGAAGAGGTCTTCGTAGGCGCGATGCATGCGCAGATGGGCTATCTCCCTCTCGAAGACCTGATCGGCATGAGTCGTGAGGCGATCCGCGGGCCCGGCGTCTGTTCCGGGATGGGAACTGCCAACACGATGCACGTCGCCTGCGAAGCGCTTGGGATGGCCCTTCCCGGCAGCACGCCGATCGCCGCGAACAGCCCGCAAATGTTCGATGTGGTGCGCCGGGCCGGTGCCCGCATCGTGCAGATGGTCTGGGACGACCTGAAGCCGCGCGACATCCTGACGCCCGGCGCCTTCGCCAACGCGGTTCGCACCATCCTCTCGATCGGCGGGTCGATCAACAGCATCAAGCACCTGCAGGCTATCGCGACCGAAGCGCGATGCGATGCCGACGTCTACTCCATGTTCGAGCGCTTTGCTGCCGAGGTGCCGGTACTGAGCGCGGTGCGGCCGATCGGCGAACGCTTCATCGAGGAGTTCGAGGCTGCCGGGGGATGCCGCGCGATCCTGAAGCGTCTGCAGCCGATGCTCGACACCGCTGCGATGACGATCACCGGCCGCACGCTTGCCGAGAACCTCGAAGGCGTCTCGGTCGCCGATGCCGACGTGATCCGCCCGCTCGACAACCCGATCGCCTCGCGGCCGGCGATCGTGCTGCTGCGTGGCAACCTCGCGCCGGGCTTCGGGATCGTCAAGACCGGCATCCTCGAGCGCAAGTCCACCCGCTTCACCGGACCCGCGATCTGCTTCTCCTCATCAGACGACGCAATTACGGCCCTGCGGCAAGGCGATATCCGACCCGGCCATGTCGTCGTGACGCGCGGCGCCGGCGTCTGTGGCGGCCCGGGCATGGGCGGCGGATCGTCGAAGGTGGTGTTCGCGCTCGACGGCGCGGGCCTCGGCGAGCAGGTCGCCATGCTGACCGACGGCCATCTCTCGGGCCTGGTTTGCAAGGGATTGGTCGTCGCCGAGGTCTCGCCCGAGGCATCGTCCGGCGGCCCTCTGGCGCTGGTCGAGGACGGCGACCGGATCACCATCGACCTCGAGACCAGGCGCTGCGATCTCGACGTGAGCGAGAAGGAGCTGGAACGGCGCCGGGCCCGCTGGACGCCGCCGGTAGCGCAGTTCGACAGCGGCTGGCTGCAGATCTATCGACGCAACGTCGGGCCCTTGTCACAGGGCGCTGTGCTGGTCGAGCCGAAATAGCGGCTGCGAGTTGCCGAAGGCGATGAAAGTCCAGTCGTGCATCCGCTGAACCTGCAGCGGCTCTTCGAGGTCCGCGGCACCAGCGTGCTCATCACGGGCGCGGCGAGTGGAATCGGGCGCGCCTGCGCCGAGGCGATGGCGGTCAACGGTGCCCGGGTGACCCTGGCCGACATCGATCGTGGCGCGCTCGACCTCGTGGTTGGCGAGCTCGCCACGGCCGGCTGCGACGTCACAGGTGAGACCGTCGACGCGACCGACCCGGCCAGCCTGAAGCGTGCCGTGGACGCCGCCGTCACGCGCTACGGCCGGCTCGACGTGGTGTTCGCCAACGTCGGCATCAGCGGCGGCCCAGGGTTTCTGAAGGGCGACGGGTCGCGCAACGAGGCCGCCGCCTTCGAGGCCGTGCCGCTGGAGCTCTGGGAGCGTGTCCTCGACGTCAACGTTCTCTCAGTCGTCAAGACACTGCAGGCGGTGGTGCCCCAGATGAAGCGCCAGGGAGGCGGGGCGATCGTCGTGACGAGTTCGATCTCGGCATCCAAGACAGAGATGTACGTCGGCGCCTCCTATGTGGCCTCGAAAGGTGCCGTCGGCCAGCTCGTGCGTCAGGCAGCGCTGGAGCTCGCGCGCTACGAGATCCGGGTCAACGCCATCGCTCCGGGGCCCGTGGTCACGAACATCGGCGGTGGCCGGCTCAAGGCTCCGGAGGCGCGGGTTCCGTTCGAGCGCGCCTGTCCGATGCACCGCGTCGCCGTTCCGGAAGACATCGCCGGCGCCGCGCTCTTTCTCGCCTCTCCCGCCTCGCGATTCATCACCGGGGCCGCGATCGTTATCGACGGCGGCGTCTCGGTAGGTCCCGCCGATTGAAGGCGATGGCGCCGCAGTTTGTGAAGTCCTACGGTACTGGCGCACCACCTCAGCATCGATGGGCCGCCGCGCATCTGTTTCGAAGGGCCGATCGTGCCCACCTTTTCAATGAATGTGCCTAAAGCAGCTCGCAAGGACAAGACGACCGACGGGGGCAAGCTCAAGATCGGCGATGACTGGAACGCGATCCGGATCATCGCGCTTTCGCAGAGCAACCCGCTCAAGGCCATTGCGGAGTTCGTCGAAAACAGCATTGACGCCCGCGCCAAGACCATTACGATCACGCGCGGCCGCGAGCACGGCGCGCACTATCTCTCGATCAAGGACGATGGCGACGGTATTCCTCGCGACGACGCGGGACTGCCGAATTTCAGGTATGTCGCTACGCATATCTGCGACTCGATCAAGCGACGCCTGAAGACTGAGGGACTGGGCAATGGTCTGCAAGGAGAGTTTGGTATCGGACTCTTGAGCTTTTGGACCGTCGGCGACACGCTGACAATGGTATCGGCCGGCGCCGACCAGCGCGCGTACCAGATGACGATGAGCAAGGGCGACTCCCGCTACACGGTGACTCAGCGGCGCGTGCTGTTTGCCGAGCGCGGAACCGAGCTCAAGATCAGCCCACTGCTCGAAGGCATCCGCACGCTGAGTGGGGAGAAAATTCAGTGGTTCCTCGCCTCTGAGTTGCGCGACCGGCTACGCAATGCGCAGGTCCGGGTGAGCGTCATCGACAAGCTCGCCCGCAAGCAGTACGAAGTCGAGCCGCGAGCGTACGAGGGCAGACTCCTGCATCAGCTGCCCGCCGTCCGCACACCCTTCGGCGATGCCTATGCCGAGTTGTACCTGGCGCAGCCTGCCGACAGTTGCAGGGTCGCGCTGACCCGCGCGGGGACCCGGGTCATCGAGGACCTGGCGACCCTCCCCGGGCTCGAAAGCGCGCCGTGGTCCTCCCGTTATCTCCAAGGGCTGATAGATGCCCCGTTTCTGAACCTGACGCCTGGCACGCGCAGCGGCGTCATCCACGACGAGCGCTACGCCGCACTACTCGAAGCGCTCAAGCCTCTCGAAGCAAACGTGAGCGGTCTCATCGAGGCTCAGCAGCGAGCGGAGGAGGAGCAAGCCAGTCAGCAATCGCTGCGCGCGATCCAGCGTGCGTTCCGCGAAGCGCTCCTCGCACTCCCGCCCGAGGAATATGACTGGTTCGACATCCAGGCTCGTGCCAATAGCCTCCGAGGGAGCGACGGCAGGTCGGACAGACCGGCCGTCGGGGATACCGCGTCGCAGGATGAGGTCGCCGACCTCGGCGTCGGAGAACCCGCGTTCAATCCGGAGACACAACGGCAGTTCTTCGACTACGCGGGCCCGCTGTTCAGCGTCGTCGTATCGCCTGCGGCGAGCACCGTGCCCGTCAACGAGCGGCGGCGCTTTCGGGCGCTGCCGCGCGATCGATCGCGCCGGCGTGTCGCGGACGATCTGCTATTTGCCTGGGAAATCGTCGAGGGCGACGGATCGATCGATACCACGGCCGATCAGGAAGTCGAGTACGCAGCGTCGGGAACGCCTGGCCTCGTGCGCCTGAGAGTCAGGGTGACACAGCGCGAGATCGAATGTAACGCCGAGGCGCTGATCACGGTCACGGATAGTCTCGAGGTCTCGTTGAATACGGCCGTTGTGAACGCGCGCGGCTTGCCCGGTTACACGTTTGAACGGGCGGCAGGCGCGTTGTGGAGATCTCGGTTCGACGCCGAGCGAAATGTCATCGTCGTCAATAACGGGCATCGGGACTTTGTGTTCGCGACGAAGAATCGAGCCTTGCAGTTGCGCTATCTGGTGCGGTTGTACGTCAAGGAACTCGTGCTCAAGAACTTTACGGGCGTGCCGGCGGAGCAGCTGCTCGAACGGATGATCGAACTCTCGCTATATGCCGAAGAGAAACTTAAAGCGGGCTGACTATTGACTGGAGTGACCCCCTGAGGCTGAATACGTGGGGAGCGTCGGACTGATACAGCGATGGCCCCAGTCGTTTGAACAAGGATCGGGCGACGATGAGTAGAGCTTTGCTGGGTTGACTGCGGCGCTCCATACACGAGCTTCAGCACGTACGTCGGAAGGGTTCATTCGCAGTTTTTTCGTTCTTCGACAGTTGCGATCACGCCCTCATTGAGTCCGGTGACTTACCCTGCGCCAGGGCGCTGGTGAACCAGCCCGGCTTGCGCCCACGGCCGGACCACGTGCGGCCGGCGCCGTCGGTGAACTTTGCAACAGGCTTGCGTTTGGACATGCGCTTAACGGCGGTCTTCGCTGCAGCGCCAGGCTTTGCAGGCGATCCCACGGTGAAGTCGTTCAAGGACTTCCCGCTGGCCAGCGCAGTTCGCAGCCACAGCGGTCTCGGACCCCGTCCGACCCACTCGTTGCCGGCCTCGTCCCGGAACTTGGCCTCAGAGCTGATCTTGCGCTTCGATCGATTCGCTGCCCTTACACGGCTCCTGCCCAGGACCGCGCTCCCTTTCGATGCCGAGTCGTTCCCGAGGCCGAGTTCTGCGGCCGTCAAGCCGTAAAACGAGATGGCCTGCCTGATGCGGGCGACAATGCCGGCAGCTTCCTTCATTCTTGCGGAGTCCGCCTTCTGCTGCAGTGAGTCAATCTTCTTGCGAAGTTGTGAGTAGCTCTGGGTCATAAGAGTTGGTTCATGAAAAACAAGGGCCGAAAGATATCACCAATGGGGGGCTCAAGGTTATTCCTAGTCATGGAATGCTCACGGCTTTGATGCTGTCGCTCTTGTCCAATCACCCTCGCCGACTGACGTGTCTTCCCTGAGAGCCGACCTGAGCTGGTCGAACGATTCCCGCAATTCCTTCCAGGCGCCGCGGTCAGTCCAAGTGCCGTAACGAAACGCAGCTCGGCGCAGAAGCTGAAGCGCCCCGCCCTTCTTCGCGAAAACTACTGTGTTGCTGCCACTTTCATCATTGACCGTCAGGACCGAGCCTGCGAAGCTTCTGCGAAGCCGCTCCACGCGCTGCGGTGTTCGAGGGTGGGCTGCATGCAGGTTCGCGACCAGAATTCCGGCAGGGGCCAGCAGATTGACGCAGTCGTCGTAGAACCGCTGCGAGCACAAAGCGCTTGGCAAGCCGTGGTAGTCGAATCCGTCAACCAGTAGAACGTCAAAAGGCCTGGATGCCGAACGCACGAACTGGGCTCCGTCACCCAGAATGACGCTGAAGCGATCGCTATCCGGGGGCACTTCAAACTCCTCGCGCAGCGCAGCGACGTGTGGGTTGATCTCGACCACGCTGATTTTCGAAGCCGAAAGGTATCGATAGCAGAATTTGGCCAAAGATCCTCCGCCCAGTCCGATCATTGCGATGGTTGACGGCCGCGGATGAAACAGCGCAAAGCCCATCATGAGACGCGTGTATTCAAGGCTTAGGCCAAACGGGTCTCGGACGTCCATCTCGCTTTGGGTCTCGGCGATGGAAAAGTGCAGAGCCTTTGTCGTCAGCGTCTTGAAGACGTACGGTTTGACATGCTCGCCTGGGGCGGTGCAGTTCGACGGAAGCGGGGCTTGACTCACGAGAGTCCCCGGATCAAGAGGTAAGTGCAACACGCTCGAGCACCTCGGCGATGGCGAGGCCTTGATCGGTCAATGAGGTGTCGNNATCAGCAAAGGCGTCGATCGCCATCTCGAGACCGACGCCCGAGAAGCCCGCCTGCACGCGGCCGCGGAGAATGGCGAGACGCGCTTTGAACGTGGCAACCTCGTCTGCTCTGCCGAGCCT
>PLZH01000180.1 GCA_003152055.1 Burkholderiales bacterium
CGCCAGCCCGTCACCGCCCGCTGCGCCGGTGGTCGCCTCGTCCGGAGGCGGCCCCAATGCCTTCAATCCCTCGATGTCGCTGATCCTGTCGGGTCTCTACGCCCGCACGTCGCAGGATCCCGCGAACTATGCGATCACGGGCTTTCAGTTGCCGCCGGGCGCCGAGATCGGCCCCGGGACGCGCGGCTTCAGCCTCGCCGAGTCCGAGCTCGGCTTTGCCGCGAGCGTCGATCCCTGGCTGCGCGGTGCCGCCAACATCGCGCTGGAAGCCGACAACACGGTCTCGATCGAGGAGGCCTACATCCAGACCACCTCGCTCGGCAACGGCTTCTCGCTGAAGGCCGGGCGCTTCTTCTCCGCGGTCGGNNTCGAGCTCGGCGCCGAGCTCGGCCGCGGCCGCAGCTTCCCGGGCAGCGACACCGGGCGCAACGGCGCCGGCATGGCCGCGTTCACCGCCCACACCGGTGGCGACATCGGTGACAGCCAGAATTGGCGCGCCGGCCTGTCGATGCTCAACGCGAAGGCGGCCGACCAGAGCCTGCTCGCGACCGATGCGACGGGCAGCATGGTCACCGATGCCTTCAACGGCAGCACGCGCGTCTGGATCGCCGACGCCATCTGGAAGTGGGCGCCGAACGGTAACGCGACGCGAACCAGTTTCAAGCTGCAGGGCGAGTACCTGCGCAGCACGCGCAGCGGCAGCCTCGTCTACGACGTAGAAAACGCCGACAGCCCCGGCGCCTATCGCGCTGTGCAGTCGGGCTGGTACGTGCAGGGGGTCTACCAGTTCATGCCCTACTGGCGGGTCGGCCTGCGCACCGAGCGGCTCGACCCCGGCACGCCGGACTACGGGCTGAACGCCGCCGCGTTCGCGACGAGCGGCTACCGGCCGCACAAGAACACGCTGATGGTCGACTTCAACCCGAGCGAGTTCTCGCGGGTGCGCCTGCAGTTCGCGCAGGACCGCTCGCGCGAAGGCATCGCCGACAACCAGCTCTTCCTGCAATACCAGATGAGCCTGGGCGCGCATGGCGCGCACAGCTACTGACACCCTGCGCCCTGGAGCCGTCCATGACGAATCGTCCTGCTCTCTTTTCGCTGCTCGCCGCGCCCCTGCTGCTGGCGTTTCCCGCCCACGCGGCGCTGCACGTCTTTGCCTGCGAGCCCGAATGGGGCGCCCTGGCACAGGAGCTCGGTGGCAATCTCGTCGATGTCTCCGTCGCCACGAATGCGCTTCAGGATCCACACCAGATCCAGGCCAAGCCGAGCCTGATCGCACGCACCCGCAACGCCGATCTCGTCGTCTGCACCGGCGCCGAGCTCGAGATCGGCTGGTTGCCGGTGCTGCTCCAGCAATCGGGCAATGCCAAGGTGCAGCCCGGACAGCCCGGCAACTTCGCGGCCGCCGACTACGTGAGGAAGCTCGAGGTGCCGAGCCAGGTCGACCGTTCGCAGGGCGACGTGCACGCTGCCGGCAACCCGCACATCCAGACCGATCCGCGCAACATCGCGCTGGTCGCGACCGCGCTCGGCACGCGCCTGCAGCAGCTCGATCCGGCGCACGCGGGCGAGTACGCGAAGGCGTTGGCCACCTTCTCGCCACGCTGGCAGCAGGCGATCGCACGCTGGACGGCGCAGGCAGCGCCGCTGAGGGGTGTGCCGGTCGTCTCGCAGCACAAGGCCTTCGTCTATCTCTACGACTGGCTCGGCCTGAAGGAGGTCGCAGTGCTCGAGCCCAAGCCCGGCGTCGAGCCGACCGCGTCGCATCTTCAGGAAGTGCTCGCCACGCTGAAGAGCGCGCCGGCGAAGATGGTGCTGTACGCGGCCTATCAGGACCCGCGTCCTTCCGAGTGGCTCAGCAAGAACGCCGGCATCGCCGCCGTCAAGGTGCCCTTCACCGTCGGCGGCACCGAGGGCGCGAAAAACCTGTTCGGCCTCTTCGACGACACCGTCGCCCGCCTGCTCGCCGCGGGCGCCAAGCCGTGAACTGGAGCGCGTTCGACTGGGGCATCCTCGGCCCGGCGCTGATCGCCGGGCTCCTGGTCCTCGCGACGCACGTGCCGCTGGGCATGCAGGTCCTGGACCGTGGCATCGTCTTCATCGATCTCGCGATCGCGCAGATCGCCGGGCTCGGCGTCATCGCCGCCGACACCTTCGGGCTGCCCGAGGGCGGCATCGCGGTGCAGGTTGCCGCCGTGTGCGCAGCCCTGCTCGGCGCCTGGCTTCTGACCTGGACCGAGAAGCGCGCGCCGCAGCAGCAGGAGGCACTGATCGGCGTCATGTTCATTCTCGCCGCGTGCGCCGGCATCCTCCTGCTCTCGGGCAACCCGCACGGCGGCGAGCACCTGAAGGATCTGCTGGTCGGGCAGATCCTCTGGGTCGACAAGACGCAACTGCTGTGGCTGGGCGGCCTCTCCGCGGTGCTGCTCGCCGCGTTGTGGCTCGGCTGGGTCGGGCGCCTCGGCCGCTTCGGCTTCTATGGAGTGTTCGCGCTGGCCGTCACCGCATCGGTGCAGCTGGTCGGTGTCTACCTCGTGTTCTCGAGCCTCATCATCCCGGCGCTGGCCACGCGCGCGCAGCGCGGGCGGCGACGCTACGGCATCGCCTACGGGCTCGGCGTCGCGGGCTACGCGCTCGGCTTGGCGCTGTCGGCACTCTTCGATCTCCCGTCGGGAGCCGTGATCGTCTGGACGCTGGCGGCCTGCGCCATAGCCGGCGCCCTGGCGTTTCGCCCGAACGCGCGCGAACTCGAAGCGGCACCGAACTGACGCTGGCAGCTCAGGCCGGATAGCCCGTGATCGCGCGGATGCGCCGATAGAGCGGCACGAGCCGCCCGTACATCGGCCGATAGACCTCGCGGTAGAGCGCATCGTAGGTGCGCACGGCAGCCGGCTGCGGCTCGAAGCGGTGACCGCTTCTGGCCATGGCCGCGGCGGCCGCCTGCACATCGGCGTACCAGCCAAGGCCCGTCGCCGCAAGCATGGCCGCACCCAGTGCCGAGGCCTCGGCAATGTGCGGCCGTTCGGCGGCGAGGCCGAACACGTCGGCCGCGATCTGCATCGCACCATCGCTTTGCGCGCCTCCGCCCGAGACGACGAGCCGCGTGATCGGGCGCTTCGTTCGCGCTTCGATCAGCTCGCGGCCGGCACGCAGGCCGTAGACCAGCCCTTCGATCATCGCCCGGTAGAGATGGGCGCGCGTGTGCACGTCGCCGAAGCCGATGATCGCTCCCTTGGCTTCGGGCCCGGGGTCGCGCAGGCCGGGCGACCAGTACGGCTGCAGCACCAGGCCCATCGAGCCGGGCGGGACCGAGGCGATGAGCCCGTCGAACAGCGACTCGGCACTGACGCCGCGCTCGGCCGCCAGCGCCCGCTCACGGTGCGCGAACTCGTTCTTGAACCAGCTGACGAGCCAGAAGCCGCGCTGGATGTGGATCTCGGTGTTGAACGCGCCAGGCCACGCCGCCGGATACGCCGGCAGGAGGCGCTGCACTTCGACGTATTTCGGCTGCGTCGTGTTGATCGTCGCCGCGGTGCCGAACGAGAGATGCGCCGTGTCGGGCTCGAGCACGCCGCAGCCGAGCACCTCGCAGGCCTTGTCGGCCGCGGCGGCGATGACGGGCAGTGCCAGGCGCAGGCCGAGCTCGGACGCCGCGGCATCCGTCAGCGCGCCCAGGCGCGATGCCGGCGGCACGAGACGCGGCAGCTGGGCGCTGCGGATCGCGAGCGCCTTCCAGTGCCAGTCGCCGGCACGTGCCCATTGTTGGCGCTTGTAGTCGAAGGGCAGGTAGCCGACCTGGCAAGCGGCCGAATCGACCCAATCGCCGACGAGGCGGTGTGCGAGCCAGCCCGAAAGCAGCGTGAAGCGCTCGCAGTTCCGCCACAGCGCCGCCTCGTGCTGCGCCAGCCAGTTGGCCTCGGCCTGGCGCTGCAGCTGGCGCATCAGCTCGCCGGCGCCGGCAAGACCGAACAGCGTGTTCCAGAACGCGCCCAGCGGAGGCGGCGCCGAGCACAGGCGCTGGTCGGGCCAGACGATCGCAGGCCGAAGCGGCGTGCCATCTTCGCGGGCGCAGACGACGGTGCCGCGCTGTGTCGTCAGCGCCAGGCCGGCGACGCGCCCGGGTTGCACCCCGCGTTGCCGCCAGAGCGCGCGGCAACTCTCGACCAGCGCCTGCCAGTACGAGCCGGCATCCTTCTCCGCCCAGCCCGGCTGCGGCGCGTCGAAGGGCGGCTCGAACGGCACCTGCGAGCGGCCCTGCATCGCGCCGTCGCGATCGAAGACGAGGGCGCGCACGCTCTGCGTCCCGACATCGATGGCGAGCAGCAGATCGGGCGTCATGAGCGGCGATTCTCGGCCGGCGGCGCGTGGCGCAGGGCCCAGTCTTCCCGGTAGCGCGCCGCCTCGTCTGCCCAGCGTGCCGCGCTCCAGCCAAGACCTTCGCGGCAAGGTGCCTCGAGCATCGGCAGCGACTCGATCGCGCCGCCCGGCGCGACGAGACCGAGACGCGTGCGCCGCATCAGCAAATCGCCGAGACGGCGCACCCGCTCGGCTTGCATCGACCAGCGCAATTCGGCGAGCGTGTAGGGCGTGCCGAGCAGCGGCTGCTGTTCGGGCGCGGGCCGCGCCGCGACCCAGGCCGCGCCTTCGGCGCCGAGGCGGCCTTGCAGGCGCGTCGTCGCCGGCGTCGGCGACGATGGTGGCTGCGGCGACGCGATGCGCAGACCCTGCTTTGCGACCTCGCGCAGCACTTCGAGCGCCGTCGCCTGATGCGTGGTGAGCTTGCCGCCGGTAATGCCGACGAGGCCAGGCCGGACCCAGAGCGCCGAGTCGCGCCCCATCGCCGAAGGCGGCCTGTTCTCCTCCCCCGGCGCAACGACGATCGCGCGCAGCCCCGCGTAGGTCGACAACGCCATCGATGCGTCGATCGCGATCCGCGGAAAAAGCGCTTGCAGCGCTTCGACGAGGTACGCCGCTTCGGCCGCCGAGATCATCGCCGGCGCGTCGGCGACGGGATGATCGATGTCGGTGGTGCCGACGACGACCGCGCCTTCCCACGGATGGGCGAACACCGGCCGCCGGTCGCGCGGATGCAGCCACGCGAGCGCGCAGTGCAGCGGCAGCGCCGAGTGGGCGAAGACGAGATGGCTGCCGCGCAGCGGCCGCAGCAGCGGCGCACCCGGCGCAGCGCCGGCCCAGACGCCGGCGGCATGCACGGTGACGGTGGCCCGCACGTGGCGAGGCTCGCCGCCGTCGATGCGATCGTCGAGGCGGGCACCGGTGACCCGGCCGCCTTCTTCGACCAGCGTCGCCTCGACGTGGTTGAGCGCATGGGCGCCGCGCGCGACCGCGTCGAAAACGAGGCGCAGGACGAGGCGCGCGTCGTCGACGACGCCGTCGCGATAGGCGATCGCCGCGCGCAGCTTGTCGGGCGCGAGCAGCGGCTCGATCGCCACCGCCTCGGCGGCGCCGATACGCCGCGAAGTGCGCCGGCCAGCCATGCGGTCGGCAATCCAGAACGCCGCGGACAGCGCCGCCGGCCCCGGACGCCCGCCGGCGAAGATGG
This sequence comes from Burkholderiales bacterium, assembly GCA_003152055.1. GTDB lineage: Bacteria > Pseudomonadota > Gammaproteobacteria > Burkholderiales > Burkholderiaceae_C > Schlegelella_A. The sequence continues at coordinate 5,564 of PLZH01000180.1, forward strand.
GCATCAGAAAGGCTTGCGGCTCGACGAGGCCGGGCCGCTCGACCAGCAGGCGTTCGCGCTCGCGCACCGACTCCAGCGTCATGCGCCACTGGCCCGACTGGAGATAGCGAAGGCCGCCGTGGATGAGTTTCGACGACCACGACGAGGTGCCGCTCGCGAAATCGCCGCGATCGACGAGGAGCGCGCGAAGGCCCCGCGCGCTCGCCGCATGCAGCACGGCGGCGCCGGTGATGCCGCCGCCGACGATGAGCAGGTCGTAGTGCGCGTCGACCTTCACGCGAAGAGTTTCCCCGGATTCATCATCCCGGTCGGGTCGAGCTCGCGCGCCATCGCGCGCAGCAAGGCCATGCCGAGCTCGCCCTTCTCCGCGGCCAGATACGGCGCATGGTCGGCGCCGACGCCGTGCTGGTGGCTGATCGTTCCGCCGCCGCCGACGACGGCCAGCGACGCCGCGGCCTTGAGCCGCCGCCAGCGTTCGAGGTTCGCATCGGGGTCGGCGGCGAGGCGATAGAGCAAGGTCGTGTAGACGCTGCAGCCCTGGCGATAGACGTGCGAGAGATGGGTGAACGCATGGACGCGCTCGCCCTCGGCGGCGAGCGCGGCGCGGCCGGCCCCCTCGATCGCGGCGAGCATCGCGCCGGCCTCGCCCCAGGGCACGCAGGTCTCGACCGTCTCGACCGCATAGCCGGCGTCCCACAGAGCATTGCGCAGATAGGGCGCGCGAAAGCGGTTCTTCGCCCAGCTGCGCCCGATCGATGTCCCCGCCGGGACGCCGCGATGGCGGCGCGCGATGTCGGATAGCGCCGTATGCGCGAACCGCGCCTCGCGCTCGCTGCCGGTCACGCCGGCGAGCAGCAGGCACGCGCCCTCGCCGACGCCGCGCCAGCGCAGATAGCGCGCGAGCCAGGCCATCGCGCGCTCGCGGCCTTCGACGAGGCCGAGCTGGGTCTCGGTCTCGACCGCACTCGAATAGCGCAGCATCGACAGCGCGACGCCGCTTTGCGCAAGCTCGCGCACCGCATCCAGACCGACGTCCCACTGCGGAAAGAAAATGGCGTGGAAGCGCTCGTGCGCGGCGCGCGGCCGCACTCGCAGCGTCACCTCGGTGAGGAGGCCGAGTCGGCCTTCGCTGCCGAGCACCGCTTCGCGCAAGTCGGGCCCGGCGCTCGATGCGGGCAGGCCGCCGACCGCCAGCGTGCCGCGCGGCGTCGCCAGCCTGCCGCCGTGAAAGAGCTGCTCGATGCGCCCATAGCGCAACGACTGCTGCCCCGACGAGCGCGTCACGACCCAGCCGCCGGCGGTCGAAAGCTCGAAGGATTGCGGATAGTGGCCGAGCACCAGGCCGTGCGGCGCGAGCGCGGCTTCGATCGCGGGGCCCGGTGCGCCGGCCCCGAATCGCGCGGTCAGGTTCGTGTGGTCCAGCCCTTGCAGCGCGGCGAGCTTTTCGAGCGAGACGTTGACAACCGGCCGATCGACCTCCGGCACGCGCANNGCAGCAAGCGCATCGTCGTGCGAAGACGGGAACGCGACACCGTCGGCGCAGCGCCCGACGCGACCGCTGCGCACGGCGATCCAGTCGGGCATGCTCTGGCCGAAGGCATGGTCGAGGCGCACGGCTGCGCTGGTGTCGAACCGCGTCGAAGCCGGCAGGCGGCTCGCGACGACCGCCTGCAAAGCGGCCTGGCGCGTCGCGCTCGGCCAGGGCGTCGCCTCGCCGATGCCTTCGCCGAGGAAACGGCGGGCACGCTCGCCGAGCGGCTGGTCTTCGGTGTCGCGGCCCCATCCGTTCCAGCGCTTGCCCACCTTCACGCCTCCCCGCTTCGCGCGGCAGTATAGGCAGTGAGCTTCTGCGCTATGCCCAGCACGTCGTTTGCCCTGGCAGCTCGCGCACCCGATGCGTCGGAGATAATAAAAGAATGCCCCTCACTCGCCGCGGCTATGCCTCGCGATCATGGCCGTCGCTGCGCTCGAGTGCGCGCCCGGTCTTTTGCATGATGGGGCTCTTCGCCGGACTGGGAGCGGCCGCGCCGAATGCGTTCGCGCAGGCCGTGGCGCCAATCGCGGCCGCTTCGGCTCCGGCGGCCAGCGCGTCGGCGCCGCTCGCGAGCGCGAAACCCGACGCGCTTTCGCTGGATCTGCCTGAGCCGAGCCATCTCCTGCCGGCAACGGAGATCGTCGGCTTTGAGTTCCTGCTCAATCGCTTCAACCGCTACTTCGGCAGTGGGCGCGCCGACTACCTTGTCACCCTGGACACCATCCGCACCAACCTACACAGCGGCTGGGGCACCGACAAGGATCCGTTCGAGACCAACCAGCTCGGCCATCCGTTCGCAGGCGCGATGTATCTCGGCTTCGCACGGTCGTCGGGGCTCGATTACTGGCAGTCGGCCGGCTATGCCTTTGCCGGCAGCGCCGTCTGGGAGATCGCCGGCGAGCAAACGCGCCCGTCGCGCAACGACCAGGTCGCCAGCGGCATCGGCGGCACCTTTCTCGGCGAGGCGCTGTTTCGCATGTCGAACCTCGTGCTCGAGCAGGGCGGCGGCATGTCGCGCTTCTGGCGCGAAGCGGCGGCGGCGGCGATCGATCCGTCGGCGGGCTTCAACCGTCTGGTCTTCGACGATCGGCATGGCGGCATCTTCTCGAGCCACGACGCTGCCTACTTCAGCCGCCTCGAGCTCGGCTACGCGCACAGCATCAAGCAGGAGCTCGGCCCGTCGACGGCGAACTTCAAGCGCAACGAGGCGCAGGTCGATTTCTCGATCGACTACGGCCTGCCCGGTAGCCGCGGCTACGAATACACGCGGCCCTTCGACTATTTCAATTTCTCGATCACCGCCTCGAGCGCGAACGGCGTCGAGAACGTGCTGACGCGCGGCCTGCTGGTCGGCAAGAGCTATGAGGCCGGCTCCGACTATCGCGGCGTCTGGGGCATCTACGGCAGCTTCGACTACATCGCGCCGCAGACCTTCCGTATCTCGAGCACGGCCGTCTCGATCGGCTCGACGGCGCAGTGGATGCTCGGCGATTCGCTGTCGCTTCAGGGCACGGCGATGGCCGGCGTCGGCTACGCCGCGGTCGGGACGACGCGCGGCTCGATCAGCGATCGCGACTACAACTACGGCGTGGCGCCGCAGGCGCTGCTCGCCCTGCGCCTGACGAATGCCGACAAGGCTTCGCTCGACCTGACGGCACGCGAATACTTCGTCAGCAACGTCGCCTCGGGCACCAGCGGCGGCCATGACAACATCCTGCGCGGCGACGCGTCGTTCACGTATCGCATCGCCAAGCAACAGGCCCTGACGGTCAAGGTGCTCGGCAATCTGCGCGAAGCGCGGTTCGTGAATCCGGGAACGCAGCGGCAGACGCAGGTGACGGTCGGAATCTTCTACACGCTGCTCGGACAGGACCGCTTCGGCACGGTCGACTGGCGCTGACCGGGTGCTCGTGCGGCGCCGTTACTGGCGTGCGCACGCGGTCTTCTATCCGCTCTCGCCGGCTGCCCGCCGACGACGCAGTTCGCCGGTCGCGCCGAGCCACGACGAGACGGGTGCCGCCAGCCACTCGCGCGCGTGCGCGTCGCCCTTGAGATACGCATCGAGGAAGGCCGTGCTGACCTGCTCCGCCTGCCCCATCCTGATCCGCGTGTCGGCAGCGGAAAGGCCGACGTCCGCGTCGCTTCCGGCCCCGGCAGCGAGATTCCTGGCGGACCCGCCCGGGGTGCCGGCGGACCCATGTCTGCCACGAGCCGGCCGGCCGTTGCTGTCGCCGCCGGCGCTCGAGTCGGCGGCCGGCAAGCGCGCCGAGGTGTGACTCTCTGCGGCCTTCTCGGCGGCAGCGCTGCCGCTCAGGCTGGCGTGCGTCAACCCCGTCATCAGGAGAAGATATGTGTCGGGACCCTCGATGCGATCGTAAGCCCGGTCGCTGCGGTCGCCGGCCGCAACGACGCCAAGCGGGTCCCCATCGGCGTCGCTGGTCACTGCGAGCACAGGGATGTGCCCGACCCTGTCGCGCGCGCCGCGACCCGGCGCGGAGACACTGGCATACGGGCTGAGCGCCAATGCCGCGCGAAACCTGATCCGCTCGGGCGTCGCTTCGACATCCTGTTCACGGTCCCCGGCCAGAGCAATGGCGGTATAGGCGCCCAGATCGAAGCCGGAAATCGCCACCCGGTCCCAGTCGATCCTTTGCCATCCGGTCTCGCCGGCCAGCGAGCGGCGCCGCGCCTCGCCTGCGATCGCTTCGAGGGCCCGAACCCGGCGGCTCGTCGCCAAGGCGCTGTAGCGCTCCTGTGCCAGGGCCTTGAACTCGCCGGTGCGGGCGAGTTCGGACGTCCACGCCATCTCGTCCTCGGTCAGGGGCTGAACCGACATGACGGCGTATCCGGCTGATGACCAGGCGCCTCGCCAGCGATCGCCGGCGCCGCTCGACTCGCCCAGCCCCGGAACGTAGATGACGACGGGCAGCAAACGTGGGCTCGCGGGTTCCGACAGGAGAACCTTCACGATCCGACCGGCAATCGGCCACAAGTGCTCGCTCGTATTCACCGCTTCGTGTTCGCCCGGCAGATACCCCCCTGCGCTCTCGCCCGCAGAAGAACGGGCTCTGCCGCCCGGCCGGTCGCCGGCGCACGCCGCCACGGCGAGGACGATCGACGCACACGACAGCGTCGCCAGGAAGATGAGCACCGGATTCGATCTTCGGCCGAGCGTCTGCCGTTTTTCCATTCGATCCCTCTGCGCCGGGCATGAATATCAAACATGCACGTTAAGGCGCCATGTCTGCCAGCCGACATTCCTTTACCCCAAGTTCACGCCCCCTTCACAGCATTGGGCTCTGATGACGGCCTTCCCGTGGGCCGGCTTGCCGCGCGAGCGAGATGCCGCGAGCCGTGCATCGCCACAACACGAATTGGGGGAAAAAATGACATCAAAGAGAGCCGCTTACGCATCGCTGTTCGCCGCCGTCCTGCTCGCGTTGGGCGGCTGCGGCGGCGCCGCCGATGCAACAATCAGCGGGACGCTGAGCGGACTGAACGCCAACACCAGCGTCGGGTTGGAGGACAACGGCGGCGACACGCTCACCGTCAGCAGCAACGGCAGCTTCAGGTTCGCAACCGGGCTGGCGGCTGGCGACTCGTACAGCGTGACCGTCCTGACCGAGCCGACGGGAGAGATCTGCCTCGTTCAAAGCGGCAGCGGCGTGGTCGACACGAACGCCGACTCCGTCGCCACCGTTTCGGTGATCTGCGCGACCACCCTCTCGTTGGCCGGAACCGTTTCGGGGCTCGCATCGGGAACGAGCGTCACCCTCAGTGACGGTCAGGTTCTTCTTCCGGTGGCCGCCAATGGGGCCTTCTCGTTTCCCGGGACCTTCCCGACCGGAACTTCGTACAGCGTCACGGTGGCGACTCCGCCGGCCGGCGAGACGTGCGCGATCGCCAACGGCAGCGGCACCGTGACGGCTGCGGGCATTCCTGCGATCGTGGTCACCTGCATCTGAGGCCGCCCCACGACACCGCGCGAAACGCATGCTGCAGGTCGAGTCCGTTGTGCCCGAGACCGCAGGTGGGATGACGGCATGCATCGACATCTCGCTGAAGGCTTTGACGCCACGGACGCAAGCAGCATTCCCCTCCATGTCACCCAGCCTCGCGGACCACGCGTCGGCGTTGCTCGCCCGGATCGGCGCCCTGGCGTGGCTGTACGTCCTCGTGCCGATTCCCCTGATCACCGACTGGATGGAAACCGGCGCGCTGCCGGTGACGCCGCGGGGCTGATCACGGAGGTCGTGGGAGGAATCACGATCGCCGCCCTGGTCGGCAAGGTTCGCCATGATCAACGTGCGCTCGAAGCACTGGCACGTGCCGACCGCCTGACCGGCCTTTTCAATCGACGTGCATTCGAGGCTGCCCTCGAGGTCGAATGCGCGCGTGCGCGCCGCTCGCGCAGCCCGCTCAGCGTCGCCTATCTCGACATCGACCACTTCAAGCGCATCAACGACCAGGCCGGCCACGCGGCGGGCGATCAGGTTCTGAGACAACTCGCGCTGGCCATCGGCGAGGCGATTCGAGCCCATGTCGACGGCGGGTTTCGCCTCGGCGGCGACGAATTGCTCTGCTCTTGCCGTCGAGCACGAAAGAGCAGACCGAGGTCGTCGTTGGCTCGGATCCGCTCGTTTTGCACCGACCGTGATCCGCTCTGGACGGTCGGCGCAATCGACATCAGTGCCGGAGTCGTGGAGTTCGATCCGGACGAGACGCCGCAGGAGCTGCTCCGNNCTAGGCGTCTTGTCGCGGCGGGCGGGCGGGCGTCGGCGACGCTCTGCGATGGCGCCGGCTTGCGACGACGGCGCGCAACGGCGGTTGACGCGTTCGAGCGTGGCCCGCGGAGGCGGTCAGTCCTTTGGCCTGCCCTCCTCAACGCCGCGGCGATGTCGGCCAGTCGACCGCCCCTGTTGCGGCATGGGACCGGACGCCTCGCATGTGCCAGGCGGTGCAGCGGAAATGTCCGTCGCTGAGCAGGCGGCTGAGCAGCGAATCGCCGGCGTGGACGATGGTGCCGTCGGCGCAGACCATGACGGTCGACTCGCTCGCGGACACGGCGAGCTCCGACGGAATGCGGCCGTTGTCGCTCATGAGGCTGGCCGCCCACAGGGCGGCCCACACAATGAGCGACAAGCACACCGCGAAGAGAGCGATCCGCCAGGCGCCGTCGTTCCGGCTCTTCGTCGTCGCTCGGGCTGAACTCATCGGATCGTCATGGCGGTACTTGCCCCATCTTAGGGGCCGCGGCCGCGATGTCTTCTCTGCGCTGCGAGCCGGCGCTGCCCGGCGTGAGCAAATGCTCAATGTCGGATCGCATCGCCGGCGCCGGCCTCAGGCCTCGACGATGAACCGGCGCAGGAGGTCGAAGGCAGCTTCGGGCTCGTCGCGCCAGGCACCGTGGCCCGACTTCGCGAATGTGGCGAGGCGAACGCGCGAAGCCGGCAGGGCGGCGGCGATGTCGAGCGAATCCTGCAACGGACACACCGGGTCCAACTCGCCGGCCATCACGAGCACGGGGCAGCGCGCGTGCGCGAGGCCGGGCAGCAGATCCATCGCCTGCTGCTCACCGCCGGCCGAGGCGAAAAGAATCTCCTCGTTGAAGACGATGCGGCGCTGCGCATCGTCACCGGCCGCTCGCAGCTGGTTGTAGTACGGCTTGCAGACGTCGCTGTAGCGAGCCCAGGTCCCCTCGTTCGGTGCCCTCCAGAACTGCTCGGCGACGTCGCGTGCTTCGCCGCCGCCGAGACGCTCGAACATCGCCAGCTTGCGCTCGAGGTTCATGCGCGGCGACGTGCTGGAAAGGACCACCTTCGCGGCGTGCCCGGGATGGCGAGCGATGTAGCGCTGCGCCACGAAGCCGCCGAACGATTGCCCGAGCACGATGGGCCGCGCGATGCCCAGCGCATCGCAGAGACGCACCACGTCGTCGGCGAAGGTATCGAGCGTCCACTCCTCGCGCGGCCGCCTGTCGCTGCGGCCGTGGCCGCGATGGTCGTAGTAGACGATCTGCGCCACGTCGGCCAGCCGCGAGAACGCGGGCTTGAAGCCGGAGTGGTCGTAGCCGGGCCCGCCGTGCAGGAGCACCAGCGCGGGCTTCTCGCGCAGCAATGGCCCGTCGGGAACGAGGCCGGCCCCTTCGATGTCGACGAAAAGGCGGACGTTCGGAGCGATGGCGATGCGCATGGGCGAAGGCTAGCGTGTCGCGTCCGCGCGTCGCACCCACTCAAGTGCCGGCGATCCGCCCTTCACCGTCGTCGCCTAGCGCCTTGTAGAGCGCCGCCAGGGCCGTATGGACACGAGCCGTGCTTTCGGTCAGATCGCGCTGCGCCTCGAGCAAGGCGGCGGTCGCGCTCAGGACTGGCATATAGCTCGTCAGGCCGTTGGCGTAGCGGGCGCGTGCAAGGCTGGCATCGTCTTCGGCATCGCGCACCCGCTCCAGGAGTTGCGCGTCGCGCTGGGTCTCGGCGACATAGGCCGAGATCGAGTCATCGACCTCGTGCCAGGCCTTGAGCACGGCTTGCTGGAAGGCCACAGCCGCCTCCTGCTGCTGCAGCTCGCGCAAGTTGATCACGGACCGGCGCCGGCCCCGATCGAAGACGGGAAGGCTCAGGCTCGGGCCCACGGTCCACTGCCGGCTGCCCCAGTCGCCGAACTTCCGGCTTCCGACGGCCTCCAGTCCGAAGTTCGCGCCCAGCGTGATGCGCGGGTACAGGTCGGCCACCGCGATGCCGATGTTCGCGGTGGCGGCGTGAAGACGTGCCTCGGCTGCGGCGACGTCCGGACGTCGACGCGCGAGGTCCGAGGGCAACCCGAGCCGGAGATCGGGCAGCGCCGGTGCGTTACGGGACATGCGTTTGGCCAACAGTTCGCCGTTCAGACCGCCGGGCTCCACCCCGCATATGAGCGTGATCTGGTTCATGGCCTGTGCCTCCTGGGCGAGCAGCGGCGGCAGCAGCGCCTGCAGGCTGGCTACTTGCGAGTGCTGCCGGATCACCGCGGATTCGTCCGCCACTCCGGTTCGGTACTGCGCCCCGAGCAGGCTTTCCATCTCTTGCGCTGCCGCCAGTTCGTCCTGCGTCAGAAGCCTTTGGCGTTGCGCTGAACGCAGCACAAAGTACGACCGCGCGACTTCGGCCTTCACGCTGAGCCCAACCTGTCGCAGCGACGCCTGCTGCCCGTCGGTGTTCGCCTTCGCCGCCTCCTCGGAGCGCAGAATCCGGCCCCACAGGTCGGGTTCCCACGAGGCATCGAAGCCAGCGTCATAGAGCGTGAATGGTGCGCTCAGCACATCCAGCAGTGGCTGCGTGTTCGAGCCGCCGATCGCGCTGACCAGGCGGGATTCGCTTCCGTACTCGCTCTGGCGCTGGCGCGAGACGCCGCCTTGCGCGCCGACCTGCACGCCACGCTGCGCGCTGACCGTCGCTTCCTCGACGCGAGACTGCAGGACGCGCAACGCCGCAGTCTTCACGTCCTGGTTGGCCTGAAGCGCGAGCGCCTGCAGACGCGTCAATTCGGCGTCACCGAACGCAGCCCAGCGGTCGGCGGGCAGCGACGCCGTGGAACTGGCAGCGGCGGCGAGCGTCTCGGAGCCGCCATGCCGGTCGGACCATTGCGCCGGCGCATCGACATCGGCCGGCTTGAAATCGGGGCCGACTGTCGTGCAGCCGGTGAGAGCGGCCAGCGCGCAAAGCAGCGCGGACAAAGCAGCCGCTGCGCGCTTTTGCGCGAGCGGCCAGGCAGGCAGGAAAGCCGACGACGACATGGAAATCCTTTTCAGACCAGGCGATGGCGAAACAGCCAGGCCGCGGTGGGCAGCGTGACGGCCGCGATCAGCAGCAGCGGGACGAGGTCGGGCAGCACCGTGGCCAGGCTCGCGCCTTCCAGATAGACGCGCCGCACGAGGTCGATCCCGAACCGGATCGGGTTCACCAGCGTCGCGATCTGCAGCGCCCTCGGCATCGAAGCCACCGGCGTCGTGAGGCCCGAGAGCAGCATCATCGGCATCAGCAGCACGAACGTGTACAGCTCGGCCTGCTGCATGTTGGCCGCCAGGGCGCTGATCGACAGCCCGATACCCACACCGGCAATGATGAACGCCGCCAGCCCCGCGTAAAGCGTGAGCAGCGATCCGGCCATCGGGATGTGGAACCAGAAGCGCGTGACGAGCAGCACCAGCGTCGATTGCACGAGGCCGATCAGCATCGGCGGGATCGCCTTGCCGATCATGATCTCGGTCGGCGACAGCGGCGTCACGAGCAGCTGGTCGAAGGTGCCCTGCTCGCGCTCGCGCGCCACCGACAGCGCGGTCAGCAGCAGCGTCTGCAGCATGCTCAGCGTGGCGATCAGCGCGGGCATGAAGTTCCAGCGCGTTTCCAGGTTCGGGTTGAACCAGGCCCGCGTCTCGAGCGTCAACGCCGGCGCCGCGCCGCCGCGCTGCTGCAGCTGCTCGGCGTTGAAGGCATCGACGACCGAGCCGACATAGGCCGCCGCCGAGTTGGCGGTGGTCGAATTGCGGGCGTCGAGGATGATCTGGATGGGCGCCGTCTCGCCGTTCATCAGCTGCTGCTCGAAGCGCGGGCCGATCTGGATGACCATCAGCGCCTGTTGCGAGTTGATAGCCGGCGCGATCTCGGACGCGGCTTGCAAGGTGGCCACGCGGCGGAAAAAGCCCGTGCCATCGAGGTGCGCCAACAGGGCAGCCGAGGTCGGGCTGCGGCTGAAGTCGAGCACGGCATAGGGCACGTTCGACAGGTCGTAGGTCGCCACGTAGCCGAACAGCAGGCTCTGCAGCAGGACCGGGAGGAAAAGGATGACGCGGCTGGACGGGTCCTTCAGCACCGACAGCAGTTCCTTGCGGATCAGGGCGGACAAGCGGAACAGGAAATCGATGAGGGTCATCACTCAGACGATCCGCTTGCGCGTCGCCAGACGGGCGGCAGTGAGCAGGACCAGCGCGTAGGCGATGAGGATGGCGCAGTCCTTGAGAACGATGGACCACACATTGCCCGCCAGCATCAGCGTCTTGATGAGTTCTAGGAAATGGGTCGCGGGCAGCGCTTCGCCGACGAACCGCACGAAGGGCGGTACGTTGTTCAGATCGAACAGGAAGCCCGAGAGCATCAGCGCCGGCAGAAAACTCGTCAGCAGCGCGACCTGGCTGGCGATGAACTGGTTCTTGGTCGCCGACGAGATCAGCAGGCCCACGCCCAGCGCGACGAACATGTACAGGACCGAGCTGAGTACCAGCAGCGCCATCGATCCCATCATCGGCACGCGGAACAGGAAGCGCGCGGCCAGCAGGCACATCGCGAAGCCGATCATCCCGACCACAAAGTACGGAATCATCTTCGCCAGCAGGATCTCGGTCGGGCGAACGGGGGTCACGAACAGGGCCTCGAGCGTGCCGCGCTCCCATTCGCGCGCCACCACCAGCGAGGTGAGGAAGGCGCCGACCAGCGTCATGATGAGCACGATCAGCCCGGGCACCAGGTACCAGGTGCTGGTGTTGGCGGCGTTGAACCACATCCGTTGCTCGACGCTGACCGCCCCGAAAGGCGCGCCGATCGGCGCCGCGCCGCGGTTGGCCTGGCTGTCGGCCGTGCGCGCCGACCATTGGGCCAGCGCGCCGCCGACATAGCCCTGGATCACGCGCGCCGTGGCTGCGTCGGTGCCATGCACGATGAGCTGCAGCCGGCCCTGGCNNCTGCAGCCCGGACAGCACATCCACCACCGTCGGCGATGCATCCTCCATCACCACGGCCACGGTCGCGTTGTTGACATCGAGCGAGATGCCGTAGCCGAAGAGCAGGATCAGCAGCGCCGGCAAGGCGATGCCGATGATCAGGTTGCTGCGATCGCGCAGCAACTGGCGCACTTCCTTGCGCGTGAGGGCCACCAGGCGGGCCCAGAAGCCGCTGTGGCGCGAAGGCGAAGCGGCTGCGTTCAAGGTGCCGTTCCCGTGCCGGGATGGCCGGCCTCGTCGCCGCGTGACCGCTCGACGATGCCGATGAAGGCTTCTTCCATGCTCAACGTGTCACTGGTGCCAGCGCCGCCGCTGGCCTGCTGGCGCACTTCGCGCGGCGTTCCGATCGCCAGCACCTTGCCGGCATCCTGGATCACGATGCGGTCGCAGTACTCGGCTTCCTCCATGAAATGCGTCGTGACGACGGCCGTCGTGCCCTGCTCGGCGAGCGCCGTGATGCGGCGCCAGAACTCGCGCCGCGCCAGCGGGTCGGCGCCACTCGTGGGCTCGTCGAGGAACAGGATCTGTGGTTCGTGCAGCAGGGCCGCTGCCATCGCCAGCCGTTGCCGGTAGCCGCCGGGCAGTTGGCTGCTGGGCGTGGCGCGCAACCCGTCGAGGTCGAACTGCTCGATCACGGCACGGATGCGCTCGACCGCCCGGCTGCCGCGCAGCCCGTAGGCACCGGCGAAGAACTGCAGGTTCTCGGCCACGTTCAGATTGCCGTAGAGCGCGAACTTCTGCGACACGTAGCCGATATGCCGCCGCGCCGCCGCGGGGGCGTAGCGCAGGTCGAGACCGGCCACGCTCAGGCTGCCGCTGGTCGCCGGCAGCAGGCCGCAGAGCATGCGAAACGTCGTCGTCTTGCCCGCGCCATTGGGCCCGAGCAGGCCGAACACCTCGCCCCGGCGCACGCTGAACGACGTGTTCGCCACCGCGACGAAGTCGCCGAACTTGCGTACCAGGTCCTTCACTTCGATGACGGTTTCTTCGACACGGCCCTGAGCCTCGCCTGCCGCAGGCGATGCAGGCGCCACGACGGCCTTGTCAGGCTCGCTCTGGTGCAGCAGCACCATGAACCCGTCTTCCAGGTGCGCTCGCACGGCGCGGATGGGGGCGCCGGCCAGCGCTTCGAGCGTTTGCGGCGACTCGACCTCGGGCCGGCGGATGAAGCGCACTTCACCGGCCCGCGGCACGGCGTCGAAGACGCTTCGCGCGTCGTCCAGCAGCCGCGCCTGCAGCCAGCGCGCCGGCCGATCGGCCGGCGGCGTCGCGACGAAGCACAGCCCATCGGCATGCCGGCGCAGCGATTGCGGCGTGCCGGACGCCAACACCTGGCCGTGGCGCAGCAGGAAGACCTGCGAGCAGCGCTCGGCTTCGTCGAGATAGGCGGTGCTGACGACCACCGTCAGCTTCTCGACATCGACCAGCTGCTGGACGATCTGCCACAGCTCGCGGCGCGACAGCGGATCCACGCCCACCGTGGGCTCGTCGAGCAGCAGCAGCTCGGGCGAGCGCACCAGCGTACAGGCCAGGCCGAGCTTTTGCTTCATCCCGCCCGAGAGCTTGCCCGCCGGTCGGTCGGTGAAGCGGCCAAGGTCGGTCATCTCCAGCAGCCGGGCGTAGCGCGCGGCCCGTTCGCTCTTGGGCACGCCGTGCAGGTCGGCGTAGAGATCCAGGTTCTCCTGCACGCTCAGGTCGTCGTAGAGGCCGAAGCGCTGCGGCATGTAGCTGATGCGGTCCTGGACCGACTGCGGATCGCGCACGACGTCAATGCCCAGTACGGTGAGCGTGCCGGCGTCGGGCGCGAGCAGGCCTGCGGCCAGCCGCAGCAGCGTGGTCTTGCCGGCGCCGTCGGGGCCCACCAGGGCGGTGAGCGTGCCCGCCGCGACGCTGAGCGAGACGTCGTCGAGTGCGACAACGCTGCGCTTAGCTTCCTTGACCAGGAAGCTGCGCCGCAGATGCTCGCCGGTCAATGCTGGAACAAGACTCATCGCCGCGCGGTTCAGCGTTGCCCGGCGGGCGGCAGCTGCACATGCACGGTGGCCGGCATGCCCAGGCGGAGCTGGTCCTGCGGGTCATCGACGAGGAACCTCACTTCATAGACGAGGCTGGTGCGCAACTCCGGCGTCTGCACCGTCTTGGGCGTGAATTCGGCGACCGAGGAGATGTACCCGATGCGCGCCGGGATGCTGCGCCCGGGCTGGCTGTCGGTGCTGACGCTGGCGGTCATGCCAGGGTGGATGCGCCCCAGCTGCGCCTCTGCCACATAGGCGCGAACCCATTTGGGCTGGGTGATTGCCAGCGTGAACACCGGCCGCTGCGGCGAGGCCATGTCGCCGGGCTCGAGCAGGCGGGCGCGAACCACGGCGTCGATGGGCGCATGCAGCTCCGACTCCTCGATCTGGCGCTGGATCAGCGCCTGCTCGGCATGCGCGTAGGCCAGCTGCTTCTCGGCCTGCGCGATGTCTTCCTTGCGTGGGCCGGCGATCACGAGCTGCGCCGCCTTGCGCACGCTTTCCGCCTGCGCAAGCGTCACCTCCTGGTGGGCGAGCGCGTTGTCGAGATCCTGCCGGCTCACGCCTTTGCCCGCGGTCTCGTCGCTGGTGGCCTTCAATCGGGCGAACTGCCTTGTCGCCAGGTCGGCTTCGGCCTCGGCCGCGGCCGCGTTGGCACGCGCCTGCGCGATCTCTTCCGGGCGGCTGCCCGACTTCAGCCGCAGCAGCGCCTGCTCCTGGACGCCGATCTGCGCCTCGGTCTCGGCCAGGCGCAAGCGCGGTGTGCGTTCGTCCAGAACGCCGAGGACGTCGCCGGCCCGCACCTTGTCGCCTTCCCTGACCCGCAACTCGGTGATGCGCTCGTTGGCGTTGAAGGCCAGCGACACCTGGCGGATGTCGACGTTGCCATAGAGCGCGAGCTGGTTCGGGTCGTCGGCCGGCTGGTGCGACTGCCAGGCCCAGACAGCGCCTGCGAGCAGCCCGACGGCCACGATGGCGGCGGCCAGGAGGAGCTTCTTGTTCATGCGCGCGGGTCTCCCGTGGGCGGCGGTTTCGAAGGGATCTTACGGCGCTGATGCAACGAACCGTGTTGCCCGAGCTGCGGCTCATGATGTCGAACGTCGCCCAGGTACGACTCGACGTTCCCGTCGACGATCCGGTGGTCCGGCGCGCGCTCGCATTCGTGGTCGCCGAGTTTTGCGACACGCGGTCAGCGAAGACCGGCAGCGAGTCGTCAGGAACGAAGGCCGGCCGCAGCGAGGAGGTCGATCAGCGAGCGGGCGTTGCGCTGGCCCTGGTCTTCCATGTTGTTGTTGAAGATGACGTGCGTCTGCATCGCCGTGAGGGCCAGGCGCTCGAGCCTGGGCACGAGCTCGGCGAGTTCGGCGTCGCAATAGTCGTAGTTGAAGCGGTCGGAAGCGGCGCTCTGGCCCTTCGCGTTCCAGGTCTTCGTGTTGCGACCGTGCAGGCGCAAAAGGGCGTAGCGCGGATGCGTCGATTCCCATAGCGCCGGAACGCTGTTGAAGAATCCTTGCGGGCCGTCGACCACCGTATGCGCGACGCCGAGCCCGCGCAGGAAAGCGAGCGTCTCGCGCTGCCGCACCTCGCCGGCGAACCAGCTCCGGTGCCGGAATTCGACACCGAGATCGAAGCCGCTCATGCGCTGCACGCACAGCTCGACATGGGCGCGCGCCGCCGGCTCGCAGACCAGCCACGGCGGGAACTGGAAGTGGACGAGGCCGAGCCGCCCGGCCGCCTGCAGCGGCAGCAAGGCCTCGCGAAAGCGCCGCCACAGCTCGTCGATGAGTTCGCCGCCGAGGTCGCGATAGAAAAAGCTCGCTCCGGCGGCGGCGCCGAGCGCCTGCTGCAGGTCGCGGTGCAGTACGGTCGGCGAAGTCTGGTGACCGGTGAAGAGGCGAAACGCCTTGACGTTCATGACGAAGCCTTCGGGGGTGCGCTCGGCCCAGAGCTGCGCGGTGGCCGGCGCCGGCATCGCGTAGTAGCTCGAATCGACCTCGACGATCGGAAACTGCGACGCGTAAAAGCGCAGCCGGGCCTCGGCCGATCTCGCGTCCTTCGGATAGAAACGACCGCTCGCGATGAGCGTCTTGTCGGTCCAGGACGCGGTGCCGA
>PLZH01000143.1:0-9998 GCA_003152055.1 Burkholderiales bacterium
GCATCCTGCAGATGCACGCGAACCAGCGCGAGGAGATCAAGGAAATCCTTGCTGGCGACATCGCCGCCTGCGTCGGCCTGCGCGACGTGACGACGGGCGAGACGCTCTGCGACCCTTCGGCGATCATCACGCTCGAGAGGATGGTCTTCCCCGAGCCGGTGATCTCGCAGGCGGTCGAGCCCAAGACCANNGCCGACCAGGAAAAGATGGGCATCGCCCTCGGCCGGTTGGCGCAGGAAGACCCTTCGTTTCGCGTCAAGACGGACGAGGAATCGGGCCAGACCATCATCTCAGGCATGGGCGAGCTGCACCTCGAGATCATCGTCGACCGCATGAAGCGCGAGTTCGGTGTCGAGGCCAACGTCGGCAAGCCGCAGGTCGCGTATCGCGAGACGATCAGGAAGGCCGTTTCCGACGTCGAAGGCAAGTTCATTCGCCAGTCGGGCGGCAAGGGCCAGTACGGCCACGTCGTCTTCAAGATCGAGCCGCAGGAGCCAGGCAAGGGCTTCGAGTTCGTCGACGCGATCAAGGGCGGCGTCGTGCCGCGCGAGTTCATTCCGGCGGTCAAGAAGGGCGTCGAGGAGTCGCTGCCGAACGGCGTGCTCGCCGGCTACCCGGTCGTCGACGTCAAGGTGACGCTCACCTTCGGCTCGTACCACGAGGTCGACTCGAACGAGAATGCGTTCAAGATGGCCGCCTCGTTCGGCTTCAAGGACGGCTGTCGCAAGGCGTCGCCGGTGATCCTCGAGCCGATGATGGCGGTCGAGGTCGAGACGCCGGAAGACTTCGCCGGCAACGTGATGGGCGATCTGTCGTCGCGGCGCGGCATGGTCCAGGGCATGGACGACATGGCCGGCGGCGGCAAGGTCATCAAGGCCGAGGTGCCGCTTTCGGAAATGTTCGGGTATTCGACGACGCTGCGCTCGATGTCGCAAGGTCGGGCAACGTACACGATGGAGTTCAAGCACTACAGCGAGGCGCCGAAGAACGTCGCCGACGCGATCATCACCGCCAGGGGAAAGTAAACAGGACAGCGGGGTCGCTGCGCGACCCCTTGAAGGATGGTCTTCGCGTTTCCTCATGCGCTGCCCGTGGCGCATGGCAAAGGCAAGCGGCGGAAACCTTAAACAGCACACGGGCATCGTTCTTTTTTCGGAGTGACAAGCAAATGGCAAAGAGCAAATACGAGCGCAAGAAGCCGCACGTGAACGTGGGGACGATTGGTCACGTTGACCATGGCAAGACGACGTTGACGGCGGCGTTGACGAGCGTGCTGAGCAAGCTCTACGGTGGCGAGGCCAAGGCGTACGACCAGATTGACGCGGCGCCCGAGGAAAAGGCGCGCGGCATCACGATCAACACGGCGCACGTCGAGTACGAGACGAAGAACCGGCACTACGCGCACGTCGACTGCCCCGGGCACGCCGACTACGTCAAGAACATGATCACCGGAGCGGCGCAAATGGACGGCGCCATCCTGGTCGTGAGCGCTGCCGACGGGCCCATGCCGCAGACCCGGGAGCACATCCTGCTGGCCCGCCAGGTGGGGGTGCCCTACATCATCGTCTACATGAACAAGTGCGACATGGTCGACGACGCCGAGCTTCTCGAGCTCGTCGAGATGGAAGTCAGAGAGCTGCTGGACAAGTACGAATTCCCGGGTGATGCCACCCCGATCGTGCACGGCAGCGCCAAGCTCGCCCTGGAGGGCGACAAGGGCGAACTCGGCGAGGGCTCGATTCTCAAGCTTGCCGAGGCGCTGGACACCTACATCCCGCAGCCCGAGCGCGCCATCGACGGGCCGTTCCTGATGCCGGTGGAAGACGTCTTCTCCATCTCCGGGCGCGGCACGGTCGTGACCGGAAGAGTCGAGCGCGGCGTCATCAAGGTTGGCGAGGAAATCGAGATCGTGGGCATCACCGCGACCCAGAAGACCACCTGCACCGGCGTGGAGATGTTCAGAAAGCTGCTCGATCAGGGCCAGGCGGGCGACAACGTTGGCATTCTGCTGCGCGGCACCAAGAGAGAAGAAGTCCAGCGCGGCCAGGTCCTGTGCAAGCCGGGGTCCGTCAAGCCGCACACCCACTTCACGGCCGAGATCTACGTCCTGTCCAAGGAAGAAGGCGGCAGGCACACGCCGTTCTTCAACAACTACCGGCCGCAGTTCTACTTCNNTACTTCCGCACGACCGACGTGACCGGCGCGGTCGAACTCGCCAAGGACAAGGAGATGGTGATGCCGGGCGACAACGTGTCGATCACCGTCAAGCTGATCGCCCCCATCGCCATGGAAGAAGGCCTGCGCTTTGCCATCCGCGAAGGCGGCAGAACCGTCGGCGCCGGCGTCGTCGCGAAAATCCTGGAGTGAATTTCATCGACAGGGGCGTAGCTCAATTGGCAGAGCGCTGGTCTCCAAAACCAGAGGTTGGGGGTTCGATGCCCTCCGCCCCTGCCAAAGGCAGGTTGTGAAAATCGCCAGCGATACGGCCTGAAGTCGAGCCGGTCCGGCATTCGAGAACACATGGCAACTCAGACATCACCCAGCGTCGAGACGGTAACGAGCGGCGCCGACAAGGCCAAGCTCGCCGTGGCGGGCCTGCTCGTCGTCGGCGCGGTGGTGGCTTTCTACATGCTCGGCCAGCAGGATCTGTGGGTGCGCATCGCCGCGCTCGTCGTGCTGCTGATCGTTGCCGTGTCCACGTTCTTCACGTCGGAACCCGGCAAGCAGCTCATCGCCTACGGCCAGGATTCGATTCGCGAGGTTCGCAAGGTCGTCTGGCCGACGCGCAAGGAAGCATTGCAGATGACCGCCTACGTGTTCGCCTTCGTCGTCGTCATGGCGCTCTTTCTCTGGCTGACAGACAAGACGCTCGAGTGGGTGCTGTACGACCTCATCCTCGGCTGGAAGCGCTAGGTCTCGGGAGACATTCGAAGTGACTGAAACGAGCGCGGAAACGCATCCCCCCGAATCGTTTGCGGCGACCGGGAACAAGCGCTGGTACGTGGTCCATGCGTATTCGGGCATGGAAAAGGCCGTCGAGCGCAATCTTCGCGAGCGGATCGACCGCTCGGAGATGAAGGAAAAGTTCGGCCGCATCCTGGTTCCCATGGAAGAAGTCGTCGAACTGAAGAACGGCAAGAAGTCGGTGAGCGAACGGCGCTTTTTCCCCGGCTACGTGCTCGTCGAGATGGAGATGGGCGACGACAGCTGGCACCTCGTCAAGCACACGAGCAAGGTGACGGGCTTCGTCGGCGGCGCGAAGACGCGGCCTTCGCCGATCTCAGAAGCCGAGGTGATGAAGATCGTCTCGCAGATGCAGGAAGGCGTTGAAAAGCCTCGACCCAAGGTGCAATGGGAAGTGGGCGAGATGGTGCGCATCAAGGAAGGCCCGTTCACCGATTTCAACGGCTCGGTGGAAGACGTCAACTACGACAAGTCCAAGGTACGCGTCGCGGTCACGATCTTCGGCCGCGCGACGCCGGTCGAGCTCGATTTCGCGCAGGTCGAAAAGGTCTGATCCCCGGCGAAAGACGGGCGCCACCCGGCGTCTTCCGCCGTTTGCTTTCCCGGGTGACTGGACGAGGAGCTGCGCAGGTTTCCTGCAAGGCGCT
This sequence comes from Burkholderiales bacterium, assembly GCA_003152055.1. Classification (GTDB taxonomy): domain Bacteria; phylum Pseudomonadota; class Gammaproteobacteria; order Burkholderiales; family Burkholderiaceae_C; genus Schlegelella_A. The sequence continues at coordinate 3,612 of PLZH01000143.1, forward strand.
TGAACTCGAAAAAAGGAGCCATTCATGGCAAAGAAAATCGTCGGCTTCATCAAGTTGCAGGTTCCGGCCGGCAAGGCGAACCCTTCGCCCCCGATCGGTCCGGCGCTCGGCCAGCGCGGACTCAACATCATGGAGTTCTGCAAGGCCTTCAACGCGCAGACGCAAGGCATGGAGCCGGGCCTGGTGCTGCCGGTCGTCATCACCGCATTCGCCGACAAGTCCTTCACCTTCGTGCTGAAGACGCCACCGGCGTCGGTGCTGATCAAGAAGGCGCTGAAGCTCGAGAAGGGCTCGGCAAGGCCGCACCTCGACAAGGTCGGCAAGCTGACGCGCGCCCAGATCGAGGAGATCGCCAAGGCCAAGCAACGCGACCTGACGGGCGCCGACCTCGAAGCGGCCGTGCGCACCGTCGCCGGCACCGCGCGCTCGATGGGGATCACCGTGGAAGGAGCCGTCTGATCATGGCAGCCGACAACAAGAACCAGGGCAAGCTGACCAAGCGGCAGAAGGCCGCGGCCGGCAAGGTCGACAGCAACAAGCTCTATCCGCTCGACAGCGCCGTGGCGCTGGTCAAGGAATTCGCGACCGCGAAGTTCGACGAATCGATCGACGTCGCCGTCCAACTCGGCATCGACGCCAAGAAGTCCGACCAGGTCGTTCGCGGCGCCGTCGTCCTGCCCGGCGGCACGGGCAAGACCAAGCGCGTTGCGGTGTTCGCGCAAGGCGTGAAGGCCGAGGAAGCGAAGGCCGCCGGCGCCGACATCGTCGGCATGGAAGACCTCGCCGCCGAGATCAAGGGCGGCAACATGAATTTCGACGTCGTCATCGCCTCACCCGACACGATGCGCGTCGTCGGCACGCTCGGCCAGATCCTGGGCCCGCGCGGCCTGATGCCGAACCCGAAGGTCGGCACGGTGACGCCCGACGTCGCCCAGGCGGTGCGTAATGCCAAGGCCGGCCAGGTGCAGTTTCGCGTCGACAAGGCCGGCATCGTCCACGCGACGATCGGCCGGCGCTCGTTCGAAGCCGACAAGCTCGTCGCCAACCTGCGCGCCCTGATCGAGGCGCTCAACAAGGCCAAGCCGAGCTCGAGCAAGGGCATCTATCTGCGCAAGGTGGCGCTGTCGTCGACGATGGGCGTCGGCGCGCGCGTCGACTTGGCGTCGATCAACGCTCAGCTGGCGCAGGCCTGATCGAAGGATGCAATGCCGCCGCCGGAAGGTGCGGCGGCAGCAGGAGATGGTGGGCCGGGGCGCGCGGGAAACCGGGCGGCCCGGGTCATCGAAGACCGCTGGTGCAGCTCATCCGGGCTGCTTAATGGCCAGCGCAGATGGCGGTCCCGCCGAAGAGGATTTCAGTTCCTGTTCGGAAGGTCGCTGAACCGAAGCGTTTCGAAGCCGAAAGCGGCGCGCAACGCGTGTTGAAGGAGAGTGAACCTTGAGTCTGAATCGCAACGAGAAAGCGACCGTGGTGACGGATGTGGCGGCCCAGGTGGCCCGCTCGCAGACGCTCGCGCTGGCCGAGTACCGTGGCATGACCGTGGAACATCTGAACGCGCTGCGCAAGATCGCGCGCGAGAAGGGCGTCTATCTTCACGTGCTGAAGAATTCGCTCGCTCGCCGTGCCGTCGCCGGCACCCCGTTCGAGGTGGCCGCGGCCAGCATGGCCGGCCCCTTGATCTACGGTTTTTCCGAAGACGCGGTCGCCGCGGCGAAAGTCATCTCCGATTTCGCCAAGACGAACGACAAGCTGATCGTCAAGGCCGGCGCCCATGCCGGCAAGGCGCTCGACGCGAAGGGCGTGCAGTCGCTCGCGTCGATCCCGTCGAAGGAAGTGCTGCTGTCGCAGCTGCTTGGCCTGATGCAGTCGCCCATCGCGCGGATCGCCCGCGTGCTGGCGGTGCTCGCCGAGAAGCGTGGCGCGGGGGCTCCCGAGGCGGCGGCGCCGGAAGCGGCTCCGGCCGCGGCTTGAACGATCCTGTAAAGCAACCATATCCCTGAACTGGAAATCCAAATGGCATTCGACAAAGACGCATTCATCTCGGCTCTCGACAGCATGTCGGTCATGGAGCTGAACGACCTGGTCAAGGCGATCGAAGTGAAGTTCGGCGTCTCGGCGGCGGCGATGGCCGCGCCGGGCGGCGGCGGTGGCGGCGGCGGCGTGGCCGCCCCGGTGGCCGAAGAGCAGACCGAATTCACGCTGATGCTTACCGAAATCGGCGCCAACAAGGTGCAGGTCATCAAGGCTGTGCGCGAGCTGACGGGCCTGGGCTTGAAGGAAGCCAAGGACCTGGTCGACGGCGCGCCGAAGCCGGTCAAGGAAGCCATGGCCAAGGCCGACGGCGAAGCCGGCAAGAANNAAGCTCGAAGACGCGGGCGCCAAGGCGGAACTCAAGTAAGTGCCTCCGGCAAGAGGCTGGGCGCCGCTTTTCGGCTCCCGGCCTTTCGCCGCTTTCAAGAGAAGGGCGTCGATGGCCCTTCGAAAGCACCTGAAAGGGCCTCGCCTCGACAATCGGGGTCCTTCCAGGTGATTTCGAAAAGTAGTTCCTTGATCCGACTGCAAGGAACGGGTTTGGTCGGGCTCCGGTGCAACGCCGGAGTTGTCCGCCAGCGGCTGGTAGTGGCCAGCCACCAAGCTTCGAGCGCAAGGCTCGAAAGACAGTCGCCTTCGGAAGCCCGCGGCCGCATCGCGGCTTCCTGAACGGAGTGTTCATGGCGCAGCAAGCAGTTCCCTATACCTACACCGAGAAGAAGCGCATCCGCAAGAGCTTCGGCAAGCGCGAGAGCGTTCTCAACGTGCCCTATCTGCTGACGATGCAGAAGGACTCGTACATCGCCTTCCTGCAGAAAGACGTTCCACCGCAAAAGCGCAAGCCCGAGGGCTTGCAGGCGGCTTTCCTCTCCGCGTTCCCGATCGTCTCGCACAACGGCTACGTCGAGATGAAGTTCATCGAGTTCAACATGGCCAAGCCGGCGTTCGATACGCGGGAGTGCCAGCAGCGCGGCCTGACGTATGCCGCCGCCGTGCGCGCCAAGCTGCAGATGATCATCTACGACCGCGAATCGGCGCAGGCCAAGACGGTCAAGGAGATCAAGGAGCAGGAGGTCTACATGGGCGAAGTGCCCTTGATGACCGACTATGGCTCGTTCATCGTCAACGGCACCGAGCGGGTCATCGTCTCGCAGCTGCATCGCTCGCCGGGCGTGTTCTTCGAGCACGACAAGGGCAAGACGCACTCGAGCGGCAAGCTTCTGTTCAGCGCGCGGATCATTCCGTATCGCGGCTCCTGGCTCGACTTCGAGTTCGACCCGAAGGACATCCTCTATTTCCGCGTCGACCGTCGCCGCAAGATGCCGGTGACGATCCTGCTCAAGGCGATCGGCCTCAATCCCGAAGCGATCCTCGCCAACTTCTTCGTCTTCGACAACTTCCGTCTCATGGACACGGGCGCGCAGCTCGAGTTCGTGGCCGACCGGCTGCGCGGCGAGATCGCGCGCTTCGACATCACCGACAAGGAAGGCAAGGTGATCGTCGAGAAGGACAAGCGCATCACGGCGCGCCACGTGCGCTCCATCGAATCGTCGGAAACGAAGTTCATCAGCGTCCCCGAGGACTACCTCGTCGGCCGCATGCTGGCGAGAAACGTCGTCGACGCCGAGACCGGCGAGATCCTGGCCAAGGCCAACGACGAGCTGACCGACGCGGTGCTGAAGAAGCTGCGCCTGGCCGGCGTCAAGGAAATCCCGGCGCTCTACACCAACGAGCTCGACGAAGGCGCCTACATCTCGCAGACGCTGGCGTCGGACGAGACGGCCGACCAGCTGGCCGCGCGCGTCGCCATCTACCGCATGATGCGGCCCGGCGAGCCGCCGACCGAAGATGCGGTCGAGGCGCTCTTTCACCGCCTCTTCTACTCGGCCGACACCTACGACCTCTCGCGCGTCGGCCGCATGAAGTTCAACGCCCGCGTCGGTCGCAACGCGCCCGAAGGCTCGATGACGCTGTCGAACGAGGACATCCTCGACGTCGTCAAGATCCTGGTCGAACTGCGCAACGGCCGCGGCGAGGTCGATGACATCGATCACCTCGGCAACCGGCGCGTGCGCTGCGTCGGCGAGCTGGCCGAGAACCAGTACCGCTCGGGCCTGGCCCGCATCGAGAAGGCGGTCAAGGAACGTCTCGGCCAGGCCGAGACGGAAGCCCTGATGCCGCACGACCTGATCAACTCGAAGCCGATCTCGGCGGCGCTGAAGGAATTCTTCGGCGCTTCGCAGTTGAGCCAGTTCATGGACCAGACCAACCCGCTNNGGCCCGAACATCGGCCTCATCAATTCGCTCGCCCTCTACGCGCAGCTCAACGAATACGGCTTCCTCGAGACGCCGTATCGCCGCGTCGCCGACGGCAAGGTGTCGGACAAGATCGACTACCTGTCGGCCATCGAGGAAGGCAAGTACGTGATCGCCCAGGCGAGTGCGACGCTCGACGCCGAGGGCCGGCTCATCGATGAGCTGGTCTCGGCGCGTGACAACGGCGAATCGGTGCTGACCTCGGCCGAGCGCATCCAGTACATGGACGTGGCGCCGACGCAGATCGTCTCGGTCGCCGCTTCGCTCGTGCCCTTCCTCGAGCACGACGATGCGAACCGCGCGTTGATGGGCGCGAACATGCAGCGCCAGGCCGTGCCGACCCTGCGCCCGGAAAAGGCGCTCGTCGGAACCGGCGTGGAACGCGTCGCCGCGAAAGACTCGGGCACGGTCGTCGCCGCCAAGCGCGGCGGCGTCGTCGACTACGTCGACACCAACCGCATCGTCATCCGCGTCAACGACAAGGAGACGGTGTCGGGAGAAGTCGGCGTCGACATCTACAACCTCATCAAGTACCAGCGCTCGAACCAGAACACGAACATCCACCAGCGCCCGATCGTCAAGCGCGGCGACGTCGTCCAGGCCGAAGACATCATCGCCGACGGCGCTTCGACCGACATCGGCGAGCTCGCGCTCGGCCAGAACATGCTGGTCGCGTTCATGCCCTGGAACGGCTACAACTTCGAGGACTCGATCCTCATCAGCGAGCGTGTCATCGCCGAGGACCGCTACACCTCGATCCACATCGAGGAGCTGGTGGTCATGGCGCGCGACACCAAGCTGGGCGCCGAGGAAATCACGCGCGACATCCCGAACCTGGCCGAGAACCAGCTCGCGCGTCTCGACGAGTCGGGCATCGTCTACGTCGGCGCGGAAGTGAACCCGGGCGACACGCTGGTCGGCAAGGTCACGCCGAAGGGCGAGACGACGCTGACGCCGGAAGAAAAGCTGCTCCGCGCGATCTTCGGCGAGAAGGCTTCCGACGTGAAGGACACGTCGCTGCGCGTCGACCAGGGCACCAACGGCACGGTCATCGACGTTCAGGTCTTCACACGCGAAGGCATCCAGCGCGACAAGCGGGCGCAGCAGATCATCGACGACGAGTTGAAGCGCTATCGCCTCGACCTCAACGACCAGCTGCGCATCGTCGAGGCCGACGCGTTCGACCGGATCGAGAAACTCCTGGTCGGCAAGCCCGCCAACGGCGGCCCGCAGAAGATCGCCAAGGGCACGGCCATCGACAAGGCGTATCTCGCCAGCGTCGAGAAGTACCACTGGTTCGACATCCGCCCGGCCGACGAAGGCCTCGCCAACCAGCTCGAGTCGATCAAGAACTCGCTCGAGCAGACGCGGCACAGCTTCGATCTCGCCTTCGAGGAAAAGAAGAAGAAACTGACGCAGGGCGACGAGCTGCCCGCGGGCGTGCTGAAGATGGTCAAGGTGTACCTGGCCGTCAAGCGGCGGCTCCAGCCCGGCGACAAGATGGCTGGCCGGCACGGCAACAAGGGCGTCGTCTCCAAGGTCGTGCCCGTCGAAGACATGCCGTACATGGCCGACGGCACGCCGTGCGACATCGTGCTCAATCCGCTCGGCGTGCCGTCGCGGATGAACGTCGGCCAGGTGCTCGAGGTTCACCTCGGCTGGGCCGGCAAGGGCATCGGCCAGCGCATCGGCGACATGCTGCAGAAGGAGGCCAAGGTGGCCGAGCTGCGCAAGTTCCTCGACGAGCTCTACAACAAGTCGGGCGGCAAGACCGAGCGTCTCGATCACCTCTCGGACGACAACATCCGCGAGATGGCCGAAAACCTCACCAAGGGCGTGCCTTTCGCGACGCCGGTGTTCGACGGCGCTGCCGAGGAAGAAATCCGCGCCATGCTGAAGCTCGCCTATCCGGAAGACGTCGCCAAGGCCAAGGGCCTGACCGCGGCGCGCACGCAGGCGACGCTGCACGACGGCCGCACCGGCGATCCGTTCGAGCGTCCGGTGACGATCGGCTACATGCACGTGCTGAAGCTGCATCAC
>PLZH01000143.1:10021-10262 GCA_003152055.1 Burkholderiales bacterium
GAGTCGATCGTCAAGGGCGAGCACGCCATCGAAGCCGGAATGCCTGAATCGTTCAATGTCCTGGTCAAGGAAATACGTTCCTTGGGCATCGACATGGAACTCGAGCGCAACTAAAGAAAAGGAAACAGAACATGAAGGGTTTGCTTGATCTGTTCCGCCAGTTCACTCCCGATGAGCATTTCGATGCCATCAAGATCGGACTGGCTTCACCGGAAAAAATCCGCTCCTGGTCGTTCGGCGA
>PLZH01000195.1:0-241 GCA_003152055.1 Burkholderiales bacterium
CAACCGCCCGGGCGCCGCGTCAGCAGTTGATGGGCGGTCTGGTAAACCTGGTCGATGTCGGGTCGCTCTTCCCGGTCGACCTTGATGTTGACGAAGTGCCGGTTCATCAGCGCGGCCGTGTCGCCGTCTTCGAAGCATTCGTGCGCCATCACGTGGCACCAGTGGCACGCCGAATAGCCGACCGACAGCAGGATCGGCCGGTCGGTGCTGCGCGCAGCGGCCAGTGCCTCGGAACCCCAGG
>PLZH01000195.1:293-4000 GCA_003152055.1 Burkholderiales bacterium
TTGCTGAAGGGCGAATGGCAGGAGTGGGTCGACTGCTGGTACTCCCGGTTCCGATCGCCTTGCTCGAGACCTGCCGTTCGCGGTGGCCCGCGAGTCAGCTGACGGTCGCGTATACCCGGACCCGGCCATCAGCGGGCGCTCACGGCCGGCCGCTTCCGGGCGGCTCGACATCATTGCCGACATCCTCGAGGGATGAAGGTGGCCAACACCACCGCGGGTGTTCAAGCATCGGCGCTATGGGGATTCGCGTGCCCGCTCGCCGATAACGCGGTGTGGAGCGGGCGTGCGTGTACCGCCGAGATGCAGTCGCAGACGATACGCGCTGGAATCAACTGCTGGTTGCATTAGGCTGCTCAAGTGCCGTGGAGGCCCGTGCCAGCAGGTCGCGTTCGTCAAGTGCTGCGCCAACCGCGTGGCCCTTTGAAAAGACGTCCGGATGCAGTTTCTCCGCGAGTGCCGTGCGGGCCTGCGCCACCAACCGCTGCTCATTCGGAAAGAGCGGAACGCCTTCGCGCGCCTGAATCGAGTCAGATGCGCCCAGCAAGGTGGCGGCAACCTCGAACTGGCCACGACGCCAGAACAGGTGGACCCACATCTCGAGGAAGTAGTCCCGAGTACGACGCATCATCGGCAAGGCCCCGCGCGCTGCGGCTGAAGCCTCCTCGATATGGCCCATCTCGCTCAGAATGCTCGCCAGATTGCCATATACCGCAACCATGTGGTAGTCCGTCGTCGGTCTTGCGTGTGTCGCGTCAGCGAGTCTGCGGGCCTCGCGAGCAGCTTCCTCAAGCGGACAGCACTGCCACATAAGGTCAACAAGGTTGGTGCGATCTGCGACCTCGCGGCGCCAGTTGCCAGCCGAAGCGCTGACCCCAATGACTTCGTGATGGAGGGCGAGCGCTTCAAAATATTGCCCTGCGCGTCGCGCGGCCGAGGCGTCGATACGCAGCATTTGCGTCCGAAACATTGCAGGCCAGTCAGCCTGAATGAGACCCCGCGCCTCGTCGGCGACCGCGCGTGCTAGCAAATCCGCTTGCTGTGTTCTGTAGTGGCGTGTGAGCTGGAACAGGGTGAATACCACGCGACGCGGCTGGCCGAGAGACTGGTACAACGATTGCGCGCGACGTGCCGCTTCAACTTGCACCGAGTGCGGCACGAAACGAACCATGCTCCCCCTAGAAATTGCCAGCCAGAAGCGCGCAGCGATCGCGGGGTCAATCCCACCTGCTTCGACGTGCTGCCGTAGCGCGACTAGCCATTCCGCGAACTCGACGGCGTATTCGATGAGCAAACCCGAATGAGCCGCCAGTGCGACCGCAATCGCCATGTCACCTGCAGCGCCAGTCGCCCACGCGTACGCCGCGCGAAGGTTATCCAATTCTGGCAATGCGAGGGACGCGTACTGGGCACGCGGCAATTCCTCCGCATCCAGCTCCTCGTCATCAAGCCGCTGCACAAAGGTGAGCATGGCAAGCGCATGGCGCCTCTGGATCGAAGCTGTTTCGCCTCGGTCCAGTTGCTCCAGCGCAAAGTGGCGCGCCGATTCGAGCAGGCGGTAGCGCGGCGAATCCGCTGTGTCCACCACAACAAGCGACTTGTCGACGAGTGTGCCGAGGTGATCCAAGACTGCCCACTCATCGAGCTGTACGTCACAGACCACGGCCTGCGCCGTTTCCATATTGAAACCGCCCGCAAACACGCCGAGTCGTCGAAACACCACCTGCTCGTCGACGCCGAGCAGGTCGTAGCTCCACTTCAGCGCGGCGCGCAAGCTCGGGTGTCTGCGCGATGCGGCGCGCGAGCCACCGGTGAGTAGCCTGAAGCGAGCACCGAGGTTGTCGCGCACGACACGCAAACCCAGCGCGGGCACGCGTGCTGCCGCCAGTTCGATGGCCAGAGGCAGTCCGTCGAGCTGGCGGCAGATGTCGATCACCGCGGGCAAGTTCTCTTCGTTCAGTCTGAAGCGGGGGTCTACCGCCTGCACGCGAGCCTCGAATAAGGCGAGTGAGCCGAACTGCCGCGCATCACTTGCCGTCGTCTCGGGCGGCACCGTCAAAGGGGCAAGCCTGTACTGCTGCTCGATCGGCAGATGCAGCGGCTGCTGGCTGGTTGCCAGCAGAGTGACGTTGGGTGCACGGGTCGCAATGATTTGCACTAGAGATGCGGTCGCGTCGAGCAAATGCTCGCAGTTATCGAGCACAAGGAGCAGGGTCCGCCGCGCCAATGCGGCGCTTAGATCGTCGAGCGCCACGTCCTGTCGCGGAAGCGCAATCCCGAGGGCGTGTGCCACGACGTTGGGCAGGAGCGGGGGACTAGACAGGCCAGCCAACTCGACCATCCATGCGCCGTCCGGTTGACAGCTGGCTAGTGAGTGCGCCACTGCTTGCGCCACACGGCTCTTGCCGATGCCACCAGACCCCACAACCGTCACAAGCCTGTGCCCGATGATCAGTGGCCGCAGCGCCAGCAGGTCGGCCTCGCGTCCGTAGAGCGGCAGCAACTGCGTCGGCAGGTTCGTCGAGGGGCCCGTGGGCGCAGCGGACGGCGCTGCGACCGAGATCGCGTCCGGTGCAGCGACAGTGGGCTTGCCGGGTGCACCGCCTTCGAGTGCGGCGGTGAACTGGTACCCGCGACCGGGGATCGTCGCGATGGCTTGCGGTCCGAGCAGTCTGCGCAGGCTGCTTACCTGCACCTGCAGGTTGTTCTCCTCGACCACCAAACCGGGCCAGACAATTTCCAACAACTCCGCCTTGGCAACCAGCCGTTCGCGGCGCTCTACCAGCGCCGTCAGAACGTCGAAGGCCCGCGCTCCGATGGCCACAGGCGCGCCGTCGCGCAGCAGGCGGCGTTGGCGACCGTGCAATTCGAAGCGACCGAATCTCAGCGCTGGAGCATCTTCCACAGGGCCGGAATCTATCGCTTTAAGGACGTTTCAGGCCGGATTTCAGAAGGCTCAAGGACTGAAAGGCGGCGCGCTTCGACAGTTCATTCCGTGCCATGAACCTCGATGCACACTCTGTGGAGAACCTGATGAACTCGTCCAAGACTGTCCGCCTTATCGCCTTCGTTGCTTCTTTGCTCGTTACCTTGGCCACCGTCTATCGTCTGGCCGTCTACGCTTACCCGGAACCACCGAACACACAGCTCGCCTCGGGTGCGCGCTGACAGCTTGATCCGCGAGCAGGGCGGCTCATCTACCCGCGACGAGGGAAAGATCGTCTATCTCCTCAACAGGTCGAGGAGCGAGGCCGCGATGTCGGCTTTGCGGCTGGAAATTCAATAGCCTGTCCGGCAGCAGAGGGTCGACGGCTGGCACTCCGCGTTCCGATCAGCTTGCACGAGACCTGCCGTTCGGGGCGGCCAGCCAGTCGGCTGACGGCTCGGTACACCCGGACCCGGCCACATGCTGACGCTCACCTCGACTTGCTGACCGACAGCTTCAGACTAGCTGCTGCCGTTCTGGTTTGGCGCCCAAATGTCGGCGATTCCGGAAACCGGACGTTGACACGCGACGGGCGGCTCGCGCCTAATGGGCAGCGCTCGCAACGCATCGCGTGCCGGGTCGTGTCGAAGAGGCCGCTCATCCTCCCTACCCGAAAGCAGACTCTCGACCTAACGTTCGGCGGGCTATCGCAAGCGACGAAGAATTCCTGGCCCGAACGCGGGGAAAGATGGTCTGCTCGTCGGCCGTCAGCAGGCCGGGGCTT
>PLZH01000046.1:0-5640 GCA_003152055.1 Burkholderiales bacterium
ACGCTATGGCGACCGGTATGGCGACCGATTTGGCCTCGAAGGTAAAAAGGCTAGCAGGCGCTAACCTGCTAGCCTTTATCCTTCTTGGTGGGCCCTGACAGGCTCGAACTGTCGACCTACGGATTAAGAGTCCGCTGCTCTACCAACTGAGCTAAGAGCCCGAAAACGGTGTGCTATCTCGGCGGGTAGGGTATGGGTTGTGCGGGGCTCGAACCCACGACCTACGGATTAAAAGTCCGCTGCTCTACCAACTGAGCTAACAACCCGTAGAGCCCATGATTATAGAGTGGCGGATGGGCTCGGCCGAGTTGAAGCAAGCGCCGCGAATTCTAGCGCACGGGTCGCCGCGACCATGCCGAAGGTGGCCGTCACGCCGACGCTCGAGCCATAGCCGTGGCAGTTGAGCGTGCCGTCGACGCCGCACGCTTCTTCGCCCGCGGGCGCGTGCACCGGCTCGCGCGAGAACACACAGGTCAGGCGCATGCTGCCCTCGCGCGCTGCGCCGTGCAGCTTGCGCAGGCGCTGGCGCAGCGCGGCGAGCACCGGGTCGTGCGTCACGCTCGCTAGGTCGGCGACTTCGACGCGTTCCGCGGCACGCTTGCCGCCGGCCGCGCCGACGATGACGAGCGCTGCCCGCGTCGCCAGCGCCCACGCCGCGATCGCGGCCTTGGCGCCGATCTGATCACAGGCGTCGATGACGACATCGACCGGCGCTTCGAGCAGCCCAGGCCAGTTCGAGCCATCGGCGAATTCCTCGATGGCGTGCACCGTGCAGCCCGGATGAATGTCGGCGATGCGCCTTCGCAAGGCCTCGACCTTGGCCATGCCGAGCGTGCTGCCGAGCGCCTGCACCTGGCGATTCAGGTTCGACTCGGCAACGTGATCGAGATCGATCAGGGTGAGCGCCGCGACGCCGCTGCGCGCCAGCGCTTCCGCCGCCCACGAGCCGACGCCGCCGACGCCGACGACGGCAACGCGCGCGGCGCGAATGCGCCCATAGGCCGCGTCGCCGTACAGGCGGCGCAGGCCGCCGAAGCGACGATCGAGGTCAGCCTCGCCTTCGGCCGAAGGCAAGACGAGCACGGGTGCCTCTGCGCCCGTCACGGCCTCGATCATTTGAGCGAGGTCAGGCGTTCCTTGCCCGCTTGCGCCGCTTCCGATTTCGGATAGGTCTTGAGCAGCTCGTCGATCGTTCGTCGGGCCGACTTCAAGTCCTTCAGCTCGGCCTGGCAGTTGGCGATGGCGAGCAGCGCCTCGGGTGCATGGGGGCTGTCGGGCGAGCTGGCGACGAGACTGCGAAACGACGCGATCGCATCCTTGTAGGCGCGCTGCCCGTACTGCGCGTTACCTATCCAGAACAGCGCCGAATCTCGATAGCCCGTTCCCGGAAAGCGCTTCAGGAGGCCGCCGAACCCCTGCGACGCACGATCGAAATCGCCCTTGCGAAAGCCGGCGAGCGCGTCGTCGTACTGGCGCTTCTCCTCCGGGTCGACGGTGAACTCGCGGTCGTCGATCGTCACCTTCTGCGGCTCGACCTTGCGCAGGCGATCATCGACGCCCTGCTGGATGTCGGTCTGCTTTCTCTGCAGCTCGGCAACGTCGCGCGTCAGCTGCTCGATCTGGCCGCGCAGCTTGGCGTTGTCGTCACGCTGCAGCTCGATCCGCGTATTGAGATCGAGCAGGCTGCGCTTGAGCTGCTCGAGCTGATCAGACATCGCCGTCATCTGCTCGGCCTGGCGGGCACGTGCCTGATCGTTGCTCTGCTCGAGCTGCTTGCGCAGGTCGAGGATGGCGCGGCGCGCTTCGTCGTCGTCGAAGATGCCGGCGCGCGCCGGCGGCGCCAGCGCGCAGGCGAGCACCAGCAAGGCGGCAGCACCGGCGCCCTGCATCGGGCGGGAGAAACGACTCAGGCGGCTCACTTGCTCGCCAGCTCGACGCGGCGGTTCTTCGCCCACGCTTCCTCGTTCTCGCCTTGCATCGCCGGGCGTTCCTTGCCGAAGCTCACGGCTTCGAGCTGGCCGGGCTGGGCGCCGAGCAGGGTCAGCGATTTCACGACCGCGTCGGCCCGGCGCTGGCCGAGGGCGAGGTTGTACTCGCTGCTGCCGCGATCGTCGGTATGGCCCTGCACCGCCATGTGCTCCTTCGGGTCCTTGACGAGCTCCTTGGCATTGGCTTCGATGACGGGGCGGTACTGGTCACCGACGACGTAGCTGTCGAAATCAAAGTAGACGATGCGCGGCAGGTTCGACGCCGCCATCGAACTGCCGCTCGTGACGTCGACACTGGCGACCTTGGTCTGCGAGCCTGCGGCGTCGTTCGCCGCGTTGCCGGCGCCCGAGACGACGGGCGAGCCGGTTCTCGATTCGACCGGCGTGCTGTCGAGCGGTACGCTGGAGCACGCTGCGAGCGAGGCCGCGGCGAGAGCAGTCAGGAGATGGCGCTGGATCGGTTTCATGGTCGTTTCCTTTGCTAGAAATGCGCGCCGGGCTTGGCGCAGCTATCGCCCGTAAGGGCCCCACACCGGCTCGCGCAGATCGGCCGTCGTCGACGGCAGTCGAGCCTTGATCTTGCCATCGAGCGTGGTCGTCATCAACACGCTGCGGCCCTGCACACGTGTCGCATAGATCAGGAGGCGGCCGTTCGGCGCGAAGCTCGGGTGCTCGTCGTCCGAGGTGTCGGTGATTGCCACCGGCTGGGCGCCCGGATTCGTGAGATCGAGCGTCGAGAGGCGAAACGTGTTGCCGCTGCGCGCGGTGTAAGCCAGCGTCTTGCCGTCGGGGCTCACCGCCGGGCTGGTGTTGTAGCTGCCTGAGAACGTCACGCGCTCGACCTTGCCGGGCGGAACGGCCATGCGATAGATCTGCGGGCTGCCGCCGCGGTCGCTGGTGAAGTAGAGAAAGCGCCCGTCGGACGAGAATTGCGCCTCCGTATCGATTCCCTGGCTGGTCGTGATGCGGCGCGGGTTCTCGCCGTTTCTGCCGATGAAGAAGAGCTGCGAGCCGCCGTCGCGCGAGAGCGTGACGGCAAGGTACTGGCCGTCGGGTGACCACGCCGGCGCGCTGTTCGAGCCGCGGAAGTCGGCGATGGCGCGGCGCTCGCCGGTGGCCACGTTGTGCACGAAAACGACCGCCTTCTGTCGCTCGAACGACACGTAGGCAAGTTCCTTGCCTTTGGGCGACCAGGCGGGCGAGATGATCGGCTGGCCGCTGTTGAGCGCAACCTGCCCGTTCTCGCCGTCGGCATCGGCGACGCGCAGCGTATACCGCGCCCCGGCCCGGGTGACGTAGGCGATGCGCGTCGAGAACACGCCCTTCTCCCCGGTGAGCTTCTCGTAGACGAAGTCGGCAATGCGGTGCGCGGCCAGGCGCATCTCGCTCGGGTCGACGGCGCTGCTCTGGCCGCCGAGGTCGCTGCCCCTGACAACGTCCCAGAGCTTGAAGCGAACGTCGAAGCGGCCGTCGGCGAGGCGGGCCACGGAGCCGGCGACGAGAGCATCGGCCGCGCGGGCGCGCCATTCGCCCATCGAAGGCTGGCTGGTCTCGTCGAGCGAGGCGCTGGTGTCGACGATGCGAAAGGCGCCGCTGCGCTCGAGATCGGCGCGAATGATGGCCGAGGGCGACTGGCCGCTCCTGTCCTCGTCGCGAAAGCGCGCGACGGCGATGGGCAACTGGGTCGCGCCGACGCCCGAGATCTCGACCTTGAACTGGGCGAACGCACTGGGGGCGGCAAGGAAGGCAGCGCTGGCTACGCAGAAATGCCGTCGATCGAAGGACATGAGAAGGGCTGACCCGAAATCGGGCGGTTGGTTCACTGCAATGGGCTCGCCGGCCCGACATCTATTGGCAAGGAGCGTGCGAGCTCGGCCATTTTGCGGTAGCGCCAGAATGTCCCGTCGGCGATATAGGCAGCGACCGTGAAGCCTGCCGCACCGTCGAGAAAGCCGCGACGCAGGCCGTAGCAGCGCACGAAGGCCCACGCCGCATGGGCAAGCGCGGCAGCGACGCCGCCGCGCTTGCCGGCGGCCAACGCCTGCGCCGCGCCTTCGCTGCTGTAGCGGTTCATCTTGGCGAGCGCGTCGTCGAGGGTCGGCATCGTCAGGTGCAACAGCTCACCGTCGAGCCGGCCGACCGCGCCTTCGGCGATGACGTGCTCGTGCACGCGGTCGGCCGAAAAGCGCCCCCGGTCGCGCCGGAAGAGGCGCAGCACGCGATCGGGATGCCAGTCGCCGTGGCGGATCCAGCGGCCGCAAAAGCTCGAGAGCCGGGAAAGTTCGTAGGCGCCCGGTCCCACGCTCGCTTCGGCAGCGACGGCCCGGCGGATGCTGGCCGCGAGCTCGGGCGTGACGCGCTCGTCGGCGTCGATCGCGAGTACCCAGCGGCCGCTGGCGCGATCGAGGGCCCGCTGCTTCTGCGCCCCGAAGCCTGGCCAGTCGTTGGTCGATAGCACGGTGGCGCCGAAAGCGCGGGCCCGCTCGCAGGTGTCGTCGGTACTCGCCGAATCGACGACGATCCACTCGTCGGCGAACGCCACCGACGCGAGGCAGGCGTCGATGCTTGCCGATTCGTTCTTCGTGATGAGGATGACCGAAAGCGTGGGTACAGGCATGCGCCGGTTCGTCAGGGCAGGCAATTGTAGGCAGCGCACCGCCTTGGCCCGGGCCGGCGAACGGCCGCGCCGATAATGCCGCGCCATGACGACTCCCGCGTCGCCGCTCGGCGAGCGACTCCGCCGCATCGCGCCCTTTTTCGCGAACAGTCGGCGCGGCTTCGTCATCGCCTTCGTCGGCGCCGTGGTCGGCGCCGCGACCGAGCCCGCCATTCCGCTGCTGCTCAGGTGGCTGATCGACCACGGCTTTCAGCTCGGCGGCGTGCCCCTGTGGATCGTTCCGGTCGCCGTCATCGGCCTGACGTTCATCCGCGGCCTGGCCGGCTTCGTTGCGCAGTACGGCATGTCCTGGGCAGCCAACCGCGGCGTGCTGGAACTGCGTGGCGCCATGTTCGCGCGCCTGCTCGACGCCGAGCCGGCGCTCTTCTCGCGCAACATGGCCAGCAACCTCATCAACACGCTGACCTTCGAGGTGCAGAACGGCGCGACGCAGCTCGTCTACTCGCTACAGGATCTGGTTCGCGACTCGCTCATGCTGGTCGCGATGCTCGGCGTGCTGCTCTATCTCAACTGGCAGCTCACGCTCATCGTCGCTGTGCTGCTGCCCGCGGTGGCAGTGGTGATGCGCTACTACAGCAAGCGCCTGCACCGCTTCACCGTCGAGAGCCAAAAGACGACCGACGAGCTCGCCTACGTGGTCGAGGAAAACGTCATGGCCTGGCGCAGCGTGCGGCTGCACGCCGCGGAACGGGCGCAGGCGGCCCGCTTCGGCGTCGTCAGCGAGCGGCTGCGCCGCACGTCCCTCAAGGCCGTGATTGCCGCGGCGACCATGACGCCGTTGACACAGGTCATCGCTTCCGTGGCGCTGGCCACCGTGATCACGGCCGCTCTCTGGCAAAGCGGCCACGACAAGACGACGGTCGGCGGCTTCGTCGCTTTCATCACCGCGCTCCTGCAGCTGATCGCGCCGATGAAGCATCTGGCCGAGATCTCGGCACCGGTCACGCGCGGCGTGGCGGCGCTCGAGCGCGGCGT
>PLZH01000046.1:5681-14894 GCA_003152055.1 Burkholderiales bacterium
GCGACTGGAACGTCGAAGCACTGCGCCGCCAGTTCGCGCTGGTGAGCCAGGACGTCTCGCTCTTCAACGACAGCGTCGCCGCCAACGTCGCCCTCGGCGCGACGGTCGACCGGCAGCGCGTCCTCGATGCACTGCGCGCCGCCAACCTGCTCGAGTTCGCGCAGAGCCTGCCGAACGGCATCGATACCGTCGTCGGCCACAACGCCGGCGAGCTGTCGGGCGGGCAGCGGCAGCGCCTGGCGATCGCCCGGGCGATCTACAAGGACGCGCCCATCCTCATCCTCGACGAGGCCACGTCGGCGCTTGATTCCGAATCGGAGCGCCAGGTGCAGCAGGCGCTCGAGACGCTGATGAAAGGACGCACCAGCCTCGTCATCGCGCACCGGCTCTCGACCATCGAGCACGCCGATCGCATCGTCACGCTCGAAGCCGGCCACGTCGTCGAACAGGCCACCCACGCCGAGCTTCTGGTCTCGGGTGGCCTGTACGCCCGCCTCCACGCCCTCCAGTTCCGGAGTTGAACATGCCCGAATCGATCAGCCGCTTTCCCGTTCCCGAGCTCGCCGACCTCCCCGACGACGTGCGCACGAAGATCCTCGCAGTGCAGGAGAAGGCGGGCTTCGTGCCCAACGTTTTTCTCGCCTTCGCACACCGGCCCGACGAGTTCCGCGCCTTCTTCGCTTACCACGACGCGCTGCTCCAGCGCGACTCGGGACTCACGAAGGGCGAGAAGGAGATGGTCATCGTCGCGACGAGCGGCGCCAACCANNATGCTCGCATTCGCGATGAAGGTCTGCGACGACTCGGCGAGCCTCGGCGAGGCCGATTTCGCGGCTCTGCGCGAGCACGGCTTCAGCGACGAGGATGCGTGGGACATCGCCGGCATCACCGCCCTGTTCGGCCTGTCGAACCGCATGGCCAACTTCACCTCGATGCGGCCGAACGACGAGTTTTATCTTATGGGCCGCCTGCCACGAGCGGCGAAGTCCTGACTTCTCCGGCGCCCTCCGATGTTCTCGATCGTCGTTCCGAGCTGGAACAACCTGCCGTTTCTGCAGCTCGCGGTCGAGACGATCCGCAGGCATTCGACGCATGAGCACGAGATCATCGTCCACGTCAACGATGGGACCGATGGCACCCTCGACTGGGTGCGCCGGCAAGAACTGAAGCACACGGCGACTCCGGCAAATGTCGGTATCTGCTACGCGGTCAACCAGGCCGCGGCGCTGGCAACGCGGCCGTGGCTCGTCTACTTGAACGACGACATGGCCGTGCTGCCCGGCTGGGACGATCGGCTTCTTGAAGTCGCTCAACGGCTCGAAGGCCGGCGCTTCATGCTCTCGGCGACGATGATCGAGCCCAGCGCCAGTGGCAACCGCTGTGCCGTCGCCGCCGACTTCGGCCGCGACCCGGCGAGTTTTCGCGAGACAGCGCTGATTGCGGCGTTGCCAGGACTGAGGCGCGGCCACTGGCTCGGCTCGACCTGGCCACCGACGCTGCTGCCGCGCTGGCTATGGACCGAGGTCGGCGGCTACAGCATCGAGCTCTCGCCCGGCATGAGCAGCGACAACGACCTCTCGATGAAGCTCTGGCACGCTGGCTGCCGAACGTTCGTCGGCCTTGGTGATAGCCTGGTCTATCACTTCGCCTGCGTTTCGACGCGACGCATCGTCAAGAACGACGGCCGCCTGCAGTTCCTTCACAAGTGGGGCATCAGCCAGAACGACTTCGACCGAATCTGCCTGCACCGCGGCGAGCCGGTCGAGTTGGAAGCCGCGCTGGCCGGCCGCAGCCTCGACATCGACGACTACGCGCGACTGGCCAACGCGAGAACGCGGGCGCGGCTTTCTCTGGCCTTCAGGCCCGCCGTGACCTTCACCGTCGACGCGAGCCGATGACGCCGGCTGCCGACGACCGGCCGATGCGACTGGCAATCAGCAACCATGGCTTGCGCCTGAATGGCGGCATCGAGCGTTACGCGCTGACGCTGGTGCGCGGTCTGCACCAGCGAGGTGTGCGGCCGTGGCTGATTGCCAAGGCGTTCGATCAAGGCCTGCCCGAGTACGGCTGGGTGCATCCGGTCCATGCCGGCGTTCGCTGCGTCCCGGGAAAGCTCCGGGACCTGGTGTTCGATTGGCGCATCGGCAGAGCCAAACGGCGTCTGGGCCTCTTTCCGCTAATCGGCTGCAACCAGACGCGCTGGTCCGACATCGCCATCTGCGGAAGCACACATCCGGGCTATCTCGAAGCGATGGGCGAGAACCCAGGACCCGTCGACCGGCTGAAGATCGCTCTCGAACGCTCCCACCTCGAGTCGGCATCGATCGTCGTCGCCCATTCGGCGCTGATGAGGAAAGAGGCCGAACGGCACTACGGGATCGACCCAGGCAAGGTCGCCCTGCTCTACCCGCCGGTCGATGGTGAGCGCTTCTCGCTGGTCGTCGACTCGGCGCGCACCGCGTTGCGCGAGCGGCTCAGTCTGCCGAACGACCGCGCCGTCTTCCTGCTCGCTTCCACCGGCCACCGGCGCAAAGGGCTCGGGCAGGTGGCGGCATTCTTCTCGCGCACCGATTTGCCGGCCACCCTCCTCGTCGCTGGCCGGCCGATGGAGCATGCGACGCCGAACGTGCGCTACCTCGGTTACCGCAAGGACATCGAGGATGTCTATCGCGCCGTCGATTTCACGGTGCTCGCCTCGCTCTACGAGCCCTTCGGACTGGTCGGAGTCGAATCCGTGCTGTCGGGGACACCGGTCCTGCTCGAGGCCAGCGCCGGGTGCGCCGAAGTGATACGCGAGCCGGCGCAACTGCCGTTCTCGCTGGATCAACCGGAATCGTTCGCGTCGGCCGTTGCAGCGGCCGTCGAACGCTGGCAACGAGGCGAGCATCGGCTCATCGCGCCCACGTATCTGCTCGCGTACGATCCGGACGTCGCGGCGCATGTCGATGCGCTGCTTGCGCTGGTCCGGTCGCTCTTGCCGGACCACCGATCGCAAGGAGAGTTATGGTCAAGAAGAAGAAACTAATCCGCAGGATGTTCGAATTTGATGGATGGCGCCGCGCGTAAGGTCGGGGCGCAGATCACGTCGATGCCGACGGGCCAGGGACTGCTCGTCAAATTCCCTTGACGGCCAAGACATCGTCGCGATGTCAAGCGTGCTGAAGCGGTTGTGGCGGGGCGGCAAACGCGCGCGCGAGATATTCGTCAGCCGCTGGCGCGGCGGTATGGCATGCGGCACCTGCGGCTTCACCGGGCACGCCACTACATCGAAACGTCCTGTGGCCCGGGCTCATCGAGGAATGGCAGTTGCCACCCTCGTGGGCGCGCTGGATGGATGCGCGCCAAGGTAGCCGCTGCGCCTGGTGTGGTTCGAGCCTGCGCAGCGGCCAGCTCGCGCGAGCCATCGTCGCCGTCGCGAACGAGCGCTCGGGCAGCAGAGCGACTCGGTTGAGTAAGCTGTTTCTCGATCCCAAGGCGCGCGGCCTTGCCATTGCGGAGATCAATTCGGTCGGCAACCTGCACCGCTACCTCGCGCGCTGTCCGGGCCTTCGCTATTCGGAGTTCGGCAGTCGCACGCCCGCACGCCAATGGTTCCCTCGGAAGATCTAATGGCGCTCTCCTACGCCGACGAGACCTTCGACCTGGTCATCACCTCCGACACTCTCGAGCACATTCCTGACGTCGATCAGGCACTGCGCGCGACCTATCGCGTGCTTCGGCCCCGGGGTGCGCACGTGTTCTCGGTGCCTGTCGTCTGGGACCGTCCAACGCGTCAGCGCGCCCGGCTCGACGGGAGCGTGCTCACTCATCTTCTGCCGCCGAGCTATCACGGTGCATCAGCCGAGGCGCGGGCCGACTTCCTCGTCTTCAACGAATTCGGCGGCGACTTCGTCGACCGCTGCATCGCCGCCGGATTCGAGGTGGAGCTGCTGCGCGACGCGCACAATCCCGCACTCGTCACCTTCATTGCCCGCAAGTCCGCCAACGCCCCGGCGTCCGCGGCCTGAGCGAGCCCGTCAAACACCGTTGGCCGATGGCACATCCCGAGCAGGCAGAGTTCTTTTCCGGCGTTCGCGCTCACTACCCGGCTTCGTTCAACTGTGCACGCGTGCTCGAGGTTGGCTCGCTCGACATCAACGGCTCGGTGCGCGGCCTGTTCGCTGATTGCGACTACACCGGCGTCGACCTGGAGCTCGGGCCAGGGGTTGATTTAGCCTGCCAAGGCCAGCTGGCCGAATTTTCTACCGGCCATTTCGATACGGTCATTTCGGCCGAGTGCCTGGAGCACAACCCGTACTGGCGCGAGACCTTTGCCAACATGCTACGCATGACCCGCCCCGGCGGATTGGTGCTCGTCAGCTGCGCGACGACCGGCCGCCTCGAGCATGGCACGACTCGCACCAACCCCGACGCGTCGCCCTTCACGGCCGCGGCGGCCTGGGACTATTACCGCAACCTCACTGGCGCCGACCTCGAGGCGTCACTCAATCTTTCAGGGTGGCTCGCCGACCGGGCGAGCTGGGTCAACTTCATCACCCGCGACCTTTACTTCGTCGGTCTGCGCCATGGCGGCGAGGCGGTGCTCGACGAGACCATGAAGTGCGGCTTCAACGCCCGCTACGCAATGACGGCGAGCGCCAAGGCCCTCCGTCGAGGCCTCAAAACCAAACTCTTCGGCGACCTGCTCTCACGGCCGTGAGGAGGCGTTGATGGAAGTGGATCCGGCTGCGCCCGCCGACCGGCCGCTCGCGACGATGCTGCTGCTGGCCTACAACCAGCAGGCGTTCGTCGGCGAAGCGATCGCCGCGGCGCTGGCTCAGACGTACGCCCCCCTCGAGATTGTCATATCCGACGACGCCTCGAGCGACGGAACCTGGGCAGCGATCGAGTCGGCCATCGCAGGCTACCGCGGTCCGCATCGCCTCGTTCTCAATCGGAACCCGGCCAACCTGGGCATCGGCGCGAACCTGAACCGCATGGTCGCACTTTCGCGCGGCGAGTTCATCTTCATCGCCGCCGGCGACGACGTCTCGCTGCCCGAGCGCTGTGAGCGCTGCGTCGAGGCATGGCTCGCCTCCGGGCGTCGCCTCGATCTGATCGCCAGCGCGCTCCTCGACGTCGACGAACATGGCCAGACACACGGCGTCATCACCCCGAGCGACCTGGCGACTTACCGAAGCGCCGCGGACTGGCTGGCGCGGCCGCCTTTCGTCGTCGGCGCGGCGCAGGCGTGGACGCGGCGGGTATACGAGGCGTTTGGAGGGTTCGCCGACGGGACGTGCGCCGAGGACCTGCTCATGGTGTTTCGTGCCATCGTCAGCGGCGGCGCCCGCACCTTGTCCGAGCCGCTGGTCCGCTACCGCCGCGGGGGCATCTCGCGCCGCCGTCGCGCGCTCGACGCCGACGACGTGATCCGTCGCCTCCTCAAGAACAACCGCAGCGCCTTGGTCGAGTTGCCGCAACTGATGGCCGACGCGCGCTTCGCCGGCCAGCTCGAGGCGGTTCAGCCGGAACTTGAGAAACGCATGGCCCGCGAACGATTCATCCGCGACGTCTTCGCTGCGAGCGGCATGAGTCGCAAGCTCGCCGTTACGTTCGGCGCGGTCGCGGTGCCGGTGTCAACACGCCTGCGCGTGCTTGCTTATGCGGCGTTTCCCGGTCTGCTTGTGCCCTGGTTCGCGCTGAAACGACGACTTGCTCAACGCATGTGAGGTCTCGTCAGTTTGGCGGCGACACGCGAGGCACAAATCAGTCTCTGTGGGTTGCGGGCCACGGCATGTCCCGATCAAGGCGAGCGTGGTGGTCGCTTCAGCCCGCCGGACCCCGCGTCGGCCCCCATATTGCAGCGTCGACGGGGACTGACGACTGCGGTCAACTGCGAAGATGCGGCCTCGTGCGCCGCATGGCGCGGCGGTAGCGCCACCGAGCCCCGAGCCGTCGTCGCAAGAGCGCTCGAGCTGCTCGGCGTCAGAGATCCGCTTCGACTCGGCGCGCGTTGACCAAGCGCGGCAGCGCCGCGAGAAACGCGCCGGCCACCTTGGCCGCGTCGAGATCCGAGACCTCGCCGTCGCTGCGCAAGGCCCGCATTGTGCTTGCCGGCCGAAGGAAGTGGGCGGGATCGATTCGCGCGAAAAGTGCCAGGCCCGGCGTGCCGACCCCGACGGCCACGTGCATGAGGCTGCCGTCGACGCCGAGGAAGGCATCGCACTCGGCGATGTCGGACGCGGACTTGCGCAGATCGCCGCTGTCGAGCTCGGCCATGCAATGCGCCGCGACGAATTCGTCGCCGATCGCGCCCAGATCCTTGCGCGCCGATTCGCCCCGGCCGAGGAGTCGGAATTGCGGCGGCGCGAGTCCTTTCGGCCAGGCCGAGACGATGCGACGCAAGGTCTCGTTCCAGTGCGCATAGCGCATGCGCGCGGCGCGCGCCCCGAGCGGGACGGCGATGCGAAAGCGCTCCTCCTCGAACACCTTGCCGCCCGACTCGCCGAGATCGAGCACGGGCTGGACGACTTCTTCCACGGGCAGGTCGAAGAGCTGGCGGATGCGCCGATCGGCGAACGCGACGCGATCGAAACGCTCGCCGGCGTTGTGGCCGCGCATCGAGGCGAAAGGCAGCCGCGGATAGCGCTTCGCCTTCAAGCGCAGCGACGCCGTGCGAAAGGAATCGAGCAGGATGAAATCGACGTCGGGCGGCAGCGTATTCGGGTCGGTGTGGACTTCGCGCAGGCGCCGGTCGGTCGCGAACAGCGGCGCTAGCGCCGGCGCGATGAGAAGGTCGATCTCGACGCGGCGCGGCACGAGCAGGCGCGGCGCCAGATCCATGATCGCGTCGCCCACTGTCGTGCAGGTGTAGACCCAGAGCATCGAGCGTGCGGTCGCGGGCACGCGCTTGACGCGCTGGCGCGCCTGGCCGTTCGCCAGCAGCAGGAGCTCGCGCAGGGCGGCCTTGCGCAGCGCCTGGACGCGCCGGCCCAGCCGCTGCGCCGCAAACTCCTGATCGAGCGTATTCGCAATCGGCTCGGCGAAAGGCAGTGAATAGACAGGGTTGCGCCAACCACGAAACATCGCCGCCTCGTCTCAGATCAGGACCGTGTCGTATGGAGGACGCATCTGCAAGGAACGGCACTCGGGACAGACTTGAACAATACTTCGCCTGACCCTGACAGTCGGGCGACGACGAAGGCCACGAAAATGAGCTATGAATTCAAACTGACCGACGTTATCCCGGCATCACCGAAAGCAATCTACGACGCCTGGATGAGCAGCCGCGGACATACGGCAATGACTGGAGGCAAGGCCAGGATGTCTGCCAAGGTCGGTGCGGCCTATACCGCGTGGGACGAATATATTTCCGGAGTGAATCTGTCTCTGACCTCCGGCGCACGCATTGTGCAGACATGGCGTACGACGGAGTTCACCGACAAGGACGGTGATTCGAAGATCACCGTGACGCTTGACCCGGTCAAAGGCGGAACCCGGATCACACTGCAGCATAGCAATGTGCCGGACGGCCATACCAGCTACGAGCAAGGCGGCTGGAGTACCCACTATTTCGAGCCGATGAAAAGCTATTTTGCGGCAAACGNNAACTCTTTGAGAATCAATAGGTTGCGATGCATAAGTCTGCGTTCTCGTTGCCTGGCTGCCCATTTGGCAACCCATGACGCGCGGGCTCTGACTGGACGGCCCGCGATGTGGTGAGCCGAACCGTCTGCGACCCACTCGCGGTGTAGGCGATCAGCGTCCCGCATCGCTTAAGACCTTGAGCAGCCGCGCAGGGCTGTTGTATTTGATCGGGCTGCAAGGCGTGTCGGCCAAGCGCATCGACAGGGTCACTAAGTCCGAGGTCTCCAGGTATTCGCGGTAGCCTTCGGCCAGGAACGAAAACTCGTTCATGGTGCCGACGATGCTGCGGTTGGACGTCCTCGCCAACGCAACGTCGGCCATCGCCGTCACCTCACTCTCGATGATCGCCTGACTGGCCCCGTGCGCGCTCAACACCGTCGCCAATTCAGCGGGAAACCTTGCGGCGAGCGTCGAGGCCGGGGCCAATGGCATCAGCACCGGCAGCAAGGTCCGCTCATTCACAAGCAGAGCAAGTTGCAGCTTCCAGAAGAGCGCCGTTGCGTACCAGTTGCCAAGCGCCGTGGTCGGCAGCGGCAGCGACGTCGCGATCGATGGCTTGATGCGATCAAGCAGCTTCTTGGTGCAGTGCAGGCTGTAGATGCGGAACGCGGACCGCGTGCGGTCTCCCGTCATAGGTCAAATTCATGACGCGACAACGCCATCTACTCATCGCTCAGCCAACCGCACGAGTGGCCTTGCATTTTGGGTATGTCATTCGCTTTCCAAGAACGCTTGCGGCGAAATCACTCGGCCCTGCATGCCTGCATCCCGAAGCAGCAGCTTGTCGCCAGTGACAAGCTGCAGGTCTGCCCTCGCTGCGAGCAACCCCCACAACAGCTGGTCATCCGGATCGGGCGCGGGCGGAGCGGCCACCGGCGCCAGCACGATCGCGTGTTGGGCAAGGTCCGTCAGGATGGCCTCCACCTCGGCGACCGTCAGACCATGCAGCTTGCGCAGAACCGGCCGTACAAGCACCGTGCGGTATTCGGCCAGCAGGGCCTCGGACAGCACGAACGGGAAGGCCGCACCCAGCATGCCGTCCAGGATGCGGACGACGGGCGACGCGTCTTGCTTGGTCAGCAAACCCGCCACGACCACGTTGGTGTCAATGATGACAGCCGGGCGACTCACGGCTTGCGACGCACCGCTCGAACTTGCTCTTGCGCCACTGCCAGCGCCTGATCGTCGCCAAGCTTGCTGTGTGCTCGCGCCCGGCGCACGAGTTCGCGTGCGTCTTCCCGCGACTTGATGCCGTAGAAATCCAGACTTTCGTCGATCAGTTGCCCGATGGTCTTGTCGCGCTGCGCGGACGCTTCTTTGAGCGCCCGGTAACGCGCCTCGGACAGGGTGATGGTCAGACGACTCATGCCAGCCTCACATTGGTGCTTTGACACCAATATGTTATCCCAACCAGGCACTCATGGCAAAGATAGGTCGCGACACTGATTCGGACGTCCTCGTACCACCTGATTTGGCAGGCCCCGCCTGCGAAATCCCCGTTGGTGCGGATTTGTCAGACAGCGTCGGTCGAATCTTGCCAACTGGCCAATCAACGCACAACAGGCGGTACGCCATTCCGATGCC
>PLZH01000016.1 GCA_003152055.1 Burkholderiales bacterium
CGAGCACGGCCTGGTCGGCGCGCACGTCGGCGGCCTCTGCCAACGTCTCGCCGACGATTTGCAACGTGGTGCCGATGGCGGCGTAGTCGCCACTGGCCCAGGTGGCCTGTTGGCGTTGTTTGATGGCCGTGAAATCGGGGGCGGGTTTGTCGATGACGGCAGTCATGGGCGCTGGCTCCTGGTTGGGTTGGCATCGACGCGGGCTTGCGACGACGCGGCCATTCTCAAAAACCGAGGGCATTGACGCTTCTCCCGGCGTCTGGCAAATTTGCTCGTGCGTCCGTCGTTGGCGGCAATCATCTTGAGGCCTTTGCCGTGCGTCTGCGCGGCTTGATCGAAACTCCGTCCACGCCGATCTGCGCGATGAGCCANNTGGCGAGCGCGCTCATGCCAGGGGCGGACCACGTCCTCGCATACCACTTGATGGCCCGGGGCGAAGGCTGGGCCGCCACCGACGGCGAGGCGCCGGTGCGCCTCGCGCCCGGCGACATCGTGATGTTTCCCCAAGGAGACGGACACGTGATCTCCAGCGCCCCCGGCTTGCGTGCCAAGGAAGATCACAGTGATTGGCGCTTCACCACACGAAACGACCCCAAGCCGATCACGGTCGCCTACCACAATGGCGTGCTTCGGCCCGGCTCGCCAGGCCCTGCCGACGAGGCGGGCTCGGTAGTGGTGTGTGGCTTCGTGGCCTGCGACACGAAGCCCTTCAATCCGCTGATCAGTGCCCTGCCGCGCCTGATGCACCTGCGCGCCGGCCACCTGGGACCGTGGACGGCGCAGGTGCTCGATCAAGCCGTGGCAGAGTCCCGCGAGCGCCGCGCCGGCAGCGCCGCGGTACTGGAGCGAGCCAGCGAGTTCGTGTTCGTCGACGCGGCCCGCCGCTACCTCGACTCGCTTGCGCCGGGGTCTACCGGCTGGCTGGGCGCCCTGCGCGACCGCCACGTTGGACGNNCAGTGGCCCAGGAGGTGGGCTACGACTCCGAAGCCGCCTTCGCCCGAGCGTTCAAACGCTTGGTGGGCCAGCCTCCGGCCTCATGGCGACGTGCCCAGACGGGATGACACGATACTTGACTAGACGCCACTGCGCGAACCGAGGCGAACAACCCATCGGCCGAGTGCGTACCTCACAAATGCCGACTTTGCAACGCTGGCCATCTCTGGCCTCCGAGAGGCGGCTTTGCGGCGACCCATCGGGAACCATCAGTGTCAGCCATGGGTAGAGTAGAGATGTGGTGCGGTGGCGGTAGGTCTGGTTTGTCTGTTGCCGCCCCTTTCGTCTGGCGGTGCCCTAGTAACCTCGCCGTAGCTCCGTTTCCACATCCCCCTCATCGAACGCATCCGGCTCTCGGACAAGACCTCACGCCTTCACCCACGGCTCGGTGCGCCCGCGTGCAGTCAGTCGGACGAGCCCGAAGTGCCCGTACAGGTGCGAGAGTGGATAAGTCCCGCCCTTGCGTCGCCTGACTTGATACTTGGTACGCAACCACCGGCGCAACCGCGGTGCGGTGTAGTTGTCGAGCGCCCGGTATGCTTGGCTGACCGTGCCTACTTGGAAGTAGTTCGCCCAGCCGCGCAAGGTACGGTTCAACTTGCCCACCACCTCCGTGGTCTCTTGCCATCCGGTTTTCCGGTCGGTCAGATCGTGAACCTTCTAGACCATGCGGCGAATGCTCTTCTTTTGGTGTGCCGTCGGCGATGCAGCAGCAACCAGGCCGCAGGAATCACCAGCATGCTCAGCAACGGAGCCGTCACCATTCCCCCGACCATCGGAGCAGCAATGCGGCTCATGACTTCAGAGCCCGTCCCATGGCCGAGCAGGATGGGCAGGAGACCGGCCATCACCACCGCGACCGTCATGGCCTTCGGCCGAACTCGCAGGATTGCACCCTCGCGAATGGCTGAGAGCAGTGTGGCGTCATTCATCGGCTCACCCGCCTTCAAATGCCGCTCGAGCGAGTTCTTCAGGTAGACGAGCATCACCACGCCAAACTCGGCGGCAACACCAGCCAACGCAATGAAGCCAACGGCAGTGGCCACCGAAATTGAATGGCCCAGCACCCAAACCAGCCAGAACCCGCCGATGAGCGAGAACGGAACTGCCGCCATGACCAACATGGCGTCCTTGACGGTCCTGAACAAGAGATAGAGCAACATGAAGATGACCGTGAGCGTGGCCGGAATGACCATCTTCAATCGTTCGGTAGCACGCTCCAGGTATTCGAATTGGCCAGACCAAGAGACGGCATATCCGGCCGGCATCTTCACGGATTTCGCAACGGCGGCTTGCATGTCGTTGACAACCGAGCGCAAGTCTCGACCTCGCACATCCACGTAAATCCAACCAGACAGCCGCGCGTTTTCGCTCCTGAGCATCGGCGGACCTTCTGCGATGGCGACATCGGCAACATCCTTCAACAGCAACTGCGCCCCCTTGTCTGTCACGAACGGCAAGTCCTGCAAGTTCTGCAACGATTCCCGAATCTCCCGCGGATAGCGAACATTGATGGGGTAGCGCTCTCGTCCCTGAATGACCTCGCCAACATTGTCGCCACCAATTGCGGTGGCCACCACTGCTTGCACGTCTGCGACGGACAGACCGTAGCGCGCTGCGGCAAGCCGATTCACATTGACGTCGATGTAACGTCCACCGGTGAGTCGCTCGGCCAACGCGGACGTCACGCCCGGCACATTCTTGACCGCCGTCTCGATTTGCGTGGCCAGCGAGTCGATGGTCGCCAGGTCCGGCCCGGCAACTTTGATGCCAACCGGACTCTTGATGCCCGTGGCGAGCATGTCGGTGCGATTGCGAATGGGAGGAACCCAAACGTTGGTCAGGCCTGGAACCTTGACTGCATGGTCCAGTTCCTCCACCAGCTTGTCGGGTGTCATCCCGGCGCGCCATTGGTCACGCGGCTTGAACTGAATCGTCGTTTCGAACATCTCCAGGGGTGCTGGGTCTGTCGCCGATTCCGCGCGTCCCGCCTTGCCAAAGACCCGGGCCACTTCGGGCACGGTCCTGATAAGCCGGTCGGTTTGCTGCAACAGCTCCCCGGCCTTCGCCGCCGACAGACCAGGTAAGGCTGACGGCATATACAGCAGGTCCCCTTCATCCAGAGGCGGCATGAATTCACCGCCCAAATGCATCACGGGGATGACGGTCAGGGCCAACATCACTGCCGCGACCGCAAGCGTTGCCCATGGAAAGCGAAGTACTGCCTCCAACAGGGGGCGGTAGATTGCCATCAAGGCTCGGTTGATGGGGTTGGACGTCTCGTGCGGTATGCGGCCACGGATGAGGTAACCCATCAGTACCGGCACCAGCGTTACCGAGAGGCCGGCGGCGGCCGCCATCGCGTAGGTCTTGGTGAATGCCAGGGGCGAAAACAGTCGACCCTCCTGCGCTTCAAGTGAAAACACCGGGACAAACGACAGCGCAATGACCAAGAGTGAGAAGAACAGGGCCGGGCCAACCTCAACAGAGGCGTCGCGCACCAGGTCCCAGCGCTCCTGAATCGTCGGTGCACGCCCGTTCGCCGCCTCGAATGCTTCGATGTGCTTGTGGACGTTCTCGACCATGACGATGGCGCCGTCAATCATCGCCCCGATGCTGATGGCAATTCCGCCCAGCGACATGATGTTGGCGTTGACGCCTTGCCAGTGCATGACGATGAACGCCGCGAGCACACCAATCGGAAGCGCAACCACCGCCACCAACGCCGACCTCAGATGGAACAAGAACACTGCGCAGACCAGAGCGACGACCACAAACTCTTCGATGAGCTTAGTGCGCAGGTTGCCCACCGCCCGGTCAATGAGCAGCGAGCGGTCGTAGGTCGGCACGATTTCGACACCCGGTGGCAGACTGGGCTTGAGCGTCTCCAACTTTGCTTTGACGGCCTCAATCGTGGCGCGCGCGTTCTTGCCTGAGCGCATGACGACAACCCCGCCTGTCACCTCGCCCTGGCCATCCAACTCCGCGATGCCGCGCCGCATCTCCGGGCCTATCTGGACAGTTGCCACATTTTGAAGTAACACCGGCGTCCCGTTGGTCGCGGTCAACGGTATCGTTCGGAAGTCGTCCAACGTGGACAGATATCCACGCGAACGCACCATGTACTCGGCCTCGGCGAGTTCCACCACAGAGCCGCCCGACGCCTGGTTGGCCTTTTGCAAGGCGTCAACGACAGCCGCCTGCGTGATGCCGAGCGCCCGCATGCGGTCCGGGTCGAGAACCACTTGGTATTGCCGAACCATGCCGCCGATGCTCGCGACCTCCGAGACATCCGTGACTGTCTTCAACTCGAATTTCAGAAACCAGTCGTTGAGTGCCCTGAGTTGGGAGATGTCGTGCTTGCCGGTGCGGTCGACGAGTGCATATTCATAGACCCAGCCCACGCCGGTGGCATCTGGACCCAGTGACGCGTTCGCTCCGGCCGGCAATTTGCTCTGGACCTGGTTCAGGTACTCGACCACCCGCGAGCGCGCCCAGTACGGGTCGGTCTTGTCGTCGAAGAGGACGTAGACGAACGAATCGCCAAAGAACGAGTACCCACGGACGACCTTGGCTCCGGGCACGCTGAGCATGGTCGTCGTCAATGGGTAGGTGACCAGGTCTTCGACCACCTGCGGCGCTTTGCCCGGAAACGGCGTGCGGATAATCACCTGTGTGTCGCTTAAGTCGGGTAACGCGTCCAGGGGTGTCTGACTCACGGACCAAAGACCTGCAGCAATCAGAAAGACCGTCGCAATGAGCACCAGGAACCGATTGCCGACCGACCAACGGATGAGAGCGGCAATCATTTCATGGCCCCGTCGGTCAACTTGTGAACCGCCACCAAAACATATCCAGACGCGCCACCCTCCTTGAACTGAAAGTGCACAGTGTCACCTGGCTTGATGTCCGCGAAGGCCGTCGCGGTAGGTTTGGAAAAACCCATCGTCATCGCGGGCCACTTCAACGTCGCAATCGGACCGTGCGAGATGGTGATGCTGTCGGGCTCCACGCTTTCTACGGTGCCCTGCGCCTCATGAATGACGGCTGTTGCCGCAGAGGCTGACGATGCGGCGTTTGGTGGCGACGATGCGGGGCTGCCCATGCTGCCCAGGACCGAGCGCAGCCGGGCTTCAGAGTCGATGAGGAACTGTCCGCTGGCGACCACCTGTTCGCCTTCGCTGAGTCCTTGAACAACCTCTAGGTCGTCGCCTAAGTCCATGCCGAGTGACACGTCCCGTGGCTCGAATGCTCCACTGTCCCCGCGAACAATGACGACGGCCCGCTTGCCCGTGCGGATGACGGCCTCTGAGGGGACCACCAGGCGAGCGCTCTTCGGACCAGCGACCTCAATTCGAAGAAGCATCCCTGGCACGAGTTTGCCGTTCTTGTTGTCAACCTCGAAGCGAGCTTGCATTGTGCGGGTGTTGGCACTGACCTGCGGGAGAATTTCCTGCAACGCGCCGTCGAAGCGCTGGGTTTCATCGGCTTGCAAAGTGGCCCGGACCTTCTGCCCGCGGGTCAGCCGTGTTGCCTGCACCTCTGGCACGTCGGCGACTGCCCAGACTTTCTCGAGCCCGGCAATGCGAAACAAAGTCGTTCCTGGCGCCACCGAGACTCCCTCGCGAACGCCCAGCTCTGCGATCACGCCGCTGATGGGGGCCGTTAACACGTACCGTGCGTCAGCAGTCCCGCTCTCTTCGGCTCTACGCACCAAATCTGGAGGTATCGACATTGCGCGGGTACGTTCTCTGGCGGCAGCAATCAGGTCTGGTCCGACACCGGCCCGCTTGAGCGAAATCAATTCGTTCAAGGGTCCCAGCCAATCCGGGGCGAAGATGGTGGCGAGTGCCTCCCCCTTGTGCACGCGCTCCATGGTCGCTCGTACGGCCAGGTGCTCCACGTAGCCTTGAACCCGGGTCTGTACGGCAACGTTGAGACGCTCATCGAATTGCACAGAGCCAACCGCATCAAATGAGGCAGAGGATTCGACACGTCGAGCACTTGCCAGCCGAATCCCGAGGTTTTGTTGAACCTGCGAACTGACCTTCACGCCTCCTGTGTCTGGCGCACTATCGGCGTAGACCGGCACCAGCGGCATGTCCATGAAGGGAGACTTGCCCGGCTTGTCAAAGCGCGGACCAGGCGTCATGGGGTCCTGCCAGTACAGGACGTTGCGACCACCTGGCGTCGAGGCCACGGCGGCCGGGCTGGCCAGGGTCGAAGATGTACTTCGGCCGAAATAGTAGCCTCCGCCTGCGAGTGCAGCAGCGGCGACGACCAGCACGGCGGTCATTTGAAATGTTTTCATTGTTGTGCTCCAAAAGCCAGCGGCCTGTAGGCCAATTGGGCTTGAGTCTTTGCGAGGTCACGTTGAAGCGCCAGGACCTTGCGCTGAACCTCGAGCTCGGCGTGCCGTGCCTCGAACAACGTCGCCAGAGTGGCCTGGTTCGACCTGTAAGCTGCCATCGCGGCGGCGGTGCGCTGTTGGGCAGGCGTCGCGACCGCGCTGCGATAGTGCTCAATGCGCTCTTGCAGACGCTGGGCATCGCTGGCGAGAGCCTTGTATTCGGCGGTCGCGATTCGGCTCGCCTCATTGAGAGCGGCTTCCGACTTCTCGACCATCGCCAGCTTGGATGACGTTTCTCGGTCCTGACGCTCCGCGCGAGAGACAGGAAGTGGAATACTGACCCCGACCGAGACCATGTCAGAGTTCCCAACCCGTTGTCCATACGAGACCGACCAGGTCCAATTGGGATTGCGATTGGTCGCAGCGAATGCGGCCTCATGTCGGGCAACCTCAATATCACGTTGGGCTGCGACGACCAACGGGTGCGATGCGACGTAGTCTTGCTCGGTCGGAATCGACAGACTCTGTGCCGGGAGAAGTTCTTCAGTCGCAGTACCCACCCAGCGTTGTAGCGCCACTTGAGCGGCATTTTGTTGTTGCGCAATCTCCGCGGACTCGTCTTCGGACATGCCCAGCGCTGCGGTCAGCGCAAGAACCTCCTGGCTGCCGCCCGTGGACGATGCGAGGCGGGCACGCGAGGCGGCAAGCTCTTCGTGAGCGTGGTGCTCGTTGGCAATGGTCAGCTTCAGCATCTCGGCGGCGTAGTACGCATCGAAGTAAGCTAGGGCTGTCTGCAAGCGGGTATCAGCGATAGCAGCCTGCGCCTGGGCCATTTCACGGATTGCGGACGCTTGCGCAGCGGCTTGCCGGGCTGAACGCTTCTCTTGCGACACCCACTCCTGGCTGAAGCCGATGACTTTTTGCGTCATCGGCTCGCGTGCTGCGCTGAAGCGGTCTGAGCCGGTCACTGGCAAGTTCTCGACGCCGACGTTGAGCATCGGGTCCGGCAGTTGCCCAGCTGCCCGTGCCATTTCGCTGGCACTTGCTGCGCCGGCGCGCGCGGAGTGAGCCGACTCCGAGCGTTGAACGGCCAGGTCCAAAGAAGCATCGAGCGAGAGAGTGGCTGCGCTTGCCGCGACCGGTATCAGCGCAGCGGCCAAAGCGACAACGCGTAGGAGAAAAGGGATGTCCATGGAAGCTCCTCGGCCGAATTACTCGGCCCTCTCAATCGTCAAGACCGTGAGGGCACCGTTGGCCAGCCCCGCCACAAAGCGAACCTTGTCGCCTTCCTTCAGGCCGCTGAGCAGCCGCGGGTCTGTGGCCCGAAACACCATTGTCATTCCGGGCATGTCGAGGTTCTCAATTCGGCCGTGGCGCAACGTGACCTTGCCTGCAGCGATGTCAACTTTACGAACTTCGCCTTCTGTCCACGCAATCGAAGGGGTCGCCGCAGAGGTTGTTGTGAGGTGGTGTGCCGCGTGGTCTGTGGGCGTTGTCGCTTGCGCGCTGGCGGCTGCTGCGACGGACACGAGCGACGCCGCAAGTAGGTGTTGAAACTTCATTGAAGTTTTCCTGTTGTTATTGGGCAAATCTGGCAAAGACGCTGTCTTTGCCGGCTCGGTCGATGAGCAGCACTTGATACGGATCCTTGCGCGAGCCCTCCATCCCTGGCGACCCCGGTGGCATGCTCGGAACGGCTAGGCCGATGGCATTGGGCTTGGCTGCAAGGAGCCGCTTGACCTCTGCCGCCGGCACATGGCCTTCCAGCACATAGCCGTCAATCGTCGCCGTGTTGCAACTGCCAAAGCGGTCGGGCATGCCAAAGCGCTTCCGAACCGCGGTGGTGTCATCTACTTCGGTAACGCTGACATCGAAGCCTGCCGATTTCATATGCGCGGCCCAGGCCCCGCAGCAGCCGCACGAGGCGTTCTTGTAGACCTGCACTCGATGCACTGGGATGACCGCAAGGGAGGGTAATGCCAGCGAACCAGCGACGATGCCGACGCAGCCGAACAGTAGATGGCGTCGGGTCACGGGGAACGCATCACGCGCTCCCGAAAGAGAGAATGTCTTCTTCATGGTTTGAACTCATCTGAACTGCCGACGGGGTAAGCAAGTCGGCCGATTCCCGCGCGGCGAGACGCACGGGCGCTGTCAGGCCTCGCGCGCGAGGCCCAGCGGGGTCAGATGGTTCGTGGGGGCCTGTCCTGCCCGTCCGAGTGGAAACTCGGCGCCGGTGCAGACAGGGACGGGAAAGTCACCCGAGCGAACTCAGATGGGGTTTGGACGGCTGGAATTGCTGATGCCATCGGGGTGGCAGAACAGAAGGCCGCGCAGGCGCTGCAGCCGCCATCTTCGTGGATTGCGCCCGCATCGCCACTTGAATGGTGGTGGGCGCAGGGAGCTACCTGACCATGGTCGAAAGCACCTTGCATCGCCATGGCGTGATGATTGCCTTCGGCGCAAGGCATTGCCGCAGCAACTGCACCCCGGAAGGGCACCAGTACCGCAAGCAAAACAAGCATCCAGATTCGAAAGGTCTTCACAGGGCGAGATTATCAGACAGAGGGTCAAGACGGCTCCAACAGGAGTGTCTTCCTTGATGTATAGCAATGCGGCTTATTTGGCGACTCGGCGTGCTCGGGGAACGGGCTTCCTGGGATTGCGGTGGGTGGTCCGACCGAAGCATCGCTCGCCAGCGTATCCAAGATGGGGCAATCTGGCCGGTCGTCTCCGTGACAGCAGTGATGCTCCAGGGTGGCCTTCATCGCCAGGAGCTCCTGAGTCTTTTGCTCCAATTCCAGGACGTGGGCTTTGGCCAGTTCCTTGACCAGCCGGCTCGGGCGCCGCCGGTTCTGCCAAAGTTCAACGAGCCCCGCAATTTCGGGGATTGAGAAGCCGAGGTCGCGCGCGTGGCTGATGAACCGGAGCGTGTGGATGTCACCGTCGGTGTACTGGCGGTACCCGGAATCCGTCCGCCGCGCTTGCGGAACCAATCCGACTAATTCGTAGTGGCGAATCCTCTTCGCCGAGACGCCTGCGACCTCGGAGGCTTCACCGATGTTCATTTGAGCAAGCCACTGAANNAATCAAGGAACCTTCACGAACGGGCGTCCTGCCGTACTTGCCGTTGTTCTCGTGCCCGCTGATGCACCGGTTCATGCATCACGGCCATCATCACGATCAGGGCACTGCGAGCCAAAATCTCACCGATGTAGAAAATGACCAGCACAAGTTATCCTGAATCCGTGACGATTTTCCAATCAAGTCCCTACTGTTCCGCCAAAGCGCGCTCGCCCTCCCCGAATTGAGCGCGAATGCCGAGCTTTCGGCGTCTTGTTTGCATTGCTCAGGGGCTCGTCTCGGTCAATTGGCTTGGGTTTGATGTCGATCGGGTCGATTTGGCCGTCTTTTGACCCCGTTGAACATGCCGCGGGCAAGCTTCGTGATCGGCAGGTACTGTATGGACGGTGTCGGCGAGACGGGGTCCGCCGTTATCTTGCGCTACGGCGTCGCCGCGAACTGCGCGTACGAGCGCATGAACACCTGGGCTGCCCGATCATTGGCCCCCAGGCCCAGCACGGGTTAGCTCCNNCGCCCATAGACCTCTCGGAAGAGATCCCGGTCGTCGATTTCACACGCCGCGCTGGCGATGATGTTGAAGTTCTCCGGAGTCGGATAGCGACGTACCCACTCCCGCAGACTCCGATCCATTCGCTTCGGATCCAGCATCGTCTCACTGGCCCGAGTACTGCGGCGCAGCACCGAAACATACAACCATGAGTACAGGTAGTCGCCTTCACTGCCAGCGGTGTTCCGAGCCCACTGCGTGACGAACGTATCGACATCCGGCCAGCTTCCACCCCAGCGAGGAAGGAGCTTGCCCAGCATCACGTCCTGAAAATCGTAGTACTGCGGGAATCGCTGAACGGCGCTTACGAACACGGCTTTCGGATCGGACCGCGGATGCTGCTGATCCAGTAACGTGGAGAGCATTAGGTTGTGCCAGATAGCCGTATCGCGCAACTTCGGCGAGGCAGCCATCATCCTTGACTCGAGCTCGGCGAGTTCACCGTAGAAGGCTCGGAATTTTTCAGGGCTCACGCTTTGTGCGTACGCGTCGCCTCGGACCGTCCACGCGGCGTCATATCCTTGCCGAAGAAGAGCAAATTCCGCGAACGTCGAGCCGGTTTGGGCGTTCCATGCTGCGGTTCGTCTCGCCCGAGCCTCAAGAGTCCCCATGAATGGGCTCTTCGACCGGAATACGAAGTAGATCGCACTCGGAGCGGACTCGCCGCCCGCAAAGCGTCGCGTCGACGAACTCAGACACGACATCGCGTGATCCAGGCGCTCGAAGATCTCGTTCACGTACGCGATTTGGAGACGCTCTACCGTTCGGGGCTGGCTGGACCAGTCAACGATCGGGTCTCCGACGCAGGCGTCAACAGCGACGTCGGCCCTTGCCCCCGCGCAGGGGAGCGCAAGCACCGTAGCCAGCACCAGCGTTCGATAGAGAAACGTCATATGCGCCCGTCCAGCATTCGGCGGCCGGGGGTGGCCGCGGCGCAGCTTACAACGCGACGGTGAGGGAACCGCCGGTATGCTTGGCGACGATCCCTTGAGGCTCACCCGCGCGCTGAACCGCTCAATCTCCGGCGGATGAGCAAAGAAAACCCTCAGGCGGAGGCCTGAACTCCTTGCCGAGCGCTGGCAGGGTCACCTTCGCATGGATCTCGACGGAGGGCGGCGCGATACGACGGTAGTTGCTCGTCTGACGCCTGTCTCCTCTAAAGGTTTGCCTTGCTGCGCACGTAGCTGGACAGCGCCGACGCCATCGCCTTCACGTCCTCGCGTGAGTAGCGCTCCGGCTCCCGCTCAATGAACTTGTCCAGAGCTTTCGGTTCGAGCACCCACACACCCGCAGCCTTCATGTCGAAGGGCTCAACGAACCAGCCNNTGCTGGTTTTCGATTCGGATCTTGCATTCGCCCCTGGCAGGTTTGGACACTGTCTTGGTCTCGATCGTGAAGATGCCGCGCGGGCCGATCAAGACGTGGTCGATGTTCGCGTCGTCGTTGGGTACGTCGTGAAGGACGAAGAACTCGGCCGTGCGGAACCATTCGAGATACTGCGCAACGGCGCGCTCCCCATCGCGCCCCAACTTGAGGTTCCGCAGGCGCTTGAAGGTCCGCACACACCTGACAACCGCGTAGACGGTGACCAGAGCGGCCGCGATCGTGAATGTCCATGGGCTAGGCTTTGAGTTTGTCGCGTAGCGCCACCACTCGAGCCCGGCCAGAACGATCGTGAACAGTGCCAAGAGAAGTGGGGAGAGAAGGCCGTCGTAGGTGACGTCGTCCATCTCGTCATTCACTGACTGGCCGGCCATCCGGAGCGGCGCAAACTGCAGCGGCGAACGTCTGTTGCCTGAAGGCTTCATGGCCCGAAGCCTACGCTCGACCGCGTTACTGACGCCGGGGGTCCCGGTGCGTTGGCCAGCGGCGCAGCAGCTTGGCGCATTGGCACGCCTTCATTCGACTGAAATGGGTTCCTTGCGAAGTCCATACACCTGGACCGCGCCCATGCCCACAGCCTCGGGGTCCTACGGCGACAGCAGCTCGTGCACCCGAACCCCGAGAGCCACGGCGAAGCGAGCTGAAGCGTTCATTCACTGGCGGGCGCGCGAAGAAGGCTCTCGGGAAACCCGAACTGCCTGCTGAGCCCTACGGCTTCGCCGCTTTCATCAGACCCTCGCGCTGCTGTAAGACGGCCGAGGCGCATCAACATAATTTTTGACAATCATGCAACGGGTCGTCGAGCGCGGCTTCATCCGACTTCCCCTGCCGTCGCCGCGTGTGCCCGACCACATCGATAGACTCGCGGTCTATGCAGGGACAGCTTTTCACGCAGGACTTCCTGCTCCGCGGCGTTCGCGACACACCGCCTTGCCAGGAGTTCAGCGAAGAATCGTTTGCTGCCTTCCGCGAAGCGCTCGCAACAATCTACACGGCGTGCAGCTCGGCTTCAGTCATCAACGAGGCCAGCACCGAGCAAGACATCATCGCCCCTGTCCCCGTGGAGCTGGGCTGGGGCGCAGACACCCTACCGCAACAGAACCTCTCTGGGAAGCGCCGCGAAGACGTTCCGGATACGCTACTCTTCGTCGATACCAAAGCGAAGGCGCGAGCCCAAGCCGAGGCGCAGGAATCCCGCCGCTATCGCCACGGGATTGCAATCCTCGAAGCTAAGCGATGGTCCCGCCCGCTGGATCGCGGCTGCCACTAAGGTCGAGCGCTAGGCATCCTGTCCCATTTTCGAAGGAGCGTACCAATGAAAATACGACGCGTAACGACTGGGCACACCGAACTCGGGAAGGCCGTTGTCGTTAGTGACGGCGAGGTGGACGCAGATACGCTCGGTCTGATGCCTGGATATGAGTTCCACAGACTCTGGGGCGCGGATGTTCCGCCGGCCTTCCCAAACGGCGGATTGCAGCCCGAGTGCCCCGGCTATTTCCCACCCTTGGGCGGCTTCCGATTCATGATGTTTACCGTGGCTCCTCAGCCCGCCTCGAATCAAATAGGCAGTGATCGTCAGGCTTTGTTTGCTGAAATGAAGGTCAAGCTGCCGGGCCTCGCCGAACACATGGAGCTAAGCACCCCGGGGATGCATACGACCGACACGGTCGATTTCGAGTACATCGTTTCTGGTGAAGTGTGGCTCGAGTTGGATGACGGCGCCACGGTGCATCTTCGCGCTGGTGACACCGTCGTCCAGAACGGCACCAGGCATGCGTGGCGCAACCGCGGTACTGAACCCTGCCGTGTCGTCGTATTCATGGTGGGAGTTCATCGGAACCCGTCCGGCCTTGATGTCGCTCTCGCATCGACACACAGCCTCCCGAGCGAGCGTTAGGTAAACCCCTTAAGGACGAGCTGATGTCTCTGTCCATATTCGAGACGCTCAAAGGCGCTACACCGGAAGAACGGCTCGTGGAGCTNNGGAACCGAACAAACACACAAGGGCAAGCTGGGTCGCGAGATCACCGTCGAGCAGGGCAAGGAGGCAGCACGCGTCGCGATGATCAGCGCCCTGGCGTCGCTGAAGGCTGAAATCGGAGAGCTTTCTCGCGTGAAGCGCGTCGTCCGCGTCTTCGGAATGGTGAACTGCACGCCCGACTTCGAGCGTCACCCGGAAGTGATGGACGGCGCATCTGACGTCCTCACGTGCATTTTCGGAAGGGATGACGTGCACGCACGCGCTGCGGTGGGATTTTGTTCGCTGCCCTTCGGAATGCCCGTCGAGCTGGAAGCCGTCGTCGAGTTGTACTAAGGTGGAGGCAATGAGCTCGAACGGGTGGCCGGCAGCTTGGCCGAAGGTGTAGGCCCGTGTCGCGCACGGTCCTGACTGTCGTTCTGGTGATCGCCCTGACCTATCTCGGGTTGTGCGCGGCTTTGTTCTTCTATCAGCGCTCGCTGATCTACTTTCCCCAGCCAGGATCACCAGGCAATCGTGACACCACGATCACCTTGCCGACGGCGGACGCCAGCGTGCTGGTATCCGTGCGGCCGCACGTAGGCCCGGACGCCGTGATCTATCTGGGCGGCAACGCCGAAGACGTCACGTTCAGCGTGCCAATCCTCGCGTCCGCATTCCCCGACCATGCGCTCTACGCCCTCCACTACCGGGGCTACGGCGGAAGCTCAGGTAAGCCTTCCGAGGCCGCACTTTTCGCGGATGCCATGGCTTTGTTCGACCGCGTCTGCGGTGAGCATCACGTCATCGTGATGGTGGGGCGTAGCTTGGGCAGCGGCGTTGCCGTACGTGTAGCAAGCCAGCGACCCGTTGCGCGGCTCATTCTCGTCACTCCATACGACAGTCTTCAAGAGCTCGCCGCCGCCCAGTTTCCGTACTTTCCGGTGCGGTGGCTACTGCGGGACAAGTTCGAGTCTTGGAAATACGCGCCCCGGGTCGCGGCGCCCACGCTCATCATTGCAGCCGAGAATGACGAAGTCATTCCTCGCGCGAGCACGGAGCTGCTGCGCTCCCGCTTTAGAGCGGGCGTCGCGACATTCAAGGTCGTTGCAGGAGCCGGCCACAACACCATTTCCGATCGTCCTGAGTACATTTCGCTGCTGAGAGGCACGCCATGAGTGAAGCTCATCATCACAGCGCGGGGACAGCGGCACCGGGTCTGGCGCGAACGTGCTATACGCAAGCGGCTGCACCAGCGTTCCTTCCACGGGTTGAACTCTTAAGAGAGTGCTGACTAAATCCTCGGGGGACAGTCGCCTCGCCATGTTGAGGCAAAAGCATGCCGGGCATGGGCTATCTCTCGTTGTGGATGGCTCGATAAATCGACGATCCTCTCTGTCGGATATGTCTACGCGCCTTCGTGCCGCCCCTCAGTTCGATCGCCAAGGACAGCGCTTCGGTACTTTCGAAGTTTGGCGCAGAGGCGTCCGAGAGGTACCCATCCCACTTCAATATCGAGAAACGCACGGAGCGATTGGTGCTGGGACGTCTGGAGTTCGAACCTTTGCGATCGGCGAAGACCTGGCGCCAATCGCACCGCTAAGCCGCGGATACACATTGCAGGACGCGTTGCGTTCTCTTCCCCAACTGCGCCAACTATTGACTCAATTCGGGATGCATACGGGATGCGCCCGGGCGACGATTTCGGCCGAGGTCGATTCGGCAACGAAAGCCGGGCTGGTGAGGTTTGTCATCCACCCGTGCGATCCGACAACGCTTGACGAGCTCTATGGCCGCATGCTCTTCGAGGCGGAAGCCGTGAATAGCCTAAGCATTCGAGAGCTGCCGTCCCGGTTGATTCTCCAATACCCACTTCATGAGGGAGGCACATGGGCATTCCGTTCGCGGCTTCCACCAGGCGTCGCGGTCAACGTCGAGCAACACTTCTTCGTCACAAATGGTTGGAAGCTCGGAGAATTCGGATCGCTCTATGTTGCGCCGCACATCGCAGGCAACCTCTGCCGCTACTACCCGGACGAATGGATGGGCGGCCTCAAATATGAACTGCAACACCGAAATCCGATATCTGCGAGTGAACCGCTCATGTACGCATGGAGCATCGTGGATGCTATCGATCGCATCAGGGCCTTGCACCATACCCCTGTGTTTGCGCTTCGACCTTCGCCCGACGGTCCGAGCCCGCGCACCGTCATGTTTTCGGACGTCAATAGACTCAGGGTCGTGAATGACCACCCTTCCGGCAAACTCCAACAGGTCGTAGCGGAGGGCGATCCCGCCCGGGGGTTGACCGTATAGTGCTACGCGCAGGGGGCCATGAGGCAGATCTCTCCGCGGCACTGCGCCAAGTCGACGCGATTGTGACCGAACTTGAGGAACATCTGGAAGCCCAACTCGTCGGCAAAGAACGAAGTCCGGCGCTTGTCGACTTGTTTATCGTCGCGGAGCATTCGCG
>PLZH01000271.1 GCA_003152055.1 Burkholderiales bacterium
ACCGGCGCCTCCAGGATCGCGGCGATGATCTTCAACTCGCCGCGGTAGCTCGGCCAGTGCTCGAGGTCGATCTCGGAGACGCGGTTGAGCAGCCGGGCCAAGCTCATCGACTGACTTGCTCAAGACCGGCCCTCCACCGGTGCCCGGTCATGGCCGGCTCCTGCCCGCCAGCGGATTCAATCGGTGGTCCGGTGTAGATGCCATTGCGGTCCTTCGCCGGCGGGGGTGATCGTAATTTTTGGCGGCCAGCGCCTTCTTCGCTTCGGCTATGGCCTCAGAGCTTGACTTCTTCTTCCCGACGCGTTACAAATATAGGCTAGCTATCAAGCTAGCATGTTTGAGCGAGGACACCATGCGTGAAGTCGGAGCCTTCGAGGCCAAGAACAAACTCGGCACCTTGCTCGACTGGGTCGAGAGTGGCGAGGAAGTGCTCATCACCCGACGCGGCAAAGCGGTGGCGCGACTCGTGCCCGCCGCCATCGGCTTCGACCGCGCCAAGGCGCGCCGCGCCATGGAGGGCATTCTTGAGGCGCGACGCGGCGTCACTCTTGGCGGCCTCAAGCTCAAAGACTTGGTGGATGAAGGTCGCCCATGACCTTTGTGCTGGATAGCTCGGTC
Organism: Burkholderiales bacterium; assembly: GCA_003152055.1. Classification (GTDB taxonomy): domain Bacteria; phylum Pseudomonadota; class Gammaproteobacteria; order Burkholderiales; family Burkholderiaceae_C; genus Schlegelella_A. Next base: position 619 of record PLZH01000271.1, read on the forward strand.
GCGCTGGCCTGGTGCTTCGAGGACGAGCGCACCGAGACGACGGACGCGCTCTTGCGCCAGGCGGCGGCGTCAGGCGCGGCGGCTCCGGCCTTATGGCCATTGGAAGTGTTGAACGGTCTGGCCATGGGTGAACGACGCGGTCGCCTCGACGCGGCCAAGCGGCAAAGTCTCGGCGGATTCCTGCGCGACCTGCCCGTGAGCATTGACGACGAGACGGCGGCTCAGGCCTGGGGCGTGACCGCCACGCTTGCGGCGCGGTTTCAGCTCACGGTCTACGACGCGGCCTATCTTGAGCTGGCGCAGCGGCTGACGCTTCCCCTGGCTACCCGTGACCGCGCCTTGCGCGCTGCGGCGAGCGGCCTCGGCGTCGCCTTGCTGGGTGAGCCAACTGACGCGGCAGAGACATGACCACCGACCAGCTCCCCGTCCCGGTGGATCCGTGACGAGTTCGCAGACTCCTGGGCCAAGTTCGGACTCATGCACCACAAGGCGAACGCCGTCCCGGCCCCATTCCCGTAGGGTCTCACGTTCGTCAGTCCGGCGCCCCGTTCACCAAGGCAGCGTCCAGGACGGCGCGTTGGCACAACGCAGCGCCCTCCAACTTTCTCCGTACCGAAGAGAGGGAAGGGGAAGGGGAAGGGGACGGTAGGTCGGGTTTTTGCCGCGCCGTTGTTAGCTGTCGCCCGTACGCCAATTGCTGTTTTCACGACAACGAGCAGCAACAATGACATTCGACGACATCGATGTTCGCCGCCCTGACTTGGCGAAGAGCTATCTCCTGCTACTCAAGGCGACCTTCGTGCGTCGAAGAGATTCTCGGCGCGCAGGTCCGCGGTAGGCCAACAGGAGCAACACCCATCTGATGGCGTCTTCGACGAGACGTCCGCTTGCACTTGCCGTGGGTCGGATGCGAATGGCGACCGTCGCGCCGCTTCAGGAGCTGATCGGCGACGACGCCGATCAGATCGGGCTTCTGTACTGGCGTATCGTTCCGCGTGCCGCAACAGTGAGAGGGTCAGTCGACCCGCTCGATGCCCGGAACCCTGAACCTCGATTCGAGCAGCTCGACGCGCGGTTGATCGCCGCGCAGGACGAGCTTGAATTGGCCGGCCGGCGCCGGAAGCCAGTTCGCCTCCAACTCTCGCCCCGGCGAGTCGTGCTGCAGCCACAGATCGATGCTGCCGTCGGCGTTTCTCGCCAACCCCTTCGTGCGGTCGCCGATGGCGCAGCGGCGGATCGGGTTATCAGAGAAGAATAGTCTGCCGTCGGACATCAGCTCGTACATCGAGAGCGAGCAGAAGGCATCGACGGGAACGCCGCCGGCGGGCAGCCGCAGCTGGTAGCGATGCTCGCCGCTCAGCGGGCTGCCCTGATCGTCCGTCTCGGCCAGGGGATAAACCGCTTCGGCGGGCTCCATCGCCAGCAGCGCGTTCAATGCGACGACCGCGCGATAACCCCAGTCGGTGCCGAAGTTGCCGATCTGCGGCGGGTTGTAGTACCAGCCGTTGACGGGCTTCACGGCGTTGCCGGCGAGCGGCTGCTTGAGCGAAGCCATCAGGGCCGGGAAGCGCTCGCGCCAGCGCGCCTGCACCGCCTCGGACAAGACGTCCCACGAACACTCGGCACCGCAGATGCCGACTGCGGCGAACCGCTTCAGGAGCGGCTTTTCGTAGGCCGGCGCGCCGTTCAGGCGCAGCGCCTGGTTCGCGATCTCGACAAAATTTGCGGCGTCTCCGGCGAGCGGGGCGATCCCGCGGGGTCGCGCCGACGCCCCAGCGCCCAGCGGCGCGACGCGCACGCCGTCCTGCACTGCGCGCGCGGCCGCGAGGTCGGCCTCGCCGTCGACCAGGATCCGCGAGACGACGACGAAATCACCTTCGCGCGTGCCGGTCAGCCGGCGTCCGATGTAGGCGAAGCCGTTGCTGTAGATGTCGTACAGCGCGAGCGAGTAGTAGCGGCCGTTCGTGTCCGGCACGTGGATACCCACAGGGCCGGCGGAGAGATCGAGGATCGTCCTCGAGTACAGCGTGTCGTTGTTCGGCGTCGTGACGACGCGCCGCGTATGGTCGATGAGCGTGCGGCCGTGCGCGATCTGGTTGACGCTCGTGCTGCCGGGATTGCGCGGATCCTCGACGTAGGCCCAGCGCACCCGCATCATCTCGTAGACCGGGAAGGCATAGGTGAAGGCCTGCTCGATCAAGGCGTCTTGAAGCAGACACGCACGGCGGCCGCCGCCGCCGTGGAGGACTTGAGCCAGCATCGATGACGGGCGCAGCGGTGAGCTTCCGTCAAGGTAGTCCGCCATCTGCCAGCCTTCCCCGGCGGGGGGAGATACTATCTAACGCGAGTCCGAGGGACAAACAGAGGAGGCCTAAGATGTCTCGAACCCTGCTCAGGCTGGCGATGCTGCTTGCAGGATTGATCGGTGGCAGTGCGCTTGCTACGACTGCTGCCGACGCGCAGAAGATTCAACGGGCCACGCAGCTGGTCGATGAGTACTACGGCGACTCGCGCCCCCTTAATCAAGCAGCCGTTCTTGTTGGGGAAGTCCTAGCTGTCGACCGTACATCAGCCGATGCCTATGTCCAGGCGGCCCGCATCACGGTAAAGGGTGGGCACATCGTTTCCGACTCGTTCGCCCCAGGCACGGTGCATCTTTACGAAAAGTTCGTCGATCGAGCTCTTGAAATCGATCCGAATAATGTGGAGGCGCTATCCCTAAAAGCCGAGATCTATCTCATCGGTCGTCGTGACCTGCCTGGCGCATTGGCGATCCTCCAAAGGTGCTTGTCCTTGGATCCGAGCTATCCGTGGACCCACCTGCACTTCGCCAAATACTATCAGTACATGGGGGATGCTCAGCACGCTCTTAACGAATATGGCGCAATGATCAGCAAAGGGGCTGGAGACGGCCAGCAGCGGCGCGTGTACCCCTCAGCTTTGCTCGGGGAGGCGCGACTCCTTGGCGTGCCTCAGAACGTCGAAATGATCAGAGATTTCGCCGCGAAGGCCGACGCGGCGCGGAACCCAAAGGATGCGTGGA
>PLZH01000093.1 GCA_003152055.1 Burkholderiales bacterium
TCTCGACGTTGTTGAACCAGGCGTACTCCATCCCGGGGCGGCTGGTCCAGACGTTCTTGCAGGTGACCGAACAGGTGTGGCAGCCGATGCACTTGTCGAGATTCAGGACCATGCCGATCTGGGCGCGGATCTTCATGCTGCCTCCTGCAGGGCTGAACGAATGCGAGCGTGCGGGTTCATGCGACTTCTCCCTGGGCCTGCACGGGCACGATCAATTCGTCGGCGACCGGCGTGTCGAGCCAGTCGACCTTGCTCATCTTGCGCACGACGACGAACTCGTCGCGGTTGGTGCCGACCGTTCCGTAGTAGTTGAAGCCATAGCTGAACTGGGCGTAGCCGCCGATCATGTGGGTCGGCTTGAGGACGATACGCGTCACCGAGTTGTGGATGCCGCCACGCATACCGGTGATCTCCGACCCCGGCGTGTTCACGATCTTTTCCTGCGCGTGGTACATCATCACCATACCGGGCTTGACCCGCTGGCTGACAACCGCGCGGGCGGCGATCGCGCCGTTGAGGTTGAAGAGTTCGATCCAGTCGTTGTCGACGATGCCGGCGCGCTTGGCGTCGTCTTCGCTGAGCCACACGCAGGGCCCGCCGCGGCTGAGCGTGAGCATCAGCAGGTTGTCGGTGTACGTACTGTGGATGCCCCACTTCTGGTGCGGCGTGATGAAGTTGAGCGCGATCTCCGGGTTACCGTTGGGCTTGATCCCTTGGATGCCCCCGGTCGCCTTCAGGTCCACCGGCGGGCGGTAGCTGCTGAATCCTTCGCCGAAGGCGATCATCCACGGGTGATCCATGTAGAACTGCTGGCGGCCGGTGAGCGTGCGCCACGGGATCATCTCGTGCACGTTGGTGTAGCCGGCGTTGTACGAGACGGTCTCGCTCTCGATGCCGCTCCAGGTCGGCGAGCTGATGATCTTGCGCGGCTGCGCCTGGATGTCGCGGAAGCGGATCTTTTCGTCCTCGCGATGGATCGCCAGGTGCGTGTGGTCGCGCCCCGTCTGCTTGCCGAGCGCTTGCCAGGCCTTCACCGCTACGTGGCCGTTGGTCTCGGGCGCGAGCATCAGCACAACTTCGCAGGCGTCGATGTCGGTCTCGATCTTCGGCATGCCGCAGGTCACGCCTTCGGCGCTGACGAGGCCGCTCAGCTCACCAAGATGCTTCACCTCGGTCTGCGTGTTCCAGCCGATACCCTTGCCGCCGTTGCCGATCTTGCTCATCAGCGGGCCCAGCGCGGTGTAGCGCTTGTAGACGTTGGGGTAATCGCGCTCGACCACCTGCAGGTTCGGCGCGGTCTTGCCCGGGATCAGCTCGCATTCGCCGCGCTTCCAGTCGCAGACTTCGAAGGGCTGGGCCAACTCCGACGGGCTGTCGTGCATCAGCGGGGTCAGCACGAGTTCCCGTTCGACGCCCAGATGGCCGACGCAGACCTCGCTGAATTTCCTCGCGAAGCCCTTGTAGATGTCCCAGTCGCTGCGCGATTGCCAGGCCGGGTCGACCGCGGTCGACAGCGGGTGGATGAACGGGTGCATGTCGCTGGTGTTGAGGTCGTTCTTCTCGTACCAGGTGGCGGTGGGCAGCACGATGTCGGAATAGAGACACGTGGTGCTCATGCGGAAGTCGAGCGTGACCAGCAGGTCGAGCTTGCCCTCCGGCGCCTTGTCGTGCCAGACGACCTCGACGGGCTTGGCCTCTTCGGCGCCCAGGTCCTTGCCCTGCACGCCGTTGCTCGTGCCGAGCAGGTGCTTGAGAAAGTACTCGTGGCCCTTGCCGGAGGAGCCCAGGAGGTTGGAGCGCCACACGAACATGTTGCGCGGCCAGTTGTCGGGGTGGTCGGGGTCGGTGCAGCTCATCTTCAGCGTGCCGTCCTGCAGTCCCTTGACCGCGTAGGCCTTCGGGTCGACGCCGGCGGCCTGCGCATCGCGCACGACCCGCAACGGGTTCGTCTGCAGCTGCGGCGCGCTCGGCAGCCAGCCCATGCGTTCGGCGCGCACGTTGTAGTCGATCATGCTGCCGCCATAGAGCTGCTTGTCGGCCAGCGGCGAGATCACTTCCTCCATGCCAAGCTTCTCGTAGCGCCACTGGTCGGTGTGCGCATAGAAGAAGCTGGTGCTGTTCATCTGGCGCGGCGGCCGGATCCAGTCGAGCGCGAAGGCGAGCGCGGTCCAGCCGGTCTGCGGGCGCAGCTTTTCCTGGCCGACATAGTGGGCCCAGCCGCCGCCGCTCTGCCCGATGCAGCCGCACATCATCAACATGTTGATGACGCCGCGGTAGTTCATGTCGCTGTGGTACCAGTGGTTCATCGCGGCGCCGATGATCACCATCGACCTGCCGTGCGTCCTGTGCGCGTTCTCGGCGAACTGGCGCGCCACCGTGATCAGCTGTGCGCGCGGCGTGCCGGTGATGCGCTCCTGCCAGGCCGGGGTGTAGGGCGTATCGTCGTCGAAGTCCTTCGCGGCAAGCTCGCCGCTCAAGCCGCGCGCCACGCCGTAATTCGCCACCTGCAGGTCGAACACCGTCGCGATCAGCGCGTCGCGCTTTTCCCCCGCCTTGCCTAGCGAGATGCGCTGCACGGGCACCGTGCGGACCAGCACATCGGTCTGAGTGTTGTTCGGGAAATGCTCGCTGACGATGCCGCCGAAATACGGAAAGCCCACCCGGGCCGTCTCGGCGCCCGGACGCTTGCCCTCCAGCACCGACAGCTTGAGCTTCACGTCATCGCCATGGCGCGCCTCCTTGGCCTCGAGGTTCCACTGGCCTTCGTCGGCGCGGCCGTCCGGACCCCAGCGAAAGCCGATGGCGCCGTGCGGCAGTACCACCTTGCCCGTCTCGTCGAAGGCGACCGTCTTCCACTCCGGGTTGTTGGCCTGTCCGAGCTTGCCGTTGAAGTCCGATGCGCGCACGTAGCGGTCGGGCACGCTGATGACTTCGCCGCTCGGCAACGTGTGCTCCTTGAGCATCACCAGCATCGGCATGTCGGTGTAGCGGCGCACGTAGTCGTCGAAGTAGGCGCTGCGCTCGCCACCGCCGTCGGGGAAGTAGAACTCCTTCAGGATCACGTGGCCCATCGCCATCGCGACGGCCGCGTCGGTGCCCTGCTTTGGGTTCATCCAGATGTCGGCGAGCTTGGCGACCTCGGAGTAGTCNNGCATCGGGCGTGCGCGTCTGCGGCACGTTCGAGCCCCAGGCGATGATGAAGCTCGAGTTGAACCAGTCGGCCGATTCGGGCACGTCGGTCTGCTCGCCCCAGACCTGCGGGCTGCTCGGCGGCAGGTCGCAGTACCAGTCGTAAAAGCTCAGATTCACGCCGCCGATCAGGCTGAGGTAGCGAGAGCCCGCGGCATAGCTGACCATCGACATCGCCGGGATCGGCGAGAAGCCGACGATGCGGTCCGGGCCGTGCTTGCTGATCGTATAGACGTTGGCCGCGGCGACGATCTCGTTGACCTCGTCCCAGTTCGAACGCACGAAGCCGCCGAGGCCTCGCACCTGTTGGTAGTCGCGGCGCTTCGCGTCGTCCTCGACGATCGAGGCCCACGCATTGGCCGGGTCGTGCGCGAGACGCGCCTCGCGCCAGCTTTTCAGCAGACGGCCGCGCACCATCGGGTACTTGACGCGGTTCGCGCTGTACAGGTACCAGCTGTAGCTGGCGCCGCGCGCGCAGCCGCGCGGCTCGTGATTGGGCATGTCCCAGCGCGTGCGCGGGTAATCGGTCTGCTGCGTCTCCCAGGTGACGATGCCGCCCTTGACGTAGATCTTCCACGAGCACGAACCGGTGCAGTTGACGCCGTGCGTCGAGCGCACGATCTTGTCGTGCGCCCAGCGGTTGCGGTAGGCGTCTTCCCAGGTCCGGTCTTCGCCGGTCGTGACGCCGTGGTCGCCGGCGAAGGCCTCCCTGGGCTGCGCGAAGTAGGTCAATCGGTCGAGAAAGTGGCTCATGTCCGTTCCTTCGTTCGGGCGATCGATATCAGCAGGGCCGCTCTGCGCCTTTGCGGGCGTAGAACCACCAGGTGATGACGATGCAGGTCAGGTAGAACACGATGAAGGCCCACAGCGCAGCCTGCGGGCTACCGGTCATCGCGATCGACGTGCCGTAGCTCTTGGGAATGAAGAAACCGCCGTAGGCGCCGATCGCGGCGGAAAAGCCGAGCACGGCGGCGCCCATCTTGTTGCCCTCCTTGACTGCGACGGCCTGCGCGTCCGCGCTCTGGTCGCGGGCCTTTCCCAGGCATTCGTCCATGAAGATCACCGGGATCATGCGAAAGGTCGAGCCGTTGCCGATGCCCGCAGTCGCGAACAACACCATGAAGCTGAGGAAGAAGCCAGTCAGGTTGCCAGCCACGCCCGCATGCGGCAGGAACTGCAGCACGCCGCAGACACCGGCGACCATGACGATGAAGTTCCAGAAGGTGACACGCGCGCCGCCCACCTTGTCGGCCAGCCAGCCGCCCACCGGGCGGATCAAGGCGCCGATGAATGGGCCCATCCAGGCGAACTCGAGCGGGTCGACACCGGGAAACTGGCTTTTGATCAGCATCGGAAAGCCGGCCGAAAAGCCGATGAACGAACCGAACGTGCCCAGGTAGAGCCAGCACATCACCCAGTTGTGCTTGGCCTTGAAGATCACCGCCTGCTCCGCGAACGAAGCCCTCGCGTCGGCGATGTCGTTCATCATCAGGAAGGCCAGCAGCGATGACAGCAGGATCGGCAGCACCCAGACGAACGCGGCGTTCTGCAGCCAGACCTGGCGAGTGGCGCCGTTGGCCAGATGGATCGTCTGCGGCTCGCCGCCGAACCAACCGAAGATGCCGGCCGAGATCGCCAGCGGCACCATGAACTGCACCGCCGATACGCCCAGGTTGCCCAGGCCGGCATTCAGTCCGAGCGCCGAACCCTTGCGCTCCTTCGGGAAGAAGAAGCTGATGTTGGCCATCGACGAGCTGAAGTTGCCGCCACCTAGGCCGCACAGCGCAGCGAGCAGCAACATGGCCCAGTACGGTGTGGTCATGCTCTGCATCGCGAAGCCGATGCCGATGGCCGGTGCCAGCAGAGACAGCGTGGACAGCACGGTCCAGCGCCGGCCGCCGAGGATGGGCACCATGAACGAATAGAAGATGCGCAGCGTGGCGCCGGAGAGCGCCGGCATCGAGGCCAGCCAGAACAGCTCGTCGGTGCTGTACCTGAACCCGGCTGCGGGCAGCTGCGTGACCACCGCGCTCCACACCATCCATACGGCAAAGGCGAGGAACAGCGCCGGGATCGAGATCCACAGGTTCTGGTTGGCCAGCGCCTTGCCCTGGGTTTCCCAGAAGGCCTTGTCCTCGGGCGTCCACAGCGTGAGCACGCGACTGGCGCGTGGCTGGACAGTTTCACTCATGAAGAATCTCCGTTGGGGCGAGGTTGGATGGGTCAGCGGGCGAACGCCGGCGAGACCGGTGAGCGTGGGCCGATAACTTCGGTGCGACGCACCTCGGTCCAGTACATCCAGATCAGCGAGATCCAGACCACGCCGTACATCAGCATGAAGGCGCTGGAGCGGATGCCGGTGAAGTCCATCAGCGCGCCGAACATGATCGGCAGCACGAAGCCGCCGAGGCCGCCGGCCAGGCCGACGATGCCGCTGATGGTGCCGATGTTCTCGCGATAGTCGTCGGCGATGTACTTGAACACCGAGGCCTTGCCGAATGCGAACGCGATTCCGAGCAGGAACATCAGGCCCGTGAAGGCGTAGACGTTGAGGCCGAGGTGAAAGGTCTTCGGGCCGCTGATCGTGAGCACGGTGAAGTCGGTCTGCGGATAGCTCAGCAGGAACAGGCAGATCCAGCTCACCCACATCACCCACCAGGTGACCGAGTGCGCGCCGTACTTGTCGCTGAACCAGCCGCCGACCGCGCGCAGCACGCCGCCCGGCAGCGAGAAGCAGGCCGCGAGCAGCGCCGCGAGGCGGATGTCGAGGCCGAACTCGCCGATGTAGTACTGCACCATCCACAGGCTCAGCGCCACGTAGCCGCCGAACACGATGGAGTAGTACTGGCAGTACTTGATGACCCTCGGGTCCTTCAACGCGTGCAACTGGTCGGAGAACCGCGTGCCGCTCGGCACCCGATGCGCCGGGTCGCTGGCGCTGAACATCCAGAACAGCAGCACCGTGCCTAGCATGATGGCTGCGTAGACCTGCGGCACCATGGTCCAGCCGAAGGCCACGACGAGGGCGGGGGCGACGAACTTGTTGACCGCCGCGCCCGAGTTGCCCGCGCCGTACACGCCCATCGCAAAGCCTTGCCGGTTCTTCGGGAACCAGCGCGCGACGTAGGGCGTGCCAACCGAAAAAGAGCCGCCGGCCAGGCCGACGAACAGGCCGATGACGAGGAAGTGCCAGTACGCGGTGGCGTAGCTCATCAGCCAGATCGCCGGAACGGTCAACGCCATCAGCAGCGCCATCACGATGCGGCCGCCGTACTTGTCGGTCCAGATGCCCAGCGGCACGCGAATCAGCGAGCCAGTCAGCACCGGCGTCGCGGTCAGCAGGCCGAACTCGGTCGCGTTCAGGCCCAGCGCCTTCTTGATCGGAATGCCGATCACGCCGAACATCATCCACACCATGAAGCACACGGTGAACGCCAGCGTACTGACCATCAGCACCGCCAGCGCCTGGCTCTTCCTGCTCATCACGGAGTCCGCTCGTTGTCCATGCGATGACTGTAGGAAGCGGGCGCGCCCGACGGCATCCTCCAGGAGGAGCGCGGCATGGCGGCGCAAGAACGATGCGGCTGGCGGCCGCATCGTCCTGAAGAGCTAGCGGGATGGCAAAGTGGCGCGCGCTTGCGCTGGATCAACCCAGGCCATGCTCGACTGCGATAACAGCGGCGTGCACACGCGAGCTTACGTCGAGCTTGCGCAGGATGTGCTGCACGTGGATCTTCACGGTCGTCTCGGCGATGCCCAGCAAGCGCGCGATCTCCTTGTTGCCCTGGCCACGCGCGATGCCGCGCAGGATGTCCTGCTCGCGCGGCGACAGGGCGTCCAGCTTCGACGCCGGCGCGACCGGCTTCGGACCGGCCGCGCCGAGTGACGCGATCGCGTCGCGGTAGGCGGCCACCAGCTTGCCGGTCATCTCTTCGGCGACCACGCTCTCACCGCGCATCGCGCGCCGAATCGCCGCCGAGAGCGCATCCCCCTCGATGGTCTTGAGCAGGTAGCCGCAGGCGCCGTGCCGCAGCGCCGCCGCGAGGTCGCGCTCGTCTTCGCTGACGGTCAGCATCAGCACCCGCACGCCAGGAACCGCTTCGAGCAGCGCCGGCAGCGCGTCGACGCCGCTGACGCCGGGCAGGTGGTTGTCGAGCAGGATCAGGTCGGGTCGCAACTCCTGGGCGCGGCGTTGAGCCTCACCCGCATCGCCCGCGTCGCCGACGACCTCGAACTGCGCGTCGCGCTGCAGCAGCGCCGTCAGGCCGCGCCGGAACAGCGTGTGGTCATCGACGACAAGGATGCGGACGGTCGAAGCCGGGGCGCTCATCACGGTCGCGCTGATTCAGGCGGCCTGCGGGCGCGCCGCAGGGGTCACGGCACCGGCCCGCGGCGCCGGCAAGGTCAGCACGACGGAGGTGCCGCGGCTCGGAACGGACAGCACCTCGAGCTGCGCACCCAGACGCTCGGCGCGCTCGGCCATGATGCGCAGGCCGACATGGGTCTCGTCCGGCGCTCCGTTCTCGTTCGAGAAGCCCAGGCCGTCGTCGCGCACCTCGAAGCGCCATTGCGGCCACTGCTGGACGTCGAGCCACACCTGCCGCGCCCGGGCATGCTTGCGCACGTTCGACAGGGCCTCCTGGACGATGTGCAGCACCTGGATCTGCGTGTCCGGTGCCAGCGGCATGCCCAGGCTACCCATGTGCAGGGTCGCCTTCAGTCCCGTCTGGTGCTCGAACTTGCGCAAGGTGGTGAGCAATGCGGGCTCGATGTCCTCCTTGTTGGCGCGAGTCCGAAAGTGCATCAGCAATTCGCGCACGTCGCCGTAGCTCTCGCGCACGCCGACGTCGATCTCGCCGAGCACGTGCTGCACCTGCCGGGCGTCGGCGCCGGCGATCGCGTCGCGCATCAGCTGGACCTGGATCTTCAGGAACGCGAGCGACTGGGCGATCGAATCGTGCAGCTCGCGCGCGAGGAAGATGCGCTCCTGGGACACCGCGGCCTCAAGCTCGAGGGCGTTGAGGCGCAGGCTTTCCATCGCTCCGGCGAGGTGGGCCGTCAAGGCTTCGAGCAGCGAGCGCTCGGCGTCGGAGATGTCGATTTGGGCGTGGAAGAACAGATCCACCTCGCCCATCAGGCGCTCGTGCATGCGGATCGGTAACGACACCACCGTCTCGAAGCCGGCCTGCGCGCAGTGCCGCATACGTGCCGGCTGCATGGTCCGGATCGGGATCACGCGCGCGCCCGCCGGCGCCGAGGGCGACCCGCAATGGCAGTCGCCGGCCGTCAGGCAATGCTCGGCGTCGGTCATCGCCTGCGGCAGCCCGTGCGAGGCCAGCAACAGGTAGCGCCGGTTCGTCTCGTCCGACCAGCGCAGCGCCACGCCGTCGGCGCGGGCGATCCGTGCGATGCTTTTCGTGAAGCCTTCTGCGGCTTCCTCGAGCGAGGTCGCGTTGGTGAGGAGCTTGGTGACTTCGTAGAGGCTTTCCAGCCGCTCGCGCTTTTCCTCCAGCTCCCCGGTCTTCTCCCGAACCCGGTCTTCGAGGTTGCGGTACATCGACTGGAGCTGTCCGGCCATGCTGTTGAAGCCACCGGCCAAGGTGCCGAACTCGTCAGTCGTGGCGCATTCCACACGCGCGCCGAGGTCTCCGCCCTGGATGCGGTCGATGGCCTGTTTCAGCAAGCCCACCGGCTCGAGCACGAACAGATGGCCGGTGTAGAGCAGCACCGCACCGCCGATCACGGCCACCGCCATCATCGCCACCTGAAGCAGGTACATCAGCGCGGTCCAGTGCGCCAAGTGCTCCTCGATGCCGGCGACGAAGGCGTCGATGTGCGCAGCGAACGCGGCCGCGTCCGCGGCCAGGCCGTCGCCCGGCACAGGCGGCGACGAGCCGGCGACGCGGCTGCGGAAGTGGAGCCAGTCCTGCTCCACCGCGGCGAAGCGCTGGCCGACCGTGTCGTCCCAGGGCACGAACAGTGGCCGTTCGGAGTCGCCCTGGCGCAGCAGCTCGAGGCTGTGCTCGAACTCGGCCACCTGTCGCGGCAGCGCCTGCGTCTCGCCGGTGCTCACCGACAGGACCATCCGGTAGGCCTGCATCCGCATGCGCCCGGCTTCGTTGACGGCCGCGGCACCGCCTTCGAGCTGCCATGACATCCAAACCAAGGCAGCGATGGAGCACAGGGCAAGCAGCGCGAACGGTGCGCCTACCAGGGACAGCTTGGCGCCGAGGGTCCAATGCCGCGAGGTGCTCATGGACCGAATTTAACCGCTCGGGTGCTTCGGCATGAGCCTCTGTCGATGGCCTCGTGTTCTGCGCGGCGGCTGCAAGGAAGAAGTGATCCGCGGGGCGCCCGAGGGCCCCTTGACAGATGTGAACAAGGCCGCGCTGCGGCCGGGCCTTGACGTTTGCGGCGCGTTCGCCGCTGCTCAGCCGATCAGCTGCTCGGCCGGGGTATAGGCCAGACCTTGCTGGCTGGCCACCGGCTCGCAAGTGACGCGGCCCAGCGCCACGTTCAGGCCGGCGCGCAGGTGCGGGTTGTCGCGCAGAGCGGCCCGCCAGCCCTTGTCGGCCAGCGCCAGCGCATGGCCGAGGGTGGCGTTGCCCAGCGCGAAAGTCGAGGTCCGCGCGACCGCGCCGGGCATGTTGGCCACGCAGTAATGCACCACACCGTCGACCACGTAGGTCGGCTCGGTATGCGTCGTCGCGTGCGAGGTCTCGAAGCAGCCGCCCTGGTCGATCGCCACGTCTACGATGACCGCGCCACGCTTCATCCGCGAGACCATGCCTCGCGTCACCAGCTTCGGCGCCGAGGCACCGGGGATCAGCACGCCGCCAATCACCAGATCGGCCGCCAGCACGGCCTCCTCGATCGAGTGGGCGGTGGAGAACACCGTCGTGATGCGGTTGCCGAAGACCAGGTCGAGCTGACGCAGCCGGTCGACGTTGCGGTCGATCACGGTGACCTGTGCGCCCAAGCCTATGGCCATCTGCAGCGCGTTGGTGCCGACGACGCCGGCACCGAGGATCGTCACCCGCGCCGGCGCCACGCCCGGCACGCCGCCGAGCAGGATGCCCATGCCGCCCTTGCTCTTTTCCAGATGCCCGGCGCCGGCCTGCACCGCCATGCGCCCGGCCACTTCGCTCATCGGCGCCAGCAGCGGCAGGCCGCCACCGGGGCCGGTGACGGTTTCGTAGGCAACGCAGACGGCACCGCTCTTCACTAGCCCGGCGGTCTGCTCGGGATCGGGCGCCAGGTGCAGGTAGGTGTAGAGCAGCTGGCCCTCGCGCAGCATCGCGATCTCGGCCGGCTGCGGCTCCTTGACCTTGACGATCATCTCGCCGCGGGCGAAGGCATCGGCGGCATCGGCGGCGATCTGCGCGCCGGCGGCAAGGTACTGGGCGTCGTCCAGACCGATCGGTGCGCCGGCGCCGGCCTGCACCCAGACTTCATGGCCATGCGCAACCAGTTCGTGCGCCGCAGCCGGTGTCAGTCCGACGCGGTACTCATGGTTCTTGATTTCCTTGGGGACGCCGATGCGCATGGAAAGTCTCCAAATTGGCAAGCGCCCATTCTGTCGTTCGCGGAGGAGCTTGCACGTCTATTTTCCTTACGATAAAGTAAGGAATTACCGGCTTCATTCAGCCATGACTACCGCCACGCTCACCAGCAAAGGTCAGATCACCGTTCCTGCCGTAGTGCGTGTTGCACTTGGCGTGGACGCTGGCGACCGCGTCGAGTTCGTCGAGATCGTACCGGGGCGCTATGAGGTCATCGCTGCCACCCGGTCCGTGACGGCCTTGAAGGGGATGTTCGGCAGACCACGCAAGGTGGTGTCGATCGAGGAGATGAACGCCACCATCGCTCGACGCGGCGCGGCAGCTAGAGACGTGGCCAAATGACCGGGCTGGATACCAACGTCCTGGTGCGCTACATCATGCAGGACGATATCCGGCAGTCTGCGCTGGCGAACCGGCTCGTCGAGTCCCTTTCTGCCGAGTCGCCGGGCTTCGTGCCGCTGGTCTCGCTCGCGGAGCTCGCCTGGGTGCTTTCCTCGGCGTATGAACTCGATCAAGCCCAACTCGTCGAGGCCTTCGAAGCTCTGCTGCGCACAAAGGAGATCGTCGTTGACCGAGCCGAGACGGTGTGGAGGGCGCTGCGCGTCTTTCGAAGGGCCAACGCTGACTTTGCAGATTGCCTGATCGAGCGCTCGGCGTCCGCAGCGGGGTGCGAACGGACGATGACCTTTGATCGAGGCGCCGCGAAGGCGTGCGGCATGACGCTGGTGAGCTGAACTTTGATTCGGCGCAGCTTGAATGAGCAGTGCGCCGAGTGTCGACATGCCGGCAGGCACCGGCCGGCCGGTGCCGACTACTTCAGATAGGCCTGCACGAGCGTGACCCAGAAGCTTGCGGTGCTCGGCAGGATCTCGTCGTTGAAGTCATACCCTGTGTTGTGCACCATGCAGCCGGGCCCGGAATCGGGCTTGCCGTCGCCGTTGCCGACGATGAAATAGCAGCCGGGTACCCGGTCGAGCATGAAGGCGAAATCGTCGCTCGCCTGGAGCGGCGCCATGTCCGGAATCAATGCCCCCTCGCCCATCGACCCGAGGGCCACCTCCCGTGCGAAGGCGGTCGCCTGCGGGTCGTTGATGCAGGGCGGCGACTTCCACTGGTAGCGCACCGTCGCGCTGGCGCCGTGGACCGCCGCCTGCGCCGGCGCCATCGCGACGATGCGGTCGCGCAGGAAGGCGCGCACTTCGGGGCGTCGCGCGCGGATCGAGAGCTTCAGTTCGGCGCTGGCTGGAATCACGTTGGGCGCCTCGCCAGCCGCCATCGCGCCGACGGTGACTACCGCCATGTCGTTCGGATCGACTTCGCGCGAGACCAGCGTCTGAAGCGCCAGGATGAGGTGTGCCGAAACCAGGATCGGGTCGACGGTCGTGTGCGGCATCGCGCTGTGCCCGCCCTTGCCCTCGATGTTGATGATGGCCGTGTCGGACGAGCTGTAGATCGCGCCCGGCAGAAAGCCGAACTGCCCGGCAGCAAAGCCAGGCTCGTTGTGGTACGCATAGATGGCGTCGCAGGGGAAGCGCTCGAACAGACCGTCGTCGATCATCCGGCGCCCGCCTTGCAGGCCTTCTTCGGCCGGCTGGAAGATCAGGTTGAGCGTGCCGCTGAAACCCCGGGAGACCGCGAGCAGTTGCGCCGCCGCGAGCAGGGTTGCGGTGTGCCCGTCGTGGCCGCAAGCGTGCATGCGGCCCGGATGGCGACTCGCATAGGGCAAGCCCGTGGTTTCCGTCATCGGCAACGCGTCCATGTCGGCGCGAAGGCCCAGGCGTTTCGTGCCGGTGCCGGCTCTGAGCGTGCCGACCACACCCGTGCCGCCCAGTCCACGGTGCACCTCGTAGCCCCAACGCGCGAGGCGCCCGGCGACCAGCTCGCTGGTTTCGAACTCCTCGTAGCCGAGTTCGGGGTTCGCATGGATGAGCCGGCGCAGGCCGACCATTTCGTCGGTGCTGGCACGGATGCCGGGATGAATCGGAACGGAGATCATGAGGCGTCGGCGTCGAATTTGCTTGCAGCATACTGCCGCATCCTCTTCCACACGAAGCCAAGATGACCGCATTCATTGCCACACCGCTCACCCGACGCCAGATCGGCCTGGGCGGCCTCGCGCTCATCGGCGGCTTCGCCAGCGCGCGCTACGCCCATGCTGCCGCCGGCAAGGGCACGGCCGTGCTCGGCATCGATGCCGATCCGCCGACCTTGAACCTCGGCACGACCACTGATTTCGCGGCCGGCGACGTCTCGGCAAAGATCCTCGAAGGGCTGGTGTGGCTCGACCCTCAGTACAACCCGAGGCCTTCGCTGGCGACCGCGTGGACCGTTTCGCCCGATGGCAAGACCTACCACTTCACGTTGCGCCAAGGCGTGAAGTGGCACGACGGCCAGGACTTCACGAGTGCGGACGTCAAGTTCAGCCTGCTCGAGATCGTCGGCAAGCTGCACCCGCGGGCGGCGCCCGTTTTCAAGAATCTCGGCATCGAGGTCGACGCGCCGGACGCCTTCTCCGTGGTGCTGCGCCTGCAGAAGCCCTATGCGCCTTTTCTCTCGCAGATGACGGTGTTCGACGCCCCCGTCCTGCCTCGCCATCTCTACGAGGGCAGCAACATCGCGACGAACCCCGCCAACCAGATGCCGGTGGGCACGGGCCCTTTCAAGTTCGCCGAGTGGAAGCGCGGCGCCAGCATCAGGCTCGTGCGCAACGACCGGTACTGGGACGACGACAAGCCTTTTCTCGAATCGATCATCTTCCAGGTCATTCCGCAGGCGGCCAATCGCGTGCCGGCGCTGCAGGCCGGCGAGATCGACGAGCTGCTCGATTTCTACACGCCCAAGCCCGAGGTGCCGCGCATCCTCGCTGACAGCAACCTCAGGACGCGCCGCGGCGTCAACATTCCGGCGCTGTACTTCATGATGTTCAATACGCTGTCGCCGCTCTTCTCGAAGAAGGAGGTGCGGCATGCGCTGGCATTTGCCATCGACCGGCAACGCCTCGTTAAGCAGGTGATGAACGGTATCGCGCGTCCCGGCGCCGGCGCCTTCGGCGACGGCTTCAAGTGGCTTTTCGACGAAGACGTCGCCTATGCGAAGAAGTATCCGTTCGATGCGGCGCGCGCCCGGGCGCTGCTCGAGAAGGCCGGCATCAGGGCGGGCACGACCACCCTTCGCATGCCCTTCGACGCGAGCCGGGCGCAGATGCGTTCGGCGGCGCAGATCATCCAGGACAACCTGCGCCAGGTCGGCCTCGAGGTCAGGCTCGAGCCGCTGGAGCGAGCGGTCTACTACGACCGCGTGTTCGCCAAGAAAGACTTCGATCTCACGCTGGGCTCCTACTTCTCGGCCGGCGATCCGGCCATCGGCTATACGCGGCTGTACATCACCTACACCGGCACGGCGCCGAACACCAACGCGAGCGGCTACTCGAATCCCAAGGTCGACGAGCTGCTGGGCCAGGCCGCGACCGCGACCGACCGAGCCGCGCGTGCCAAGGTCTACAGGGAGCTGCAGGTGATCCTCAACGATGAGCTGCCCACGCTGGTGCTGTTCGACGAGGAAACGGTGGACACCGCATCGAAGAAGCTCACCGGCATTTTCCCCGCGCTCG
>PLZH01000144.1 GCA_003152055.1 Burkholderiales bacterium
TCGCGCTCTCGCTGCGCTATCTCGCGCTCATCACGCGCATCACGCGCGCGGCCATGCTCGAAGTGATGAATGCCGATTTCATCCTCGCCTCGCGCGCCCGCGGCGCGTCCGAATGGACCGTGGTGGTCGGGCATGCGCTGCGCAACGCCGCCGCGCCGGTGCTCACGGTCATCGGCTACAACGTGGGTTTCGTGCTCGCCGGCTCGGCGCTGATCGAGGCCGTGTTCGCCTGGCCCGGCATCGGCCGGCTGCTCTACGAATCGATCTCCAAGCGCGACTATCCGGTGATGCTCGCAATCCTGCTGATGGTGTCGGCCACCGTCGTCGTCGCCAACCTCGTCACCGACATCGTGCACCGCATGATCGACCCGAGGATCGAGCGGTCATGAGCCAGCCGCTGGCGCCGCGGCTCGCCGGCGTGGTGTTCCGGCGAGCCGGCTTCCGGCGCCGACTGCTGCGCCGGCCTGTGACGCTGCTCGCCCTTGGCTTTCTGGTCGTGCTCGTGGCGCTTGCCGTGTTCGCGCCGTTCGTCGCAGGCCATGACCCATTGACCGGTGGCGACAACTCACTGCAGCCGCCGCTTTCGCCGGACCATTGGCTCGGCACCGACGACCTGGGCCGCGACATCTGGGCGCGCACGGTCTACGGCACGCGCATCTCGCTCACCGTGGGCGTGGCGAGCGCGCTCATCGCGGTGGTCGCGGGTGTCGTCGTCGGCGCGCTCGCGGGCTACTTCGGCGGCTGGCTCGACGCGCTGCTCATGCGCATCGCCGAATTCTTCCAGACGCTGCCTCGCTTCGTCGTGGCGCTGATCGTGATCGCGCTTTTCGGCACGAGCGTGTTCAAGATGATTGCGGTGATCGCTGCGCTGGCCTGGCCGCAACTCGCGCGCGTCGTGCGGGCTTCGGTGTCGACGCTGCGGCAGGCGCAGTTCGTCGATGCGGCGCGCGTCGCAGGCATGGGGGACGGCGCGATCATCGTGCGCGAGATCCTGCCGAACGCGGCGGCACCGATCATCGTGCTCGGTTCGCTCGACGTCGCCATGGCAATCATGATCGAGGCCAGCCTGAGCTTCTTCGGGCTCGGCGACCCGAACCACGTGTCGTGGGGCGCAATGCTCAACGACGCGCAGGAGTACCTGCGCAGCGCCTGGTGGATGTCGGCTTTCCCGGGCCTGGCGATCGCGCTCACCGTGCTCTCGTTCAACATGCTGGGCGACGCGCTCAACGATGCGCTCGACCCGCGCGCCGGGCCACGATGAGCGACGACGCCTTGCTCGATGTGCGTGGCCTTTGCGTCGACATCGCGCAACGGTCGATGGCGCTGCGTGTCGTGAAGAACGTGTCGCTCACCGTTCGGCGCGGCGAGGCGGTCGGCCTGGTCGGTGAATCGGGCTCGGGCAAGTCGATGACGGCCTTCGCGATCATGAAGCTGTTCCCGACCGTGCTCGCGCAAGTGGCCGGAGGCCGGATCCTGCTCGAAGGCCGCGACCTGGCGCAACTGCCAGCCGCCGCCATGCGCAGCGTCCGCGGCGCGCGTATGGGCATGGTGTTCCAGGACCCGGCCAGCTTTCTCGACCCTCTGATGCCGGTCGGCCGCCAGATTGCCGAATCGCTGCGCACGCATGGGCGAAGCGTAGGCCTCGAGGCGCGCGTGCTCGAACTGCTCGACCTCATGGAACTGCCCGATGCGGCGCAGGTGGCGCGCAAGTATCCGCACGAGCTGTCGGGCGGCATGCGCCAGCGCATCCTGATCGCGGCGGCGCTGGCGCTGCGGCCGGCGCTGCTGATCGCCGACGAGCCCACGACCGCGCTCGACGTGACCGTGCAGGCCGGCATCCTCGAGCTGTTGACGCGGCTGCGCAAGGAACTGGGCCTGGGCCTCCTGCTCATCACCCACGATCTCGCCGTGGTGGCCGAGACCTGCCAGCGCGTGAACGTGATGTATGCGGGCCAGATCGTCGAAGCGGGCGAAGTTGCGCCGCTATTCGCGGCGCCGCGCCACCCCTACACGCAGGGCCTGCTCGCCAGCATCCTGAGCCCGCTGTCGCGTGCGCACTCGCTGTTCTCGATCCCGGGCGGCGTGCCGGTCGCGGGCCATTGGCCGCCGGGTTGCCGCTTTCATCCGCGCTGCCCGATCGCGCGCCCGGGCTTGTGCGACACGACCGAGCCGCGACTCGAGTCGCACGGCGCGGGGGCCGACCGCTGCCACCTGAGCGACGAGCCCGTTGCCGCGCGTGCATGGCAGCACGTGCCGATCGCGTCATGAGCGCCATCGACGTGCCCCTCCTCGAAGCCCGCGACGTGAGCCGGTTGTTCCCGGTACGCGCCAGCGGCGGCCTGTTTCACGCGAAGACGATGCAGCGCGCCGTGGACAGGGTCAGCCTGCAGATCCGGCCCGGTGAGGTGCTTGCGCTGGTCGGCGAAAGCGGCAGCGGCAAGACGACGCTCGGCCGCATGCTGCTCGGCCTGATGGCGCCGACCGAGGGCGCGATCTTCCACAGGGGCGACGACATCGCCGGCCGTCGCGGCCCAGCGCAGCGTGCGTTCCGCCGCGAAGTGCAGGTCGTGTTCCAGGATACGGGCGGATCGCTCAACCCGCGCCGCAGCATCGGCCAGAGCGTGGCGCTGCCGCTGGCCTACAACCGCGGTCTCGAAGGCCGTGCCGCCGCGCTGGAGGTCGATTCGCTGCTCGACCGGGTGGGCCTGCCGCCAGCGCATTTCCGTAGCCGCCTGCCGCACGAGCTCTCGGGCGGCCAGCGCCAGCGCGTCGGCATCGCGCGGGCGCNNGAGCCGGTCTCGGCGCTCGACGTCTCGATTCGCGCGCAGATCCTGCGCCTCCTGGCCGAGCTGCAGCGCGAGAAGCAACTGGCCTATCTCTTCATCACACACGATCTCGGCGTTGTGCGCGCGATGGCGGATCGGGTCATGGTCATGTACCAGGGCCGGGTGGTCGAGACCGGCGACGCTGACGCGGTGCTGAACACGCCGCGGCATGCCTACACGCAGCGGCTGCTGGCGGCGACGCCTGTGCCTGATCCGGGGCGCCAGTTCAAGACGGCCTGAGCGCATGACGCACAACTTCACCGAACCGACGACCGGTTACTGGCAACGCCTCGTCGAGGCCGCCGAGGTCGAGCGGCCCGATCCGCCCTGGCGGTTCGGCTACCCCGCGCGCTTGCCCGACGGTCGCGTGCTGATGCTGCCGATCCGCCAACTTGCGAGCGAGCCGGCGCATGCAGTGGCCTCCCTGATCCTCAACCAGGCCTCGCTGGAGGTGGCCGACGCGCTCGGAGCGATGCTGGCGGAGTGGCTCGAACCATACGCTCCCGAACTGCTGGTCGGCCTGCCGACCCTGGGCCTTGCGCTCGCCCCGGTCGTCGCCCGTGCACTCGGCCATGCGCGCTACGTGCCGATGGGCACCTCGCGCAAATTCTGGTACGACGAGGCGCTGTCCATGCCCGTGCAATCGATCACGTCGCCCGAACCGGGCAGGCGCATCTACCTCGATCCGAATCAACGCCCTCTGCTCGAAGGCAAACGCCTGGTGCTCATCGACGACGCCGTCAGCACCGGCACGACGCTGCAGGCCGCCTGGGATCTTGTCGAAGCACTCGGCGGCGACGTCGTGGCGTGTGGCGTGGCGATGCGGCAGGGCGCCCGGTGGGCCGAACGGCTCGGCGCCGTGCGCGCGGTGCGGGTCGTCGGCGTGCTCGAAAGTCCGCTGCTCCGTTCCGCGCTGGACGGCTGGGTCCTGCGCGAGTGAATCGATCTCAGGTCGGAGGCGGCGAGGAGGCCGAAGGCGAAGCGACCGTGGCTGACGCTGCCAGCGCGTCGAATGCCTCCAGGTGCTCGGCCTTCCAGTCGCGCCGCGTCCCTGCGTCGATCCACGCCGAGTCGAGCCCGTTCAGCATGAACCCGCGCAGGTCTTCGATCGAAAAGCCGAAGTCGTCGACCATCTTCTGCCACGCCTGCGTCGGCGTGACCCGATGCAGCGTCGGGTCGTCGGTGTTGGGATGGACGCGCAGGCCCAAGCCCGGCATGCGGCGGATCGGATGGTCGAGCGCCCAGCGTTGCGGAGCAAGGGTGCGCAGGTAGTAGGAATTGGTCGGCACAACGGTGAAAACGATGCCGCGCTCGGCGCATCGCCGCGCATAGTCGGGAGCGTCGACGATCGTGTAGCCATGGTCGACGCGATCGACCTTCAGCAGTTCGATGACGGTCTTCACGTTGGTCCACGGCATGCCGAATTCGCCGGCGTGCGCGGTGGTCTTCAGGCCGGCGCGGCGCGCCGCCGCGTAGGCGTCGGCGAACAGCTCGGGCGGGTGGTCGACCTCGCTGTAGTCGATGCCGATGCCCACGACCTCGTCGCGCCGGTTCGCGGCGACCCAACCGACCATCTCGAGTGCCGCCGCCGGCGAAGCCTCGCGGTCGATGGCGGCCACAAGGCGGCCGACGATGCCGCAATCGGCTTGCGCATTATGGATGGCGCGCACGATCGCGTCCTGCGCGACCGGGTAGGCGATGCCGGACCGAAGCGCGGTGCCGGTCGGGTTCCAGAAGAACTCGGCGTAACGCACGTTGTGCGCGGCGGCGTCCTCCAGGTATTCGTAGGCGATGCGATGCAGATCGTCGGGCGAGCGCAGCAGATGCGCATCCAGCGCACGCAGCGCCTTGAGCACGCCGACCGGTTTTTCGCCGCGGATGTAGAAGGTGTCAATCTCCGCGTCGCTGAGCGGTGCTTTGGCCTTGTGTGCCAGGACCTTGAAGGTGGCGTGGCGCACGCTGCCGAGCAGGTGGCAATGCAGTTCGACCTTGGGGATCGCGCGGCAGAAGTCTTCGAGCCAGGTCGTCACGCGAGCATCGTACGCGGGCTTGTCGTCAGCCGCGTGCCGCAGCCGCCAAAGCGTCCAGCACGACCCGGCGCACCCGGGCCTCGTCGGCCACGGTTGCCACCTGGGTGTTGGCCTCGGCACGACGCGGCACGCGCCATTCGATCACCGTCATGCCGCGGGTGTGCTCGCCCCGGCATTCGGCGACGACATGCGCCGAACGAAACGTCACGCTGCCGGGAGCCACCAGCGCGGCGGCGGCCGTCGGGTCGTGCAGTGCCATCGGCAGGCTGCCGTCGCGACTGGCAATGCGCACATAGCCGAGTAGCAGGTCGGCCAGCACTTCGGCCCGGTCGGTGCCGACGCCGCGCAGCGCTTCTGCGTCGCTGGCGTGCATGCGCACCTGACGGCAGGTATCGAGGCCCACCATGTGCAGGGGCACACCGGCATCGAGCACGACGTTGACTGCTTCCGGATCGACGGCCGCATTGAACTCCGCCGCCGCCGTGTGATTGCCCGGCCCGGCGCTGCCGCCCATCCACATCATCATGCCGATTCGCGCCGCAAGATCGGGGCGGTGCTGCAGCACGACCGCAATATTGGTGAGCGGCCCGAGAGCGAGTAGCGTCACCGGGTCGATCGCCTCGGCGAGGTACTCGCCGAGGGCAGCTACCGCATCGATCGAACGCAGCGTCGCGCGTTCCTGCGGAAGGGCGCGCCCGGCCGAGGCCATCGCATCGGCGCCGAGGAGGCTCTGTGCCGTCACGAGCTGGCCCCGCAGCGGTTGCGCGCGACCTGCGCAGATGGGGAATCGCCAGGCGAAGCATGCCGCGGACCGCAAGGCGTTGTCGACCACCACCTCGATCGGCGCATTGCCTGCGCCCAGCGACATGCCATCGATGACCCAGCCCGGCGCGTGCGCGACCGTCAGCACCGCGGCGAGGTCGTCGAAGCCCAGGTCGGTGTCGATCCAGACGCGTGGCANNCCATGCGATCGGGCGGCGCTGGGCGGTACGATAGTGGTTGGTTCCTCTCGTCGCAACAGCAGGCGGTCATGAAAGCGATCTTCGGCGTCCTCTCGCTCCTCATCGCCCTTGCGATCGTCCTCTCGATCGCCAAGAAGCAGCTGCAGGCGGTCGGCATGGTCGGGGGCGCAAGCAGCATCGCGACCCGTAGTGCCGAGGCGGCGAAACAGGCCGCTGCCGTCGCCGCCGACCCGGGTGACGGCGACGGCGCGACGCTCGCCGTCCCGGGTGGAATGCCGGGCGCAGTGGCCGCCGATCCGAACGCCGCCACCGTCCCGCAGCAGGCCCGCAATATCGAACAGAAGGTCCGCGACGACGCCGCGCACGCGATGCAGCAGGGCATGCAACGCAACGAGCGCGCCGAACATTGATGCCGCACCACGACGCGGCGGGCATGCGCCTCGCGCTCGATCAGGCGCAGAACGCGTGGCTCGTCGGCGAGGTGCCGGTCGGCGCGGTGATCATGCGCAATACGCCGAGCGGCCGACAGGTCGTCGCGACCGGCTACAACCGGCCGATCACCGATCACGATCCGACCGCACACGCCGAGATACTCGCCCTGCGCCACGCCGCGCAACTGCTCGGCAACTACCGCCTGCCCGAGTGCGAGGTCTACGTGACGCTCGAGCCCTGCGCCATGTGCGCCATGGCGCTTCTGCATGCGCGAGTCAAGCGCGTCGTCTTCGGCGCACTGGATCCGAAAGCAGGTGCCGCCGGCTCGGTCATCGATGTCTTCGGCAATGCGGCCTTGAATCACCACACCGCCGTCGTCGGCGGCGTTCTCGGCGAGGCTTCCGCCAAGGTGTTGCGCTCCTTCTTCGCCGAGCGACGCGAGCAGTACCGGCAGCGCCGCGCCATCGCCACCTTGCATGTGCCGCTCGACGAGGCGCCTGCACCGATTCCGGCTGGCGAATCGCTCGAGATCGATGGCGAGGCCGAGTGACGAGCGATCCGATCGCGAAGCGGCTGCTGCTCTTTTCGCCGGCCGGCGTACTGCGATCCGTATTGCCGTTGCGTCGCGCTGCAGCGCGCCTCGGCCGGCTCGGCTTCGCCGTCGAGACGGACGAGGCTGCGGCGCTCAAGACGCAGCGCTTCGCTGGTGACGACGAGGCTCGCCTCGCGGCATTGCACCGCGTCGCCGCGGCGCGTCCGAGCGTCGCCTTGGCGACGCGCGGCGGCTACGGCCTGACGCGCCTGCTCGACCGCATCGACTGGAAGCGCATCGCGAAGAGCGTCGAGGGCGGCACGCGTTGGGTCGGCATGAGCGACATGACCTCGCTGCAACTCGGCCTGCTTGCGCACTCCGGTGGCGTGACCTGGGCCGGCCCGCTCGCCTGCGACGATTTCGGTCGCAGCGAGAGCGAAGGCGGCGTCGACGACGTCACCCAGGCCTGCTTCATGGAAGCGATGTCGGGCGAGCTCGAGGCCGTCGGCTTTCGCACCGAAGCAGCCTTCGATGGGCTCGAGGCGCGCGGCGTGCTGTGGGGCGGCAACCTCTGCGTCGTCAACTCGCTGCTGGCGACCCCGCACTTTCCGCGCATCAGAAGCGGCATCCTCTTCCTCGAGGACGTCAACGAGCATCCCTATCGCGTCGAGCGAAATTTGCTGCAACTGCAGCAAGCGGGCGTGCTCGACGCACAGCGCGCCATCGTTCTCGGTGCCTTCACGGCCTGGAAGAAATCGCCGAACGACCGCGGTTATTCGCTGAAGACGGCGATAGCTCGCGTTCGCGCCGCGACGAAGACGCCGATCCTCACCGGGCTGCCTTTCGGCCACGTGCCGACGAAGGTGAGCCTGCCCGTTGGCGCCCGCGTCCGCCTGCTCGTCGACGGCCGCGACGCGTTCATCGGCTGGTAGCATGCCGCCCCGATGAATCCGCGCTTCCCGGCCCGCATCGCGAAGGGGCTTGCCCTGCTCGCGTCGGCGCTTGCCGTCGTGGCGTGCAACAACAGTCCTTACCCCGAGGGCGCGGCCGCGAAGAACACGCTGTTCTATTCGTTCGACGAGCGTTCGCCGCGCTATCTCGACCCGACGGCCTCGTATTCCAATAACGAGACGGCCTACACCTACCAGATCTATGAGCCGCTGTACGGCTATCACTATCTCGACCGCCCCTACAGGCTTATCCCGAAGGCGGCGGCCGAGGTGGTGAGGCCGTACTACCTCGACAAGTCCGGCCAGCGCCTGCCCGACGACGCCGCGGTGGAGCAGATCGCGCAAAGCGTCTACGACATTCCGATCAGGCACGGCATCATGTACGCGCCGCACCCGGCGTTCGCGAAGAACGAGAAGGGCGAGTACCTCTATCATCATCTGACGCGTGCCCAGCTCGGCGACAAGCGCTCGCCCTGGGACTTCGAGCAGCAGGGCACGCGCGAGCTCGTCGCCGACGACTTCGTGTACGCCATCAAGCGCCATGCCACGACGCGGATCGAGGCGCCCGTCTACGCCGTCTTCGCCGAGTACGTGCTCGGCCTCAAGGCCTACGGAGCGAAGATCAAGGCCGAGGACGCCAAGCTTCTCGCCGGCCTCCCGGAAGACATCCAGGACAAGCCTTTCCTCGATTTCCGCAAGTGGCCGCTCGAAGGCGCCGAGGCCCTCGACCCGCACCTGCTGCGGATTCGCCTGAAGGGCAAGTATCCGCAGTGGAGCTACTGGATGGCGATGCCGTTTCTCGCTCCGGTGCCCTGGGAGGCCGACGCCTTTTATGCACAGCCCGGGATGAGCGACAACGGCCTGTCGCTCAACCAGTGGCCGGTCGGCACCGGCGCGTACATGATGACCGAGTTCATCCGCGACCGCCGCCACGTCATGAAGCGCAACCCGAACTTCCGCGGTGAGCCTTACCCTTGCGAAGGCGAGCCGGGCGATGCCAAGGCCGGCCTTCTCGCCGACTGCGGCAAGCTCATGCCGTTCATCGACACCCTGTATGTGACGATCGAGAAGGAGAAGGTGCCGCGCAAGGAGAAGTTCAAGCAGGGCTACTTCGACGTGCCCGAGATCGAGCGGCCGGAGTGGGGCGTCGACTTCCGCAACGATGCCAGCAATTCCGACGAGGTGAAGAAGCTCTACGACGAGCGCGGCTTCAAGTTTCCCCTCAGCACGGACATTTCGAACTGGTACCTCGGCTTCAACATGCTCGACCCGGTGGTCGGCCGCGGCAAGACGCCGGAGGAGCAGGAAAAGCATCGCAAGCTGCGCCAGGCGATCTCGATCGCCATCGACTGGGAAGAAGGCTACGGCCGCATCTTTCAGAACAAGGGCGGCGTCACTGCGCAGAGTCCCCTGCCGCCAGGGTTGTTCGGCTCGCGTGAAGGGCAGGGCACCTTCCACGATCCGGTGACGCACAAGATCGTCGACGGCAAGGTAGTGCGCCGCTCCATCAACGAGGCGAAGAAGCTCCTCGCCGAAGCGGGCTATCCGGACGGACGCGACGCAGTGACCGGGCGGCCTCTGGTACTCAATTACGACTTTCAGAAGGCGGTGACGCCGGAATCGAAGACCGAAAACGACTGGATGGTGCGCCAGTTCGCCAAGCTCGGCATCCAGCTCGAGGTGCGGGCCACGGACTACAACCAGTTCCAGGACAAGATCCTGAAGGGGAAACACCAGATCTTCTGGTGGGGCTGGCTAGCCGACTATCCGGACGCGGAGAACTTCCTGTTTCTTCTGTACGGCCCCAACTCCAAATCCAAGTCGAATGGCGAGAACACCGCCAACTACGAGAACCCGGAGTACGACAAGCTCTATCGAGAGCTGCAGACCCTCGATGACGGGTCGCGCAAGCAGGAGGTCATCGACGAGATGGTGGCCATCGTGCAGCAGGACGCGCCCTGGTCGTTCGGCTATTTCCCCTGGGGCGGCCTGGCGTTCCAGCAGTGGGTCTACAACGGCAAGCCGAGCATCCTGATCCGCGACATGGCCAAGTACTACCGCATCGACCCGGCCCTGCGCGTCGCCAGGCAGGCGGAGTGGAACAAGCCGACGTGGTGGCCGATCGCACTGCTCGTGGCCCTCATCCTGGCGCTCGTCTGGATCGCCCGGCGCGGCTACCAGGCACGGCAACGCGAGACCGCCGTGCCGCTGCGTCCGGTTGCGGTCGCGGCGCGCGTGGCGCCCTGACTTTCTCGTGCTGAACTATCTCGTTCGCCGCGTCGCTTACGGCGCGCTGATCCTGATCGGGGTGAATTTCTTCACCTTCTTCCTCTTCTTCAACGTCAATACGCCCGACGACATGGCGCGCCTCAACATCGGCGGCAANNGGCCATGAGATCAAGACCCGCATGTGGGTGAGCCTGCAGCTCGCCGTTCCGGTCTTCATCCTGCAGGTCATCGCGAGCACGTCGTTCGCGCTGTTGCTGATCTTCTTTCGCCATTCGCGGATCGATTTCTGGGGCGTCGTCGTCTGTGTCCTGATGCTCTCGATCTCTAGCCTCTTCTACATCATCGTCGGCCAGTTCTTCTTCTCGCGCATGCTCCATCTCGTGCCGATCTCGGGCTACTCCGGCGGGCTCGACGCGATCAAGTTCCTGATCATGCCGATCGGCCTGTCGCTGCTGGCGCGCCTGGGCACGGAGGCGCGCCTGTACCGGGCCATGTTCCTCGAGGAGATCGGCAAGGACTACGTGCGTACGGCGCGTGCCAAGGGGCTCTCGGAAGCGCTCGTGCTGTTCCGCCACGTGCTGCGCAACGCGCTCATCCCGATCATCACGAGCGCCGGCTCGTACCTGCCCTACGTCTTTCTCGGCAGCATCGTCTTCGAGAGCTTCTTCGGCATTCCGGGGCTCGGCGCGTTCGTCATCGAGGCCATCTCGGGCCAGGATTTCGCGATCGTTCGTTCGATGGTCTTCCTCGGCGCCTTCCTCTACATCGCCAGCTACATCGTGATCGACCTTCTGTATACGTGGGCCGACCCGCGCGTGCGCCTCGCCTGATGCCCAAATTCGTCTTTCTCGGAACCGACCTCGTCCTCTACGCGATGACGCTCGTTCTCGCCTTCTACGCCTGGCGCATCGCCGCCAACGCCAATCTGCGCGCGACCTGGGAGAAGGTGATTCGCGATCCCGTGGCACTGAGCGCGGCGATCGTCCTCGCCATCTTCGCGCTCGTGACCCTGGTCGACAGCGTCCACTTCCGGCGCGCCCTTCCCGCCGCGGCGGGGACGGCGACGGAGACGGCGGTGTCGTATGCGCCGACGACCGAATCGCTGCTCGACGTCGTCCTCGCCCGCCAGATCGCGACGCGCGAGATCGGCTACTCGCAGCCGCTCGCGTACAAGGCATTCGAGAAGGCGCCGATGGTGGTGGACGACCGCCCGGTTCGCGCCTATCCGCGGCTGGCTTTCGGTGGCGCGCAACTCGCCGATCCCGATTCGCAATGGGCCGGCGACCTGCTCTCGCGTGCAGCGGTCGGCCTCGTCGTAGGCGTCGTCGTTGCCGTCCTGGCGGTGCTTCTCACCGCGTTCGCCGTCCGCCGGGCGCATGGCGGCGTTTCCGCGGCGCTGCGCGACATCGCTCGCGACCGCACGCATCTGCCCCTGCGCGCCGCGCTGGTGACCTTCACGGTCATCTGCATGCTGGCCGGCCCGGTCGTGGCGCTGATGGGCAACTACCACGTCCTCGGCACCGACCGCACCGGCAACGACGTGCTCTACCAGTCGCTGAAAAGCGTCCGCACCGCCTTCGTCATCGGCACGCTGGCGACGATCGCAACGCTTCCCTTTGCCGTCGTCTTCGGGGTCCTCGCCGGCTATTTCAAGGGCTGGGTGGACGAGCTCATCCAGTACCTCTACACGACCCTCAGCTCGGTGCCGAACGTTCTGCTGATCGCCGCCTGCGTGCTCATGGTCCAGGTCTATCTCGACCAGCACGCCGAGATGTTCGAGACCGGCACCGAGCGCTCCGACGTGAAGATCTTCCTTCTCTGCGTCATCCTCGGTGTCACCGGCTGGGCGACGCTGTGCCGTCTCATCCGCGGCGAGACGCTGAAGCTGCGCGAGCTCGATTTCGTCCAGGCGGCGACGGCCTTCGGCGTCAGCCACACCCGCATCATGGTCCGCCACATCGTCCCGAACGTGATGCACCTCGTGCTGATCACGACGGTGCTGAGCTTTTCCGATCTCATCCTCTACGAAGCCGTGCTCACCTATGTCGGCGTCGGTGTCGACCCGTCGATGAACAGCTTCGGCGGCATGATCAACCTGGCGCGCAGCGAGATGAGCCGCGATCCGGTCGTCTGGTGGAGCTTCGTCTCCGCCTTCGTCTTCATGGTCACGCTGGTGCTCGCCGCCAACCTTTTCGCCGACGGCGTGCGGGACGCGTTCGACCCGCGTGCCCGGAGCTTTCGCCCGCGCCTTCGCCGCGCGGCGACGAGCTGATGCCGGCCGCGCGTCGCGGCGCGACGCTNNGTCGGCGAATCGGGCTGCGGCAAGAGCATGACGGCGCTGGCCCTGATGCGCCTTCTGCCGGAAAACGGCCGCATCGTCGGCGGCCGCGTCGCTCTCGAAGGCCAGGATCTCCTGGCGTTGCCCGAGGCAGGGATGCGCGCGGTGCGCGGCGGCAGTATCGGCATGATCTTCCAGGAGCCTGGCACGAGCCTCGACCCGGTGATGCGGGTCGGCGCCCAGATCGTCGAGGCGATCGAAACGCACACGGCCTTGCGCGGCGCGGCGGCCCGAAACAAGGCGATCGAGTGGCTCGGACGAGTCGGCATTCCCGAGCCCGAGCGGCGGATCGACGAATATCCGTTTCGCCTGTCCGGCGGCCAGAAGCAGCGCGTCATGATCGCCATGACGCTGGCTTCCGAGCCCGATTTNNACCGCTCTCGACGTGACGATCCAGGCGCAGATCCTCAAGCTCCTCAAGGATCTGCAGCGCGAGCAGGGCATGGGGCTGCTTCTCATCACCCACGACCTCGCCGTCGTCGCCGACATGGCCGACCGCGTGGCGCTGATGTATGCGGGGCAGATCATCGAAGTCGCCGACGCCGACGAATTCTTCGCCTCGCCCAAGCACCCGTACGCTCGCCTCCTGCTGCGGGCCTTGCCCGACGCGGCGCGGCGTGGCGAATCGCTAGCCGCCATCCGCGGCTCGGTGCCGCCGCTCTGGCTCAGGTTCGAAGGCTGCCGCTTCGCGCCGCGCTGCGACCGCGCCTTCGGCCCGTGCGCGACGACGCCGCCGGAGCTGACAGCGCTCGGCCCGGCGCGTAGCGTCCGCTGCCTCCTTTACACCGACCTCGCGCCCGCCGCGGCTCTGCCGCCCGAGCGCGGCCCGGGCGAACCGGCGAATGGCGTCACGATCGCGCCGCCTTCGGGGCCGACGCGTGACACACCGGGCTCGCCCTTGCTTCAGGTCGAAAACCTCGCCGTTCGCTTCCCGATCCGACGCGGGTTGCTGCAGCGCACGACCGGCGTCTTCAGCGCCGTCGACGGTGTCTCGTTCGACGTTGCGGCCGGCAAGACGCTGGCGCTCGTGGGCGAGTCGGGCTGTGGCAAGACGACGACGGGCAAGGCTATCGTCCAGCTCCTGCGCGGCACGGCGATCATCGAGGGCAGCGCCCGCTTCGCCGGGCAGGATCTGTTCATGCTCGAAGGCGAAGCCCTGCGCGCTGCGCGGCGGGAGATCCAGATCATCTTCCAGGATCCCTTCGCGTCGCTNNCAGCGCATCGCCATCGCGCGCGCCCTGGCGGTGCAGCCACGACTCATCGTCTGCGACGAGCCGACGTCGGCACTCGACGTATCGGTCCAGGCGCAGATCCTCAACCTCCTGTCCCAACTGCAGCGCGATCTCGGCCTGTCGCTTCTCTTCATCACGCACAACATCGGCGTCGTCGAGTACCTCGCCGACGACATCGTCGTGATGCAAGGCGGCCGCGTCGAGGAAAAGGGGCCGACGAGCCGGGTGCTCTTGCATCCGCAGTCGTCGTATACCCGAACCCTGCTCGACGCCGTGCCCCGAATGACTGTTGGTTAAAGCAGACGCTGCGTCGCCTCCCAGCAAGAAATTCGGGTCAACCCCGTCGAGGCTCGGCCAAGCCTCCGTGACAATAGTTTTACAGCCTTGACGCTGCGTTAACACTGGCTTACCCAGCCGGACGTTGACGTGGCTTGTGGCGAAGGTCTATCGATCCACTTTTTTCTCCTTGGGAGGTCCGATGTTGAAGAGAACGAAGCTCTGCACGAGCCTGATGATTGCTTTCGGAACCGGTGTCGCCGCTTTGCCGGCTGTTGCGCAGCAGTCTCCGGACCAACAACTTGAGCGAGTGGAAGTCACCGGCTCCCTCATCAAGCGCGTGGAAAGCTCGACTGCGCTGCCCGTGCAGACCGTGACCCGCGAAGACATCCAGAAGTTGGGGGTCACGACGGTCGAGCAGCTTCTGAACGCGGTGACTGCAAACACCGCCGTCATGGGCAACACGACCGCGGAAGGCGCAGGCGCTTCCACTTACGGCGAGGCGAACGCGAGCCTGCGCGGCTTGGGGCCCAACAAGACGTTGGTGTTGGTCAACGGGCGTCGACTCGCAAGCTACGCCACCGACACGACTGGGACAGCGCCGGATATCAACGTGATTCCCCTTTCTGCGGTC
Organism: Burkholderiales bacterium; assembly: GCA_003152055.1. GTDB lineage: Bacteria > Pseudomonadota > Gammaproteobacteria > Burkholderiales > Burkholderiaceae_C > Schlegelella_A. The sequence goes on from PLZH01000144.1 coordinate 14,441, forward strand.
GAGCGAGTCGAGATTTTAAAGGATGGTGCGTCTGCGGTATATGGCTCGGATGCCATTGGCGGGGTGATCAACTTTATCCTCAGACGAAATTATCAAGGTGTCGAGACCAATGCCTACTACGGTGGCAGTAGCAGCGGCAGTGGCCAAGTCGCCAAGTTTGGTTTCGTTGCAGGTTTCGGCAACTTCGAGACAGACCGCTATAACATTCTGGTATCTGCGGACGTCGGCCATGACTCGGTCATCACGGGTGCCCAACGCAACTATGCCAATACCTCCTGGCAGAACGGCGGCAACTACGATCAGAGTGCGACTCCGAGCGGTGCGTTGCGGACCTTTGATCCTGTGTTGACTCCTAATGCGAATGGCGTCATTCCAAATGCACTCAATTCCCAGGGCAGCGGTCTTGGAAATCCGCTGGCGCCAAATAATTGCGCGCAAAATGGGGCCGCATTTGACGCCAACCTCGGCACGTGTCGATTTAACTCGTCACCATACGTGCCATTGGTTCCGGACGTAAGGCGGCAAAATATTTCCGGCAATTTCCGTTTCAAACTCAATGACCAGACTGAGTTTTTCATCGAGGGTTTCTACGCACACAATGTCACCAAGATCGTAGAACAAGCATCGCCGTACAGCGTATCGTTTCTGGCGACCGACAACGCTTTTGTAACAAAGAATATCTATCCCGCGATTATCTTATCGCCCACGAGTCCGTTTTATCCGACGGCATTCCTGTCCGACACCGCAGCGGCTGGAAATCCGGTGACGGTAAGTCTGCGAAACTTTGACGGTGGCGGTCGTGTCCATACGGACGTGGCTGACCAGGGCCACGTCGTAGGCGGTTTTCGAGGCATCTTCAAAGACTACGACTACGATGTCGCGTACAGCCACAACAGCAGCAACGTATCGGAATCAACGCAGGGCGGGTATCAATCCCAAACTGCAATGGCTTCGCTCCTGAGCAACAACAACGCATTCGACCCATTCACCCAATTCCAGACACCGGCATTGGCGGCGCAAATTGCGGGGACCAATTATAACGGTCCGATGATCGATGCGACCTATACTACCGATGGGATAGAGGGTAAATTCTCCGGTGACCTCTATAAGCTGCCGGCTGGATCCTTGACTTTTGCCCTCGGTGGTGCGGTGCGAAACGAGCACATCTCCTTCAACCCGAGTGCCGCCTACCAATCCGGGGATATTTCCGGTTACGGCGGCCAGCAGTTGCCGCTGACGACATCCCGTAACTCAAAATCAATATATGGTGAGCTTGATGCTCCGATCCTGAAATCTCTGGAGGCTGATCTTTCCTTGCGTTATGACAGCTATCCTAACGCGACCTCTCTGAATCCGAAAGTGAGTTTGCGCTTCCAGCCGGTTTCGCAAGTACTATTCCGTGGATCTTATGGGACGGGATTCCGTGAGCCAGGTCTGCCCGAGTTGTTCAGTCCGGATATCATAGGTACGACAGCGACCTTCCTGGACCCTGTGTCAGGTACGACGGGACAGTTCACACAACTGACGGGCGGCAATACGAAGCTTTCGCCCGAGAGGTCCAGGCAGAAGTCGATCGGGATCGTCGTGGATCCGGTCCAGAACTTGTCGGTGAGCCTCGATTATTTTGATATCAAGGTAAATAACTTGGTTACCACGCTTGATCCGCAGTTTATTGTGGACCAGGCTGCGCTAGGGAACCCTGCATACACGGGGCTGGTTTCGCGTGACCCGTTAGGTAACATCATACAGGTCACAAGTACGAACATCAATGCGGGCTCGCTTTCGACCGCAGGTTTCGACGGGGATGTGAAATGGAGGATCGCGAAGACGGAACGGTATGGAACATTCAATTTTAATTTGAATAGTACATACCTGACCAAGTATTCAGAGACGTTGCCTGATGGAACGGTGCAGCCCAGCATAGGAGCTACGGTCGATGCAAACGGCAATCCGTTGAATGCTGTGTCCGCGGGTGGCATTATCTTCCGCTGGAGACATGAACTTGCCTTGGACTGGGCGTATGGGCCGTACGGAGTAACCCTGAATCAGCACTTCCAATCCGGCTACGACGATAACATTCCATGTTGCACGCCGCAGACGACGCCGCTTCATATCGGCTCATTTTCAACCTGGGACCTTCAAACCCGTTACCAGGGAGTCAAGAATATGATGCTCCGCTTGGGTGTCAAGAACATTGGCAATCGACAACCGCCTGGTACGGTCACATTGGGAACGTACTTCCAGACCGGGTATGACCCGACCTATTACGATCCTCATGGTCGCTTTATTTACCTGACGGGAACGTACAAGTTCTTCTGAACCGCGAGGTCAAGATCCGAAGAGGCCCGTCAGCCGCAACGCTGGCGGGCTTCTGACTTACGGGGTAGGTGTCATCAGATCGCTCGGTCGAAGGGTGAGAGCCTGAGCAACCCAGCGAACGGCGTACGATTTTTTCAGTGCTTGCAGCGCGGGGCGGTACAGCGCCGAGCTGCTACCCGGCCTTGTCAGTCAAACGCCTCGTCCTGCGATCGCTAGAATGCGACCCTGCGCGGGGGCTAGGTTTCAGGGCGCCGTGTCTGGGTCACGAGCTAGCAGGCGCGGGGTATGTCTTTTGCTGCCCCGCTGCCATTATCTGGAGATCCCAGTTCATGAATTACGCTCAGCGTCAGGCTGATCCGCGTCGCCATGTAATCGGCATCACCGTCGTCGTCCTCTTTCATCTACTTGTCGTCTATGCCCTGGTGACGGGTC
>PLZH01000067.1 GCA_003152055.1 Burkholderiales bacterium
GCTTCGCCCGCCTGCGCGCCGAGGCACAGGCCTACTTCCTGCGAGCGCGAGGCCGGCGTGCAGATGAAGGTCGAGGCCGAATAGAAGATACGGCCGACCGCGTTCAGGTTGTCCTCGAGCCGGTCGTTCGCGAAGGGCTCGACGATGAGCCAGGTGCCCTCGGGGTGGAGGCTGGCGCGGACGTGGTTGGCTGCGCCTACCGGATCGCCCATGTCGTGGAGGCAGTCGAACACGGCCACGAGGTCGTAGCCGGAGCCCGGGAAGTTCTTCGCCGTCGCCACTTCGAAACTCACGCGCGAGGCAACGCCCGCCTTGCGAGCCGCTTCGCGTGCGTGCTCGATCGAAGGCTCGTGGTAGTCGAAGCCGATGAACTGCGACTTGGGGTACGCCTGCGCCATGATCAGCGTCGAGGCGCCGTGGCCGCAGCCGACGTCGGCGACTTTCGCGCCGGCGCGCAGTCGGGCGTCGATGCCGTCGAGTGCGGGCAACCACTGGCTCACCAGGTTGGCTGCGTAGCCCGGCCGGAAGAACCGCTCGGTGCCGTGGAAGAGTGCCGCGTCGTGCTCGTGCCAGCCGAGGCCGAGGCCGGTGCGCATCACCTTCGCGATCTTCGGGATCGCCTTCCACTGCGCCGCCACGACCTGGAATGCGCCGGGAATGAAGGCCGGGCTTGCCTCCTCGGCGAGCGCGAACGCCTGCTCCTCGCTCATGCTGAAGCGGTCACTCTCAGCGTCGTACTCGACGTAGCCGCTGGCCGCCTGCGCCGACAGCCACTCGCGCAGGTAGCGAGGGTCGGTCTCGGTGACGCGAGCAAGCGCCTCGACGGTCGCTGGCCCTTTGGCCAGCGCCTTGTACAGCCCGAGCTGGTCGCCGACGACGATCGTCGCCGCGTGCAGCGCCGCGCCGAAATCGCCGACGAAGCGCCCCATGAACGCGTTCAGCTTCGCCTCGTCCAATGCCATGAACTTCTCCTTCGTGAACCGCAGGAACTGCGCTCGTGCAAGTCGATTCGCCCGCTGATCGTCGACGCGAGGGTGCGCCAGGGCAATACGCATCAATGCGTACGAAAGGCTTCGCCGCCGCGCTTGCCTGCGCACGCACGATCGGGCGATGATCGACTTTTCGATGGCTCGCGACTCTTGCCCATGTCCTGCGCCCGCTGCGACACCGACAACCCACCCGGGGCCCGATTTTGCAGCGCCTGTGGCGCGAGCCTCCAGGTCACTTGTGCGCGCTGCGGCGCCGCCTTTCAGGATGGCCAGCGCTTTTGCAACGCTTGCGGCCACGAGCTCAAAGCGCCCGCCGCCCCCGCGGTCGACGAAGGCGAACGCCGCCACGCGACCGTGATGTTCTCCGATCTTTCGGGCTACACCGCCTGGAACGAAGCGTCGGACCCGGAAGACGTCGAAGCGACGATGGGCCGCATCAAGGCCGAGGCCACGGCAGTGATCGAGCGCCACGGTGGCACCGTGAACCAGTTCGTCGGCGACGAGATCATGGCGCTGTTCGGCGTGCCGCTGGCGCGACGCGACGATCCGCGCCGCGCCGTCGCGGCGGCGCTCGAATTGCACGGCGCCGTGGGCCGACTCGTCGCCGGCCTTGAGGCGTCGCCGGGCCGCGGGCTGCGCATGCACACCGGCATCAACACCGGCCTCGTCGTCGCCCGCCGCAGCGATGCGCGCGCCGGCGACTACGCGCTCACCGGCGACACGGTGAACACCGCCGCTCGATTGCGCAGCCTGGCCGAGCCCGGCGACGTGCTCGTCAGCGCGGAGACGTGGCAACAGGTCTCCGACCACTTCGAGGCCGAGGTGGTCGCAGCGGTCGAAGTCAAGGGCAAGGAACGGCCGCTTTCGTCCTATCGCATCTGCGGCCCGCGCGCGACGCCGGCATCGGGCGCATCACTCGTCGGCCGCGACGAAGAGCTGCGCGACTTCGCAGCCCTCGTCGAGGCATGCGCAGAGCGCAAGCGTAGCCGCGTCGTCGTCGTTCGCGGCGATCCGGGCGTCGGCAAATCTCGGCTCGTCGCCGAGTTCGCGAGCGTTGCGTGCAGCCTCGGCTTCTCGTGCCACAGCGCATCGGTGCTCGACTTCGGTGCCGAGACCGGGCGCGACGCGGTACGCAGCCTGGCGCGAAGCTTTCTCGCCGTCGCCGGCATCGCCGACGAAGACGGGCGGCGCGGAGCGATCGAGCAGGCCGGCGCGACACGGCCAATCGCGCCCGAGCGGCAGTTGTTCCTGCACGACCTGCTCGACGTCACGCCACCGCCGGAGCTGCGCGCGCTTGCCGCAGCGATGAGCACCGCAGCGCGCGAGCAGGGCTCGCTCCATGCCTTGTGCGATCTCGCGACGGATGCGAGTGCGGCCTCGCCCCTGCTTGTCGTCGTCGAAGACATCCATTGGGCCGACGCCTGGACGCTCGAGCGCCTTGCCGCGCTCGCCGTTCTCGCCGCCAGGCATCCTTTGCTGCTCGTGATGACGACGCGCTTTGCCGGCGACCCGAGCGCGGGCGCCTGGCGCACGGCTTTGCACGGCGCGCCCCTCATCGGCATCGACCTCGGGCCGCTCACGACCGAAGACGCGACGCGACTCGCGACGCAGGTCTCGGCGATGCCGCCCACGCTCGTCGCGAGCTGTGTCGAGCGCGCCGAGGGCAACCCGCTGTTCCTGCTGCAGTTGCTCCTCAATGCCGGCGAAGCGGCGCATACGGATCTCCCAGGCTCGATCCAGGCGCTCGTCCACACGCGCATGGACCGGCTCGGCGCGACCGACAAGGCGGCCCTGCAGACCGCCGCCGTCCTCGGCCAGCGCTACACCCTCCAGGCCCTGCGCCACCTCACCGAGAACGCGCGGTACGACTGCCGCGTTCTGGTCGAGCATTTCCTCGTCCGTGCCGACGGCGCCGAGTTCATGTTCTGCCACGCGCTGATCCGCGATGGCGCCTACGCGTCGCTGCTGCACAAGCGGCGTCGCAGCCTGCATGCGCGCGCCGCCGAGTGGTTCGCCGCCGGTGACCCGGTACTGGCTGCCGAACACTTCGACTGCGCCGAGGACGCGCGCGCGGCGCTCGCCTACCTCGCCGCGAGCGAAGCGGTCGCCGCGCAGTTTCGCCATCAGGCCGCGCTCGGCCTGGTCGAGCGCGGGCTCGCGCTCGCCGCAGCGCGCGAGGTGCGATTCGCGCTGCTAATGGCACGCGGCCGGCTGCTCGTCGAACTCGGCCGCGCCGGCGATGCAATCGAGGCGTGTCGCGCGGCGCGCGACACGTCGGCCGATTCCGGTGAACGCGCGCGAGCCTTGATCGGCATGGCTGCGGGCATGCGTCTCAACGAGCGCATCGAAGAGGGCCTCGCCGTGCTCGAAGAAGCCGAGCCTTTGGCCGATGCGGCGGGCCTTGTGCTCGAGCTGTCGCGCCTGCATCACCTGCGCGGCAACCTGATGTTTCCCCTCGGGCGCGGTGCCGAGTGCCTGCACGAGCACGAGAGCGCGCGCCAGCAGGCTCGCCTGGCCGGATCGCTCGAGGCCGAGGCCGCCGCGCTCGGCGGCCTCGGTGATGCCTACTATCTGCACGGCCACATGCGCTCGGCCCACGCACAATTGCGCGACTGTGTGGCGATGGCGCGCGAGCACGGTTTCGGCCGGCTCGAAGTCGCGAACCTGCCGATGGTCGGGTGGACATCGCTGCATCTGAACGAGATCGACGCGGCCGTCGCCATCGGCAACGAAGCGATCGAGCTCGCCGTGCGCGCCGTGCAGCCGCGCGCCGAACTCCTGGGCCGAGCCCTCCTCCTCTGGATCGCCGTCGTCTACCGCGACAACCGTGACGAGGCCGAGCCGCAATTCGAGGCGGGGCTGCGCCTGATCCAGGTGCTCGGAGCGCGCCGCTTCGAGGCCCAGTTCCGCGGCATCAGGGCCATTCTGGCCTTGCGTCAGGGTCACCGCGACGCGGCCCGATCGCTGGCGCTGGAAGCACTCGCGCTCTGCCGCGATCACGGCATGGGACACATCGGCCCGTGGGTGCTCGGCGTCTGCGCGCTCGTCGAAACGGATCGCGAAGCGCGTCGGCGCTGGCTGGCCGAAGGCGAGGCGCAGCTCGAGCGCGGCTGCGTCAGCCACAACCATATCTTTTTCGGCGACCTGGCCATCGACGTGCTGCTCGCGGACGCCGACTGGCCGGCGGCCGAGGCGCAGTGCGCGAAGATCCGGGCCTACACGGCCGACCAGCCCCTGCCGTTGAGCGAATTCATCGTCGCCCGCGGCCTGGCCCTGGCGCGCTTCGGCCGCGGCGAAAGAAGCACCGATCTGCACGCGGCGCTGTCGCGCTTGCGCCAGATCGCGACCGGGACCGGACTCGACGTCGCCTTGCTCGCGATCGAGAACGCGCTCGATGCCTTCGGCGACGCAGCGGTCGGCGTTGGAAACGGCTGATGGCGTTCTCGCGCACCCCGCCGCGCGTGACAAAAAAGGGCAGCCCGCGGGGCTGCCCTTCGACTCGAAGCGGACGTTGCGCCGCTACTCGGCGGTGTCGCTCACCGCATCGATCTGCGACAGCTGCACGGCGGCCAACTCCTCGGCCTCCTGCATGACGATCGCCTTGCGCTCGGCGTCATCCATCGCTTCCTTGGCCTTGCGGGCATCGTGGAACGCCATGCCGGTGCCGGCGGGGATCAGCCGGCCGACGATGACGTTTTCCTTCAACCCGCGCAGCTCGTCGCGCTTGCCCATGATCGCGGCCTCGGTCAGCACGCGNNGTGATGCCGAGCAGGACGTCGGCCCAGGTCGCCGGCATCTTGCCTTCGGCCAGGAACTTGTCGTTGCGGCCGAACAGCTCGGAACGCTCGACCTGCTCGCCCATGATGTAGGCCGTATCGCCCGGGTTCGTGATCTGCACGCGGCGCAGCATCTGGCGAACGATCACCTCGATGTGCTTGTCGTTGATCTTCACACCCTGCAGGCGATAGACGTCCTGCACCTCGTCGACGATGTAGCGCGCGAGCTCTTCCATGCCGAGCAGGCGCAGGATGTCCTGCGGATCGGCCGGACCGTCGACGACGGACTCGCCCTTGTTCACGACCTGGCCCTCGTGCACAACGATGTTCTTTTCCTTCGGCACCAGCTCTTCGTAGACCTTGCCTTCCGGGTCGGTGATCTGCAGGCGCACCTTGCCCTTGGTCTCCTTGCCGAACGAGACGGTGCCCGTCATCTCGGCGAGCGTGCCCTTGTCCTTGGGCGTGCGCGCTTCGAAGAGCTCGGCCACGCGCGGCAGACCGCCCGTGATGTCACGCGTCTTTTGCCCTTCGACCGGGATGCGCGCCATCACCTCACCCGGCGCCAGGTCCTGCCCGTCGCGGATCTGGATCAGCGAGCCGACCTGGAAGCCGATCGTCACCGAGTGATCGGTGCCGGGGATCTTCACCTCGTTGCCCGCCTGGTCGAGGAGCTTCACCTGCGGACGAACGACCTTGGCCGCGCCGCGCCGCTTCGGATCGATGACGACCAGGGTCGACAGACCCGTGACTTCGTCGACCTGCTTGGCGACGGTCACGCCTTCCTCGACGTTCTCGAACTTCGCGCGTCCGGCGAACTCGGTGATGATCGGGCGCGTCAGTGGATCCCAGTTCGCCAGAACCGTACCGGCCTTGACCTGCTGGTCGGACTTGATGCCGAGCAGCGCGCCGTACGGCACCTTGTGGCGCTCGCGTTCGCGGCCGTGCGAATCGGTGATGACGATCTCGCCGGAACGCGAGATCACCACCAGCTCGCCCTTGCCGTTGGTCACGTAGCGCATCGTCGGGTTGAAGCCAACCATGCCCTCAGACTTGGCTTCGACGCTCGAAGCGACCGCCGCACGCGATGCCGCACCACCGATGTGGAAGGTGCGCATCGTCAGCTGCGTTCCCGGCTCGCCGATCGATTGTGCGGCGATGACGCCGATCGCCTCGCCCATGTTGACGAGGCCGCCGCGGCCGAGGTCGCGGCCGTAGCATCTGGCACAGATGCCGAAACGCGTGGCGCAGGTGAGCGCCGTGCGCACCTTCACCTCGTCGATGGCGGCCGCCTCGAAGGTGTCGAGCACGTCTTCGTCGAGCATCTCGCCGGCGGCGAGAACGACTTCCTGCGTCTCCGGATGCAGCACGTCGACCGCGGCGACGCGGCCGAGGACGCGATCGCGCAGGCTCTCGATGACTTCGCCGCCTTCGACGAGGGCGCGCATGTTCATGCCGTTCATCGTCGCGCAGTCATCCTCGATCACGACCAGATCCTGGGTCACGTCGACGAGGCGGCGCGTCAGGTAGCCTGAATTCGCGGTCTTCAGCGCCGTGTCGGCCAGACCCTTNNTGATCGAGCCGTCGGGCTTGGCCATGAGGCCGCGCATGCCGGCGAGCTGGCGGATCTGCGCCGCCGAACCGCGCGCGCCCGAGTCGGCCATCATGTAGATGGAGTTGAACGACTCCTGGTCCACTTGCTTGCCGTGCCGGTCCAGGGTCTTTTCCTTCGAGAGCTGGGCCATCATGACCTTGCCCACTTCATCGCCCGTCTTGCCCCAGATGTCGACGACCTTGTTGTAGCGCTCGCCGGAGGTCACGAGGCCCGACACGTACTGCTGCTCGATCTCCTTGACTTCCTTTTCGGCGTGCTCGATCAGGCCCGGCTTTTCCTTCGGCACGAGCATGTCGTCGATGCAGATCGAGATGCCGGCGCGCGTCGCCAGGCGAAAGCCCGCCTGCAGCAGCTTGTCGGCGAAGACGACCGTTTCCTTCAGGCCGCACTTGCGAAACGACGTGTTGATGAGACGCGAGATTTCCTTCTTCTTGAGCGCCTTGTTCAGGTTCGAGAAAGGCAGGCCCTTCGGCAGGATCTCCGAAAGCAGGGCGCGGCCGACCGTCGTATCGACGAGCGTCGTGACCGGCGTGAACTCGCCCGTGTCCTTGTTCTTCTCGTATTCCGTCAGGCGAACGGCGATCTTCGCCGTCACCTCGACCTGCTCGTTGTCGAGCGCGCGCTGCACTTCGGCGACGTCGGAGAAGATGATCCCCTCGCCCTTGGCGTTGATGCGGTCGCGCGTGGCGTAGTACANNACCCAGCACGACGTCCTGCGACGGCACGATCGACGGCTCGCCGTTGGCCGGGAAGAGCACGTTGTTCGACGCCAGCATCAGCGTGCGGGCTTCCATCTGCGCTTCGATCGAGAGCGGGATGTGCACGGCCATCTG
>PLZH01000011.1 GCA_003152055.1 Burkholderiales bacterium
AGGAGCAGCAGCTATGACCCACTAAGCTGAAATTCCTCCAAAGCGCCGAGCGAGTTTGGGCGGCGGCGATGCGGTACATCGATGTTCTTTCGGGCGGGTGCTTTGCCGTCAGACGGTTGCGGCGTATTGCGCGCCGGACAGTTCGCGCAGCAGCCGCTGCGCCAGCACCGACGCCACCTGGCGCCGGTAGTTCGGTGGTGTCACGGTGCTGCGCATCGGACTGACCTGCTTGGCGACCAGCTTGCCAAGCAGCGCGAGCGCGGTGTCGTCGACCGCACGGCCGACGAGAGCGTCGGTGCCGTCGAGCAGCAGCGGGTGCGAGTTGGTGCCGGTCAGCGCGACCGCGAGCCGTGCGATGTGTTCGTGGTCCATCGCGAGTGCGAGCGCGACCCCGGCGAGGGGGAAGTCGATCGCGCCGCGCACGCGAGTCTTTCGGTAGCCCGAGACGCCGTCCGCGGCGGTGCGCGGCACGAGAACGCGCACCAGCAGTTCGCCCGGCCCGAGCGTGAGGTGGGCCGCGCCGTCGTCGCGATAGAGCTCGGCCAGCGGCAGCCGGCGCGTGCCGTGCACGGTGGCCAGCTCGACCTCGGCGCCGAGCACGATTAGCGCCGGTGCGAGGTCGCCGCTGAACGCCGCGTGACAGCGCGCGCCCTGCGGCGCGACGTGGCAGGTGTCACCGCCAAGCTTGAGGCAGTAGTGGTTCGCCGCGCGCCACCATTCGCTTTGGTTGTAGAAGACGCAGCGCGTGTCGAGGCAGAGGTTGCCGCCGACGGTCGCGGCGTTGCGATGTGCCGGCGCCGCGACTTCGCGCGCGGCCTCGACGATCGCCGCGTGCCCGGCCGCAAGGCCCGGGCTCTCGACGAGCCGCGCCAGCGTGACACCGGCGCCGATCGAGAGCATCGCGCCGTCGGACGCGATCGCGTCGAGGCCGGCGACGCCGCCGAGGTCGACCAGCATTGTCGGTCGGTCGAGGCCGCGGCGCAGCTTGGGCAGCAGGTCGGTGCCGCCAGCAAGGATGCGGGCGCCTGGCGCCGCGAGCAGCGCGAGCGCCTGCCCGACGCTGGCCGGGCGCTGGAGTTCGAATGCGAGAACGCGGTCCATCTCAACTCCTCGGTGCTGCCTTCGCGGCGCGGCTGGCGGCCAGTCGCTCTGCGCGCCGCCGATCGTGAATGGCGTCGAGCACGCGGTCGGGCGAGGCCGGCAGCTCGGCGAGACGGATGCCAATCGCGTCGGCGATGGCGTTTGTCAGGGCTGGCGGGAAGCCGTGCAGCGCGCCCTCGCTTGCTTCCTTGGCGCCGAATGGCCCGAGCGGGTCGTGGCTCTCGACGAGATGGACGTCGATCGGCGGCGACTCAGCGATCGTCGGGATGCGGTAGTCGAGCAGGTTCGCCCGCATCGGCAGGCCCTCGTGATACTGCGTCTCCTCCGACAGCGCCTGGCCCATGCCCATCCAGACGGCGCCCTGCACTTGACCGGTGACAGCAAGCGGATTGATCGCGAAGCCGCAGTCGTGCGCGACCCAGACGCGCTCGACCGTGACGGCGCCGGTGTCCTCGTCGACCGCGACCTCGACCACCTGCGCGGCGTACGAGAAGCCGGCGGTCGAACCGACGGCGGCGCCGCGGAACTTGCCGCCCTGGGTCTCGGGCGGCGTCGACCAGCTGCCCTTGACGATCAGGGTGCCGGTGTCGACCAGCGCGGCGGTGACAACCGACGCGAAGTCGAGCTCGCGGCTGCTGCCGACGACGCAGCAGCCTTCGCCAAGCCATTCGATCTGCCCCGGCTCGACGTCGAGCCGCTTCGCCGCCGCGGTGACCAGCACGTCGAGCAGGGCCTGCGCAGCGCGCAGCGCGGCATTGCCAACCATGAGCGAGACGCGCGACGAGTACGAGCCGTTGTCCTTCGGCGTCAGCGCGCTGTCGGCGGCGACGACGCGAATGCGCGCCAGCGGCAGCAGCAGCACCTCGGCGACGACCTGCGCGAGCAGCGTCGAGCTGCCCTGGCCGATGTCTGAGGCACCGGTCAGCAGCGTGATGCCTCCGTCGAAGTCGAGCTTCAGATTGACCACCGCGTGCGGCTCGCCGCTCCAGTGCACCGGCTTGGCCGACCCCGACACGTAGTGAGAGCACGCCATGCCGAGGCCACGCCCACGCGGCAGCATGCCGCGGCGCTGCTTCCAGCCCGATGCCTGCTCGACCTGGTCGAGGCAGGCCGGGAGGCCGTACGAGTTGACCTGCAAGTCGTTGAGCGTGCGGTAGGGCGCATCGATCAGGTTGGCGCGGCGCAGCGCGAACGGGTCGAGGCCGAGCTCGGCCGCCATGCTGTCGAGCAGCGACTCGAACGCATGGCGCGCATCGACCGCGCCGTGGCCGCGCATCGCACCGCACGGCGGCGTGTTGGTGTATACGCGGTGGCCGCGATAGCGCACCGCGCCGACCGGGTACAGCCCGTGCAGCAGCGCGCCNNCTGTCCTCGCGCGACTGCTCGGTGCGCACCGTGCCGCCGGCCGCGCGCGCCAGCGCGGCGGTGATCATCTCGAAGTTCAGCGGCTCGACCCGATGGCCGAAGCCGCCGCCGACGAACGGCTTGACGACGCGGATCTTCGCACTGTCTAGCCCCAAGCACTGCGCCAGCGTCAGGTGCAGGTAGTAGGGGACCTGTGTCGTCGAATGCGTCGTCAGGCGCCCGCGCTCGGGCTCCCAGGCGGCGATCGCCGCGTTCAGCTCGATCTGGCCGTGTGCGACCTCGGCGTAGTGGAAGACCTGCTCGCGCACGAGATCGGCCGCCGCGAACGCGACGTCAACGTCGCCGAAGGTCTGGTCGACCTCGCGCTCGATGTTGCCCGCCTTGTTGTCGTGCAGCAGCACGGCGCCTTCGGCGCGCGCTTCGGCGGCGCCGAAGTAGGCCGGCAGCGGCTCGATGTCGAGCACGATGGCGGCCAGCGCCGCCTCGGCACTGGCGTGGTCGACCGCGGCGACCGCCGCCACCGGCTCGCCGCGATAGCGCACCTTGCCGCGTGCCAGCGGCCATTCGTTCTGCGCGATCGGGATCACGCCGTAGGGCGCCGTGAAGTCCTCGCCGGTGATCACCGCGCGCACGCCG
>PLZH01000280.1 GCA_003152055.1 Burkholderiales bacterium
GCACCGCAACTTCACTGTCGCACGCCTTTTTTGAATTGAAAGAAACTGACAATCTGATCAAATGCCGCTCTTGACAAATTGGGAAGTCCTTGTAGAGGGGTTAGGCGACACGATTCAGCGAAGTTTGGTACGAGAAAGGCGCTTGGCGTTAGCCACTGCTTTGCGGTGAACTGGCGCGAGGCCCTTGCCCAGCACTCCGAGGGCTGCCTTGTGAAGCTGGTTCGCTGTTGCCGCGGCAGACGGCTTCTTGCCTTTGGCGACCGAAAGGAACGACCGAAAGAACGAGGTCGCGAGCGCTTGGTTTGCCAACGCCGCCTGGGCCGCCATTGCCTTCCAGGATTCGCCGAAAGCAGTGTTCTTCTCAGCGACCATGCGCTCGAACTCCTTGCGATCGCGCGGTGACGGCTTAGGGCTGGAGAGAGCCATGCGCGTGACGCGGTGGGCAACGACCTGCGGTACGGCGAACGCAAGCTCGGCGGCCTTTGTGGCGAGTGACTGAGTAGCGCGACTTCGACGGGTAACCATGGGCTCTTTCGCTGGCGAAACCACGACTGTAGGCTTGTGTTGCCTAACGAGGCTGTAGAAAAACCATCCTTCTAGTTTGCCGCGCAGGCATGCGGGTTGCAAGGCCAGTGGTCCGACTTGAACGAGCACTGCGATGGCCCACTACAAGCACATCGATACCAGCCCCAGGTTCCTCGCGGTAGACCTCGAGGCGCAGTTGCTGCCCGGGAGCTTCGAGCACGCGTTGAATCACCTGATTGACCACGAGATCGACCTGGGCGCATTCGACGCCCGGTTCAACAACGACGAGGTCGGGGCGAGCGCCTACCCGCCCGCGATGCTCTTGAAGGTAGTGCTGCTCGCGTACCGTAGAACGAAGCAAATGTGTCCCGCTTGCAGACTGACGTCTACGCGGCGCCCTCTGATCGATTGGGACACATTTACCCGCACGGTTCGCGAAGCAAATGTGTCCCTTCGCCTTTGCGCGAGGCAAATCCGTCCCTGCGCGGATCCAACGGCCGCAGCTGTCCACGAAAGTAAATGTGGAACCGCCCCGTGACGCCTCCTCATAGGTGGGGGCTCGTCTGGAGTCCCAGATTTACTCGTTCGGGCGCGCAGTAAATCTTGTATTTGGCGGCGGGGCACAGTAAATTCGAAACTCGGTGGTCTACCGGGATCCGGGTGCTGCTCTGTGGTCGTCCCTGCGCCTGTTAGATCGCCTCGACCAACCGCGATCAGGCGGCTACCCTGGATGCGGCGCATTCAGATCTACAGCCCCAAGGCGGCCCGCATGCTCGTGCTGTTCTCTTACGACAGCTTGGCGGCCTGGGCCCTCGCGGAGAGCTGCCCGCTGGTTGAGGCGTTTTGCGAGTACCCCGGCTTTATCCCGGTGGACGGCGCGCGCGTCATGGCAGACCTCTGGGTCCGTAGTGGCGGACACGATCAGATCATCAAGATCGATGGCGGCGTCGAGCTCGCGCCGGAGTTGTCCGAGCAAGTTGCGACCTACGTCGACGTCGAAGTCTCACGAGTAACGCCGGACTGGTTTGCGCAGCACCGGGTGTGGATCGACAACTGGCTGCAGATCAACCCCTACATCGTCGCGAACGCACGCTTCGTCACGTCCGCAATGCTCGATCGGGTGGTCGCGGTGTTTGACGGTCCTCGCCCCCTCTTTGACGCCGAGCATGCCCTTCGCGATACCGATGCCCAGCTCGTGCGCACGGCCGTGTTCATGCTGATGCACCGGGGTGAGCTGTGTAGCGACGACCTGGTGATTCGCCCACTCGCGACCACGACTTTGTTTCGACGCAGTGCTGCCTACTCGAAGCCGAGATCATGGCCGGTCTGATCCCTCCCGAGCTGCAAGACTTGTCGTCTTGGCCGACCGTCGACCCGAGCGCGGCCACCAGTCAACGACGCGCCGACTTGCTGTCGCGCATCGAAGCGATACGGCTTTACGTCGACCACACTTCGCTGCAGGCCATCGAGGCCGCGACGGGCGTTCAGCGCAGCGTTCTCTATCGTCTCATGCGGCGATGCATTCAGCCCCATCCCGTAGAACGAGGCAAAAGCGTCAATATCGCTGAGCCCGGTATTCGTCGCGAACTGCATCGCCAGATTGACTTTTTTGCCGTCACTGTGAGCGAGGCAAATCTGTCGACAAACAATAGACCGAGAAAGACCGAGAGAAGTCTGTCAATTCGCAGCTTTGACGTCCCGGATCGCACGTAAGGTGTTGATTCATAGCGAATTCCCCTACACGATTTTCGACACCGATCAGCGTGCCCCGTCCTCGAGGCACGAGGCTTTTGACGGCGTTCAGCCCCAAACTCGACGGGCCGTCCGCACGACCCAGAATTCGATCAGACGGCTGGAATCGTCGGCGTCGACGCGGGCGGGATGCTCGCAAAACGAGATGACAGTCGGATTGGCTTCAAGCCGGATCCACTGCTCCAGGCCGACGTAGTCGAACGGGGTTCATCAGCGAATACCGCCTCAACGATCGGTTGCTCGACACGCCCTTCAGGTGTCCCAGATGAAAAGTCAAGAGTGACACGATGAACTGAAACCGACACTGAGGATGCGGCGAGCGTGGCGATGTCGTCGGGCACGCCCGACCTTACCGAATCCCGCCGCGCCGGTCAAAGGCCCTCGATCAGCACCGTCCGGCTCTCGATGCGCTCGATCTGCGGCGCCGGCGCCGCCACCTCGGGCGCCAGCCACCAGCCCGGGTGGGCGCGATGCGCGGCTACTTCGGCGCGCAAACGCACGAGCGCGGCCCGGCTCGAGAGCAGGCGCAGCCTATCGTCGCCGCGGAGCGCCTCGGGTCCGTCGCGAAGCGCGTGCTCAAGGCGGCGCGCCTCGGCCGCCGCCTTGGCACCGGAAGGAGCCGGCCGATCCGGCAAGGCCGCCGCGACCCGTTCGTGTTGGCGCGGCTCGACGACGGCCGTCCTGAACGTCGCGAGCCGGGTCGCGACGCCTTCGGCCTCCCGGGCGGCCTCGGCGAGCACGCGCGGCTGGAGGAGCTCCTCCGGCGTGAGCAGCAGGCCGCGCCGGCGCAGAGCGCGGCCGGCGTCGACGCGGCTGCCCCAGACCGAGAGCGGCATCGCTGAAAGCAGGCCGAGCAGGATCGGCGAGAGCCACCAGGCGAAGCTGTCGCTGCTGATGACGATTGCCGCGATCCAGAGCAGCGCGAGCAGGGTGTGCGCGCCGTGGCGGCGCAGGGCCTCGCCCCAGCCGGTCGCGGCGTCGTCGCGCGGCGGCGATTTCCAGTCGAGCCGCCAGCCGGTCATCGCCGCAAGCACGAACCGCGTGTGAAAGAGCATGCGCACCGGCGCCAAGAGGAGCGAATGCGCGACCTCGATCAGCGCGCTGGAGAACAGACGCCCGACGCCGCCGAAGCGCCTGGCCTGGCCGCGCAGGACGATGGCGAAGACGGACAGCGCCTTGGGCGCGAACAACAGGACTCCGGTCAGCCCGAACAGCGTCAGCATCAGCTTCGGGTTCGCGGTCGGCCAGATCGGGAACAACTGACTCGGCTCGATGAAGTAGGCCGGGTCGGCGCCGGCGTGGCGCGCGAACAGGACGGTCGAGAGTAGCAGGAAGGCGAGCCAGAGCGGCGACGACGCATAGGCCAGCACGCCGGTCAGGAAGATGGTGCGGTGAACGGGATGCAGCCCCGGCTCGAACATCAGGCGCGAGTTCTGCAGGTTGCCGTGACACCAGCGGCGATCGCGCTGCATTTCGGCGAGCAGGTTGGGCGGCACCTGCTCGTAGCTGCCCTCGAGCTCGTCGGCGACCCAGACCTTCCAGCCGGCGCGGCGCATCAGCGCCGCCTCGACGAAGTCGTGCGACAGGATCTCGCCCGAGAGCGATCCGCTGCCCTCGATCGGCGCGAGCGCGCAATGCAGGGCGAAGGGCGCCATTCGCAGGATCGCGTTGTGCCCCCAGTAGTGCGACTCGCCGAGTTGCCAGAAGCGCATGCCGGCCGTGAGCAGGGGCCCGTAGGCGCGCGAGCAGAACTGCTGCACGCGGGCGTGGAAGGTGTCGTGGCCGACCGCCTGCGGCGCAGTCTGGATGACCCCGGCATCGGCGTGCGCTTCCATCAGGCGCACCAGTGTCGTCAGGCATTCGCCGGTCATGACGCTGTCGGCGTCGAGCACGACCAAGTAGCGGTAGGCACGGCCCCAGCGACGGCAGAAGTCGGCGACGTTGCCGGCCTTGCGCTGGGTGCGGCGCTGCCGCCAGCGATAGTGCAGGCGCAAGGTCTCGGCATCGCCGCCGGCCTGCTCGCAAAGGCGCGACGCGAGGTCGGTCCAGGAGGCATGCTCGGCGGCGCGGGTGTCCGGGTCGCTGGTGTCGCTGAGGACGTAGACGTCGAAGTTCGACGATTCTCCGGTCGCCTGCAGCGAGGCGATGGTTGCAGCCAGCCCGCCGAAGACGGTGGGCACGTGCTCGTTGCATATCGGCATGACGATCGCCGTGCGCGCCGCGGCGTCGAGCGGCCGTACCGGGGCGCGCGCGATGCCGCGTGCCAGCGGCCCGTAACCGGGGCCGCGTAGCAGCACGAAGGCGCCCATCAGGGCGGTCCAGAAGCCGGCCGAGATCCAGCCGAACAGGATCCCGAACAGGATCAGCAGGCCGACCTCGTCGATGCCCCGGCCATGCTGGGGAAGAAGCTCGGTCATCGCGTCGCCGCCGACCCAGGCGCCGAGAAAGACCAGCACGATCAGGAGCAGGCGGCGGAGCATCAGCGGGCGACGGTCGCCCGGGGCGCGCTCGGGATATTTCGGGCCGCGGCCGAGCAGCTGGCGCAGCGGCCGCAGCAGCAGCGGGCCGGCCCAGCGCTCGGCGCGCATCGTCGAGCGCTGCAGCGGCGGATGGGCCGAGGGACGCTGCGGCCCGGCGCTCATGGCTTGTCCGGCTCGGCGGGAAGGATGTAGCTCCATGTCTCGGTGAGGGTCGATTGCTGTTGTTTGAGGTAGGCCCGCAACTCGACGGGGCGATTCGCATCGAGGCGCCTGAAGCGAACGGTCATGCGCCAGGCGCCGCTGACCGGGTTGCGAAACAGATTGCGCTCGCGCACTTCGGCATTGGCGTCGGCCCAGACCACGGGCTCGATCTCGGCGCCGTCGGCCAGGCCGCGCAAGGGCGGACCGTCGAAGTCGACGACGAAGTTGATGTCACCGTCCGGCCGCTTGACGAAGCCACGGCCGCGCCGCGTCTGCAGCACCCAGCCCTGGTCGGCGGGCACCGTGCCGGCGGTCTGCCAGCGGATCCGGTAGCTGAAGTCGAACGGCTGGCCCGGAACTGGTGCCGCCTGCGGCACCCAGTAGGCGACGATGTTGTCGTTGGTCTCGTCGGGCGTCGGGATCTGCACCAGCTCGACTCGGCCGCTGCCCCAGTTGCCGCGGGGCTCGACCCAGGCGCTCGGCCGCCGCTCGTACTGCGCCTCGGGGTCTTCGTAGCTGGCCGGCGAGCGGTCGCGCTGCATCAGGCCGAAGCCGCGCGGATTGACCATGGCGAACGAGGTCACGAGCAGGCGCTTCGGGTTGACGAGTGGGCGCCAGATCCATTCGCCGTCGGCGCTCTGCACCGAGAGTCCGTCGGAGTCGTGCACCCCGGGGCGATAGTCGTCCTTGCCCGGCTGGTTCTCGCCGAACGCGTACATGCTGGTCAAGGGCGCGAGGCCGAGCTTGGCAATGCGCTCGCGCAGGTAGAGCCGGGCCGTCACTTGCATCGTTGTCTCGACGCCCGGCGTCAGCACGAAACGGTAGGCGCCGGCGACACGTCGCGAGTCGAGCAGCCCGTAGATGACGAGCGAGGTCGCGTTGCTGCGCGGCCGCTCGATCCAGAACTCGACGAAGCGCGGGAACTCCTCGCCCTCGGGCGCTGCCGTGTCGACGGCGAGGCCGCGCGCCGAAAGGCCGTAGCCCTGCCCCTTGCCCAGGGCGCGGAAGTAGCTGGCGCCTTGGAAGACGAGAACCTCGTCCTTGTAGCCCGGCCGGTTCACCGCGAAGTGGACGCGAAAGCCGTTGAAGCCGACATCATGTAGCTTGGCCGGGTCGATCTTGTTCTTGCCGAAATCGAAGAGCGCCGGATCGAAGGCCAGTACGCGCTCGCCGTAGGGCTCGACGACATGGATCGTGACCGGCTCGGGAACCGCGCGTCCCTGCGGAAAGAACATCAGTTCGAACGGAAGCTTTTCGGCACGCCAGACCGCCCTCTCCGGCCGAAAGCGGATGTCGCGGTACTCGTCGTATTCGAGCTCGCGGATTTCGCGCGTCGTGCGGATGACGGGCGGCTTGTAGGGTTGCGCCGCGAGGTCGCGGGCGCGCGCGCCGATGTCGTCGATGCCGAGCCCGAATGCGCCGGAAGCACCGAGGACGAGCAGCACGACCGCTGCGAAGCGAAACCGCCAAAGCCGGGAAAGAAGAAGAGTCATTCTTCGCAACGAATCGGCCGGTTCGGCCGCCAAAGTGAACAGAGCCGTTGGCGTGACCCAACGGGCTTTAGCAAGAGAGGGGCCCAAGGCGGCGCAGGCCGCCGCGCGGGCCAGGCTCAGGCCTGCTTGCGGTCGAAGAACTGCTCGTCTTCGGTCGAGCCCTTGAGCGCGGCCGTCGAAGCGCGTAGAACGAAGCAACTGTGTCCCGCTTGCAGACTGACGTCTACGCGGCGCCCTCTGATCGATTGGGACACATTTACCCGCACGGTTCGGAGAGTAATCCAAACCGTGGGAGGCCTCCGGG
>PLZH01000238.1 GCA_003152055.1 Burkholderiales bacterium
GTCAGCGCGACGCCGCGGCGGCGCACCTCGGCGCGCCGCTGCCACAAAGGCCAGGCCAGGGCAACGACGGCCGGGCCGAGAAGGACGTGAACGAACTGGGCGCCCGCGAAATACGTCGGGTAGGGTGTGCGCGTGACGACCAGGACGGTGCCGATGCACGCGACGGACCACAGCACCGGGTTGGCCCACGGCGCGCGGCCGAAGCGGTCGTAGACCGCCTGCGCGATCGCGTAGGTGACGAGCGTCGCCGTCAGCCCGAACAGCGGCGTCGACGACAGGTAGACCCAGAGCTGGACGAACTCATCCATGCGAATCACTTTCCGCCTGGCGGCGCAGGAGCGCGCGCAGGACGAGCGCCGTGGTTGCCATGCCGATCCACGTCGAAAGCACGATCGCGGCGAGCAGGCGAACGCCGTACTCGGAGACCAGATGCAGATGCGTGATGACGCCGACGCCGACCGGCACGAAGAGCAGCGAGAGGTGGCCGAGCAGGAACTCGGCCGCGGCGCCGACCGGTTCGCGGACCCAGGCCCAGCGCAGCGCCGGCAGCAGCAGCACCATGCCGACGACCGGGCCCGGGAACGGCAGGGCAAGCGCATGCACGACGCCCTCGCCGGCCACTTGGAAAACAAGCAGCAAAGCCAAGCCGCGCAAGCCGCTCATCGCTTCGCCTCCGCGCGGCCCGGGTACCGGCTCCCAAGGTCGATGTCTCGCATGCCGTGCATGATGGCGGAATTCTGAATTCCCGAAGGGGTTGCCGCGGCTTGCACAATGCAGCCCGATGCGCAGCGAGGCAGCCCGGGGACAAAGGCGGATCGACATGGCTCTGTATCGAATCGGCGCCGACGCGCCAGAGGTTCCCGCGTCGGCCTACGTCGCCGCCGAAGCGACGCTGATCGGCCACGTCGTCCTCGGCCAGCGCGCCAGCGTCTGGCCGGGCGCCGTCGCCCGCGGCGACAACGAGACGATCCGCATCGGCGAGGCGAGCAACGTCCAGGAAGGCGCCGTCCTCCACGCCGACCCTGGCTTTCCGCTCGAGATCGGCGCCCACGTCACGATCGGCCACCAGGCGATGCTGCACGGCTGCACGATCGGCGAAGGCTCGCTTGTCGGCATCCAGGCGGTCGTCCTGAACGGCGCGGTGATCGGCAAGCACTGCCTGATCGGCGCCGGCGCCGTCGTCACCGAGGGCAAGAGCTTTCCCGATCGCTCGCTTATCCTCGGCGCGCCGGCCAAGATCGCGCGTGAACTGGGCGACGAGGACCTCGCACGAATGGCCCAGGCAGCCGCCAGCTACGTCGAGCGAAGCGCCCTGTTCCGCACCGAGCTCGTGCGCGTCGGCTGAATTCTTTTCCCACGATTGCGGAGCATTGAAATGGCAGATTTGTTCGACAACCCGATGGGCCTGATGGGCTTCGAATTCGTCGAGTTCGCGTCGCCGACCCCGCACACGCTCGAGCCGGTGTTCGAAAAGCTCGGCTTCACGCTGGTGGCCCGGCACCGCTCGAAGCATGTCGTCCTCTATCGCCAGGGAGAGATCAACTTCATCATCAACCGCGAGCCGAAGAGCGCCGCCGGCTACTTCGCGGCCGAGCACGGCCCTTCGGCCTGCGGCCTGGCGTTTCGCGTCAGGGATTCGCACAAGGCCTACGAGCGCGCGCTTTCGCTCGGCGCCCAGCCCCTGGAGATGCCGACCGGGCCGATGGAGCTGCGCCTGCCCGCGATCAAGGGCATCGGCGGCGCGCCGCTCTATCTCATCGATCGCTTCGAGGACGGCCGCTCGATCTACGACATCGACTTCGAGTTCATTGAGGGCGTCGACCGGCGGCCCGTCGGCCATGGCCTGAAGGTGCTCGACCACCTGACGCACAACGTCTACCGCGGCCGCATGACGTTCTGGGCCAGCTTCTACGAGCGGCTCTTCAACTTCCGCGAGATCCGCTACTTCGACATCCAGGGCGAGTACACCGGCCTGACCTCGAAGGCGATGACGGCGCCCGACGGCAAGATCCGCATCCCGCTGAACGAGGAATCGTCGAAAGGCTCGGGACAGATCGAGGAGTTCCTGATGAAGTTCAACGGCGAGGGGATCCAGCACGTCGCGCTGCTGACCGACGATCTGATCGCCACGATCGACAAGCTCGCGCTCGCCGGCGTGCCGCTGATGACGGCACCGAACGACGTGTACTACGAGATGCTCGAAGAGCGCCTGCCCGGCCACGGCCAGCGCATCGCCGAGCTGCAGACGCGCGGCATCTTGCTCGACGGCTCGACCGAGGGCGGCAAGCCGCGCCTCCTGCTGCAGATCTTCTCGGAGACGATGCTCGGCCCGGTGTTCTTCGAGTTCATCCAGAGAAAGGGCGACGACGGCTTCGGCGAAGGCAACTTCAAGGCGCTGTTCCAGTCGATCGAGCGCGACCAGGTGCGGCGCGGCGTCTTGTCGACGACATGAGCGCCCACGACATGAGCACTTACCAGTCCGGTTTCGGCAACGAATTCGCCACCGAGGCGCTCGCCGGGGCATTGCCGGTCGGCCGCAACTCGCCGCAGCGCTGCCCCTACGGGCTCTATGCCGAGCAGCTGAGCGGCACGGCCTTCACGGCGCCGCGCGCCGCCAACCGCCGCTCCTGGCTCTACCGCATCCGCCCTTCGGCGATGCATGAGCCGTTCGAGCGCCTCGGCGACGGTCGCATGGCGAGCGCCTTCGAGGCGCTCGAGACGCCACCGAACCAGCTGCGCTGGAATCCGCTGCCGATGCCCGAAGCGCCGACCGATTTCGTCGACGGCATCGTGACGATGGCCGGCAACGGCAGCCCGCAGGCGCAGACGGGCGCGGCCGCCCACGTC
Source organism: Burkholderiales bacterium (assembly GCA_003152055.1). Taxonomy (GTDB): domain Bacteria; phylum Pseudomonadota; class Gammaproteobacteria; order Burkholderiales; family Burkholderiaceae_C; genus Schlegelella_A. Next base: position 2,848 of record PLZH01000238.1, read on the forward strand.
TACGCGGCCAACCGCTCGATGCAGCGGCGCGTCTTCTACTGCGCCGACGGCGAGCTGCTGGTCATTCCGCAAGCGGGCCGGCATCGCTTCGTCACCGAGCTCGGGGCGATCGACGCCGAGCCGCAGGAGATCGTCGTCATTCCGCGCGGCGTGCGATTTCGTGTCGAGCTGCCCGACGGCAGCGGCCGCGGCTATCTCTGCGAGAACTACGGCGCCAGTTTCCGCCTGCCCGATCTCGGCCCGATCGGCTCGAACGGTCTGGCCAACCCGCGCGACTTCCTGGCACCCGTCGCGGCCTACGAAGACGTCGAAAGCCCGCACGAGCTCGTCGCCAAGTTCATGGGCCATCTCTGGCGTGCGAAGATGGATCATTCGCCGCTCGACGTCGTCGCCTGGCACGGCAACTACACGCCCTACAAGTACGACCTGCGCCGCTTCAACGCGATCGGCTCGGTCAGCTTCGACCACCCCGATCCCTCGATATTCCTGGTCATGCACAGCGCTTCCGACACGCCGGGCGTGAGCAACATCGATTTCGCCATCTTCCCGCCGCGCATCCTGGCCGCGCGCGACACCTTTCGGCCGCCCTGGTTCCACCGCAACGTCGCCAGCGAGTTCATGGGGCTGGTGCACGGTGCCTACGATGCGAAGGCCGAGGGCTTCGTGCCCGGCGGCGCCAGCCTGCACAACAGCATGAGCGGGCACGGGCCCGACGCCGAGACTTTCGAGAAGGCGAGTCGCGCCGACCTCACGAAGCCCGACGTCATCGAGAACACGATGGCCTTCATGTTCGAGACTCGCGCGGTCTGGCGGCCGACGCGCCACGCGCTCGAAACGGCCGAGCTGCAGGACGACTACTACCGCTGCTGGCAGGGGCTGCAGAAGCACTTCGATCCGCATCGGCCCTGAGCCGAGCACGCGCTGCGCGCAGCATCCCGGATCGTTACCCTCGTAAGATCGCGCCGCGCCGAAGCGACTGCGGACCAAGGAGGCGCAGATGCAGCACGCACTCCGCTCGCACGGTCTGCCCGGCCAGCTCATCTCGTCGGCATGCCGCTCCTGTGGCTCTATGCCTGGCTGGCCCTCGCCACGATGGGCGTGACCATCGCCGCCGCGCAAGTGGCGCAACGCGGCCTCGCGCCGGTCGCCGAGCCCAGCGCCTGAAAGCGACGGCGGCATCCGCGACACTAGGCGCCGTGCCCATGAACGACAACCGCTGCTTCGACGTCCTGGCCCTCGGCGAGGCCATGGTCGAGTTCAACCAGCGGCGCGAAGGCGGCGGCCGGCTTTTCCTGCAGGGCTTCGGCGGCGACACCTCGAATTTCGTGATTGCCGCGGCGCGCCAGGGTGCGAAGACCGGCTACCTCTCGGCCGTCGGCGACGACGCGCACGGCCGGCAGCTGCGCGAACTCTGGGGTCGAGAAGGCGTCGATCACGAGGGCGTGCGCAGCGACGCCTGCGCATTCACCGCCGTCTATTTCGTGACCCACGATGCCGACGGGCATCACTTCGAGTTCGTCCGCACCGGCTCGGCCGCCAGCCGCATGACGCCGGCCGGCCTGACGCAATCGGGCATCGAGTCGGCACGCGTGCTGCACCTGTCGGGCATTTCCCTCGGCCTGTCGGCGACGGCCCGCGACACCTGCCACGCCGCCATCGCCCTNNGAGCGGGCTCGCGCCGCGATCAGCGAAGCGATGGCGACGTGCGACATCTGCCTGCCCAGCCTCGACGACATGACAGCGCTGACCGGCCTCACGAACGCCGACGCCATCGTCGACCACTGCCTTCGCCTCGGCGCCGGCATCGTCGCCTTGAAGCTCGGTGCCGCGGGCGCGCTCGTCGCCGACGCCAGGCGGCGCTTTCGCGTCGCGCCGCAGCCATGCAAGGCGATCGACGCGACCGGCGCCGGCGACACCTTCGGCGGCGCCTTCGTCGCCCGCCTTCTCGCCGGCGACGACATCGACGCGGCGGGCCGCTATGCTGGCGTCGCCGCAGCGCTCTCGACCGAAGGCTACGGTGCCGTCGAGCCGATTCCGACGGCGGCGCGGGTGCGTGCCGCGCTCGCGGGCAGCGCCTGATGTCGCGCCGCAGTCGCCACCGGTCTTCGTCCGCGCTCTTCGCCGCGATCGGGCTGCTCGTCCTTCTCGTCGCTGCAATGCTCTGGTTTCAGCCCGGCCGGGCGCTGCGCGTCGCCACCGGAACGACGGCGCACGACCTGTGTTCCGAGACCTTCGTGAGCGGGCTCGATCCGCGCCAGACCTTCGCGCAAAGCCTGGCACCGCGGCCGGGCTATCGCCTCATCGCATGGGGCATCCGCTACGACGTCGATCACGATCGGCACGAGGTGCACGCATCGTTCCTCGGCCGTTTCGCAAGCCGCGCCGTCTTGCGGCCGGGCTGGGGCTGCGTGCTCGCCTACGGCGACGCGCCGATCGTCGCACCTCCCCGCTTCGGCGCCGCTCGAGCCGCGAGCGCGCCGGACGAGCTTGCCGAGCCGCCTGTCGTCGAGCCGAGCGACCCAGGGTGGAAGGCCGCGCTCGACGCCGCGTTCGCCGAGCCCGGGCAGGCGCCGCACCGCTGGACCAAGGCCGTCGTCGTCGTGCACGAAGGCCGCATCGTCGCCGAGCGTTACGCCCCCGGCTACGGCGTCGACACGCCGATCCTCGGTTTTTCGATGAGCAAGTCGGTGACGAACGCGCTCGTCGGCATCCTCGTTCGCGAAGGCAGGCTCGCTATCGCGGCGCCGGCGCCGATCGCCGCCTGGCAGGCGCCGGGCGATCCGCGCGGCGCCATCACGATCGAGCAACTGATGCGCATGACCAGCGGCCTCGATCTCGACGAGAACGGCTCGGGCTTCGATCCGTCGAACATCATGTTCTACGCCGAGCCGGACATGGCCGGCTACGCCGAGCGCGCCAGGCTCGTCGCCGCGCCGGGCAGGCGCTGGTCGTACAGCAGCGCCAGCACGCAAATCCTCGCGCGCATCGTTCGCGACACGGTCGGCGGCAGCGGCGAAGCGGTGCAGCGCTTCGCCCGCGAGCAGCTGTTCGAGCCGCTCGGCATGCGCCATGTGACGATGGAGATGGACGGGACCGGAACGCCGGTCGGCGCCCACTACGTGCTGGCCACGGCGCGCGACTGGGCCCGTTTCGGTCGCCTCTATCTCGACGACGGCATGGCCGCAGGCAGGCGCATCCTGCCCGCGGGCTGGGCGGCGTTCTCCGCGTCGGCGACGCTGGACACCGACTATGGCGCGGGCTGGTGGACCAACCGCAGCGATCATCCGCGGGCTCTCGGCCGCCAGCGCCTCGGCATGCCGCGCGACGCCTTCTTCGCCTCGGGCAACCTCGGCCAGCGCATCGCCGTCGTTCCTTCCGCGCATCTCGTCGTCGTGCGCATGGGCCGATCGCTGACGCCCGGCTACGACGTCGAAGGCTTCGCTCGTCTCGTCGCCGCAGCGGTAGAGGCCGTGCGGCCGACTGCCGCGGCAGTGGCAACGCACTGAAAAATATTTATGCCGCCGATGTCGATCCGGCCGATACGCTGCGTCATGGCAACGACCCCGGGCGTCGGGGCGGCACCCAAGGAAGCACCATGCACTACATGATCCTGATCTACGGCGACGAGAAGAACTTCGCCTCGCTGCTCGACGACAAGAAGGCGCTGGAGCAGTTGCACGCTGCCTACGGCCGCTACGGCGCCGACATGCAGGCGGCTGGCGTGCTGCGAGGCGGCGCCGAGCTCAAGCCGACGCACAGCGCAACGACGGTTCGGCTCCGCAATGGCAAGACGGTGGCCACCGACGGCCCGTTCGCCGAAACCAAGGAGCAGCTCGGCGGCTACTACCTGATCGACGTACCCAATCTCGACGACGCCGTGCATTGGGCGGGACGCTGCCCATCCGCGGCCAACGGATCGATCGAGGTTCGACCCCTCGGCATGATGTCGAGCGCGAAGCAGGAAGAACGGCCATGACACCCGCCCTTCCAACCGTTTCCGCGGCCCTCGCAGCCGTCCTCGGCCTCCTCGGCGCGCTCCTCGTCGTTCGCGTCATCGTCACCCGGGTGCGCCTGGGCGTCAACGCCGGAGACGGCGGCCACGCCGCGCTTGCGCAGGCGATCCGCGCCCATTCGAACTTCGCCGAGCACGTGCCGCTCGCGCTGTTGCTCCTCGCCTTCGCCGAAGCGAGCGGCACGGCACGCTGGACGATCGTGGCCCTCGGCGCCGCACTGCTCGTCGCGCGCATCGCCAGCGCCTGGGGCCTCAGCCATTCGCTCGGGCCTTCGCAACCGCGCCAGGCTGGCGCCGGCCTCACCGTGCTCGTGACGGTGATCGCATCGCTGCTCATCCTCTATCGCACAGCGACGATGCTTTGAAGCGAACGCCGACCCGGGTCGATCGGCGAACAGGCCGGCCGCGATGCTGACGCCGATCATCGACGGCATCTGCCGGGCCGAAGGCGCCCGCCTGCTCGCCGGCCTGATCCGACGCTTCGGCGACTTCGAGCTCGCCGAAGACGCGATGCAGGACGCTTTCGCCAAGGCGCTCGAGGTCTGGCCCGCCGAGGGTTTGCCGGCCGCACCCGCCGCCTGGCTCACCACCGTCGCACGGCGCCGCGCCCTCGANNGACGATCGCCTGCGCCTCGTCTTCACCTGCTGCCATCCGGCGATCGCCCAGCCGGCGCAGGTGGCGCTGGCTTTGCGTACCCTGTGCGGCCTGACGACTCGCGAGATCGCGCGCGCCTTTCTCGAGCCCGAAGCGACGACGGCGCAGCGCCTGGTGCGCGCCAAGCGGAAGATCCATGACGCGCGGATTCCCTACGAGGTGCCTTCGCGCGAGTTGCTGCCCGAACGCCTCGACGCCGTGCTCGGCGTCGTCTACCTCGTCTTCAACGAAGGCTATGCGACGACCGCAGACGACGGCCTGATGCGCCCCGATCTCTGCGCCGAGGCGATCCGCCTGACGCGCCTGCTCGTCGAGTTGATGCCCGGCGAGCCCGAGGTCCAAGGCCTTCTCGCACTCATGCTGCTGCACGACGCGCGCCGCGCCACGCGCATCGGCGAGGACGGCGCCCTCGTGCCGCTCGAGGAACAGGACCGCGCGCGCTGGCACGGCGAGGCGATCGGCGAAGGCCTTGGCGTGCTCGATGCCGCGCTGGCGCGCCGGCGTCGCGGCCCCTACCAATTGCAAGCCGCGATCGCNNCGAGCAGCCCGGCGCCGTCGTCGAGCTCAACGCCGCGGTGGCGCTGGCGATGGCCGAAGGCCCGCAAAGAGGTCTCGCCCGGATTGACGCGATCGAGGCGCGCGGTGATCTCGCCGGCTACCACCTGCTGCCCGCNNGGCCCTTGAGCCTACGCGGCGATGCGCTTGAAAAAGCCCGCCGAGCGCTCGATGACCACGTCGCGCTGCTGATCGACCGAGATCATGTGGTAGCTGTCGTCGAGAAGGATTTTCTCGACCGGCGCCGAGACGCTCTGCTCGACGATGGCGACATTGTCGAGGCTGGCGATGTCGTCGTTCGTCGAGTGGATGACGAGGCAAGGCGCGCGGACCCGATCGAGCCGGCGCTTGACGTGACCCGAGAGACGGATGAACTCGGCGAGCGACGGCCAGGGATTGCCGGGCAGTCCACCGGCGGCGCTGTCGCCCGAGAGCATGCGGCCGACGATCCAGTCGCGGATCCGCTGGTTCTTGATGCCGTAGGGAAAGGTCTCCATGAACGCGCGCTTGCGGCCGATGCCGAGCGCGCATGCCGCGGGCAGCAGGAACGAGAGTCGGGCGATCGCCGGAACCGCCCAGCCGTCGTAGCGAAAAGTCGTTCCGTAGAGGCCGACGCCGTCGACTTCGCGCGGCCGCTCGAAGGCGAGCTTCAGCGCCAGCAGTGCGCCCATCGACAGGCCGGCGACGAAGAGGTGGTCGACTTCCCGGCGCAGCTTCGTCGCCGCGGCGTCGACGCTCTCGTACCAGTCGCGCCAGCCGGTCGCAAGCAGGTCGGAGGCGCTGCCGCAGTGGCCCGCGAGTTGCACTGCATTGACCGTGAAGCCGGCGTCGTGCAGGCCCTTGGCGACGAAGCGCATTTCAGCCGGCGTTCCGGTCAAGCCGTGGATGAGCAGAACGCCCGAGCGGCCGCCGTGCCATGTGAAATCCATCGAGCGGGTCATGGCTCTTGTTCTCGAACGATCGAGCGCGCAAAGGCGCGGGCGGGCGACCACCTGAGCGAAGCGGCGCACGCCGCCCGACTGCGCCTTTGCTCGGCTGAGCGTTCACCGCGAAAGCGCATGTTCAATGGACCCAGATTGCGACAAACGAATCAAGTGTCACTGCACGAGCTGCGTCTCAAGCGCGCTTGGCCAGCCGCAGCAGCTGGTCGAGCAGCGCCAACCCGAGATCGATCTCCTCGCCGCTGATGTGCAGCGAAGGCGCGAAGGTGATCACGTTCTTGTAGTAGCCGCCGATGTCGAGAACGAGCCCCATCTTGCGACCGCGATGCTCGAGCTCGCCGCTGAGGCCGATGTCGACCATGCGATCGACCAGCCGCTTGCTCGGCGTGAAGCCGTCGGCCTGGCAGATCTCGGCGCGCAAGGCGAGGCCGAGGCCGTCGACGTCGCCGATCTCGGGATGGCGCTTCTGCAGGTCCTTCAGCCCTTCGAGGAAATGCGCGCCCTTGGCCATCACCATCGCCTCGTAGTCGGTCTCGGCGAGCATCCTCATCGTCTCGAGGCCGACCGCCGTGCCAAGCGGGTTCGAGGCGAAGGTCGAGTGCGTCGAGCCCGGCGGGAATACGCTCGGCGAGATGAGTTCTTCGCGCGCCCACAGGCCGGCCAGCGGATTGAGGCCGTTGGTCAGCGCCTTGCCGAAGACGAGCACGTCGGGCACGACGCCGAAATGCTCGATGCCCCAGAGCTTGCCGGTGCGAAAGAATCCCATCTGGATCTCGTCGACGACGAGCAGCACGCCGTACTCGTCGAGCACTTTCTTCAGGCCAGTGAAGAAATTCTTCGGCGGAATGACGTAGCCGCCGGTGCCCTGCACCGCCTCGACGTAGAACGCCGCGTACTCGCACTGACGCGCCTTCGGGTCCCACACGCCGTTGTATTCGGTCTCGAAGAGGCGGGCGAACTGCTGCACGCAGTGCTCGCCGTATTCCTCCTTGTCCATGCCCTTCGGGCCGCGGAAGTGATAGGGAAAGGGCATGAACTGGGCGCGCTCGCCGAAGTGGCCGAAGCGGCGGCGATAGCGGTAGCTCGAGGTGATGGCCGAGGCGCCGAGCGTGCGCCCGTGATAGCCGCCCTCGAACGCGAACATCAGGCTCTTGCCGCCGCGCGCGTTGCGCACGAGCTTGAGCGAATCCTCGATCGACTGCGAGCCGCCGACGTTGAAGTGGACGCGGCCCTTCTGGTCCCATTTGCGCCAGGCATCTTCGGCGATCGCCTTGGCGAGCTCGATCCTGGTCGGATGCAGGTACTGGCTCGCGACCTGCGGCAAGGTGTCGAGCTGGCGCTTCATCGCCGCGTTGAGGCGCGGGTTCGCGTAGCCGAAGTTGACGGCCGAATACCACATCTGCAGGTCGAGGTACGGCACGCCCGCCGAATCGAACAGGTAGCTGCCTTCGCAGCGCGCGAAGATTTTCGGCGGCTCGACGTAGTGCACGGTGTCGCCGAAAGAGCAGTACTCGGCCTCGTCGGCCAGCAGTTGTGCGTCGGTCATGGGTGCGAGCCTCGGCCGGGAGATGAAAGAAGGTCATGGCCGGCGCGCGGCGCCGACATTGCCGACCAGAGCTCGAGCGCCTGCCTGAAATTGGCGACGGCACGGTGCGGGAGTCCGTGGTCCAGACAATGGTCGAGCAGCCTTTTGCTCGAAAAGCTGAGATCGGCGCGGCGCGCGACGCAGAAATCCGATGCACCGTCGCCGACCACGAGCACGCGCGTGCCGGGCGCGACCCGCGGTGCGCCGGCCCAGGCGCACTTGCAGGTGCCGCTGGCACTGACGCAGTCAGCGGCCGAGAAGGGAAACTCGAGCTTCCAGCGGCGTGGTGCGACCTGGACCAGACGGCTCGCCACGATCGGCAAGCCATCGAGGCCGTGCCGGCGCAGCATCGAGCGGATCGCGTAGTCGAGCCCGTCGCTGACGATGGTGAGGGCCGCACGGGCATCGCGAACGGCGGCCGCGAAGCGCCCGAAGTCGGGATCGATCGTCATGCCCGCGAGGTGCTCGTCGAGTTCGGCGCGGCTGCAGTCGAGGAGCGCGATCTGCCCGGCCATGCATTCGCGCGAGCCGATCCGGCCTTCGCGCCAATCGACCTCGAGCACGTCCCAGCCCGGGCGGCCGAAACGCATGAGCAGCGAATCGGTCACGTCTTCCTGCGCGATGGTGCCATCGAAATCGCAGAGCACGGACCACGCCGTCAAACCGGTCTTCACGACTTCACGCTCTCCCCTATCCGTGCGGCCAGACTGCTTCGGCGAAGCACGCCTGGCGGATTCTCGTCCCAGGCGGCCCCGGCGGCGAGTGTCGCGGAATGTACGGATCGATCCTGCGGACCGGGTGGTGTAGAACTCGTTTCAGCCCGGCACGCAGCCGGCCGGGCGCGAAGGCTTCTTCGATTCGACAGGGAGACCATGATGCGATGCACAAACCAGGCGAAAACGCTTCGCCGACTCGCGGCGTTCCTGTCTCTGCCGGCGGTCCTGCTCGGCGGTCTCGGCGTTGCCGAGGCCGCCGAAGAGATCCAGTCGGGCACGATCACGAACAGCCCGCCGATGATTTCATACGCGTCCGACGGCACGACGCTGCAGGGCTTTATCGTCGACCTCGCCGCGGCGATGAGCCAGCAGATGGGCCGGCCCATCGTGCACAAGGCGATCGCCTTCAACGGCATCCTGCCGGCGATGGAGGCCAAGCACATCGACATCTCGTTCACGCTGATGAACGACACGCCGGAACGCGAAAAAGTCGTCGACTTCGTCGACTTCTTCAACCTCGGCACGATGCTGCTCGTGAAGAAGGGCAACCCCGAGCGCGTCGAGAGCCTCGAGACGGCGTGCGGCAAGACGGTCTCGACGGTGCAGGGCTCGACGCAGATTGCGCTCGTCGATGAAATGAGCGCCAAGTGCGTCGCCGCCGGCAAGCCGGCGATCCAGAACATGTCGTACGCGCAGCCTGCCGACGCGCGCCTGCAGGTGCAGAGCGGTCGCGTCGCTGCCTTTCTCGGCAACTCGCCGGTGATGGTGTATCTCGCCAAGACGGCCGGCGACGGGACGATCTTCGACGTCGTCGCCGGGCACGTCTACCAGCCGGTGCCGCTGGGCATCGCCGTGCCGAAAACGAATACCGCCTTGCGCGACGCGCTGCAGAAGTCGCTCAACGCCCTGATCGCCGACGGCACCTACCGAAAGCTCCTGCAGAAGCACGGCGTCGAAGACGGCGCCGTGAGCTCGGCGACGATCAACGGCGGCGCCAACGTGAAGATATAGGGCGCGTGTCCTTCGATCGCGTCAACAGGCCTTAACGCGTGGCCGCTCCCGCCGGCGCACCGCGCGCGGCCGACACACTCCGCGTCGTTGCGCTGCCGCGGCCGTGGCTCTGGCTCGGCAGCGCGGTCGTCGTCGTGCTCCTGGCCGCGCTGGCGGTTTCGCTCTGGCGCAATCCGCACATCGATCGCGCCGCGATCGCGCAGTTCCAGTTCGCGCCGGCGATCCTGCGCGGCCTGCGCACGACGGTCGTGCTCGCCGTTCTCGCGGCGATCATCGGTCTCGTGCTCGGCGTGCTGCTCGCGGTGATGCGCCTGTCGCCAAGCCCGGTGCTGCGTCTTTTCAGCGGCGGCTACACGTGGCTGCTGCGCGGCACGCCGCTGCTCGTGCAGATCCTGCTCTGGGGCAACCTGGCGCTGCTCTTCGAGCACATCGGCCCGTTCGACACGAACGCCCTGGTGACGCCGTTCGTCGCCTCGGTCATCGCCCTCGGCCTCAACGAGGCGGCCTACATGGCGGAGATCGTACGCGCCGGCATCCTCGCCGTCGACCATGGCCAGATCGACGCGTCGCTCGCGCTCGGCATGTCGCGGGCCCTGGCGATGCGCCGCATCATCCTGCCGCAGGCGCTGCGCGTCATCATCCCGCCGGCGGGCAACCAGTTCATCTCGCTCCTGAAGGCGACCTCGCTGGTCTCGGTGATCGCCGGCGGCGACCTGCTCACCGCGGCCGAGAACATCTCGTCGGCCAACCTCAAGACGATCGAGCTGATGCTCGTCGCCACGTTCTGGTACCTCGTGCTGACGACGATCACGAGCGTCGGCCAGTACATCGTCGAGCGGCGGCTCGCACGCGCCGGCACCGGCCTGCGCGCAGCATGAGCACGCCGCCGATGGTTCGCGCCGAGGGCGTGCACAAGCGCTACGGGCGCGACGAGGTGCTGAAAGGCATCGATCTCGAAGTCGTGGCGGGCGAGGTGCTGTGCCTGATCGGCCCTTCGGGCTCGGGCAAGAGCACGTTGCTGCGCTGTATCAACCATCTCGAGAAGATCGACGCCGGCCGCATCGAGGTCGACGGCGAGCTCGTCGGCTATCGGGAGCGCGGCGAGCGTCTTCACGAGATGCACGAGCGCGAGGTCTGCCGGCAACGCGCCGCGATCGGCATGGTCTTTCAGCGCTTCAATCTCTTTCCGCACATGACCGTGCTCGAGAACGTGATCGAGGCACCGATCCGGGTCAAGCGCGAATCGCGCGCCGCGGCGGTCGAGCGCGCCGAGGCGCTCCTCGGCCGCGTCGGCCTCGCGGAGAAGGCCCTCGCCTATCCGAGCCGCCTGTCCGGCGGCCAGCAGCAGCNNGTCGACGAAGTGCTGGGCGTCATGCGCGGCCTCGCCGACGACGGCATGACGATGATCGTCGTCACGCACGAGATGGCGTTCGCGCGCGACGCCGGCGATCGCGTCGTCTTCATGGACGGCGGCGTCGTCGTCGAGGCCGGCCCGCCGCAGGACGTGCTGACGCGGCCGCGACACGAACGCACGAAAGCCTTTCTCGCGCGCGTGACCGGCGCCGCCCGTTGACGCAGAAGGCATCGGCAGATCAAAGACTGCGCAATGGCGCGCCGATGCATGAACGAATTTCCAGGCCCCGGCAACGCAGGCCGGCGCGCAAATGCCACCGACAAGAAAACTTCACGAATTGCGCAGCGGTTACGAGCGCCTCTGGACAGGCGGCGGCCTTCGCCCTGTCCATGCGTGGGCGGCCGGGCGAGACTTTCGTTTTCGACCCTCGCCCACGAAAACGCCGATGAACACCTCGTTCGATCAAACCAACCCCCAACCCTCGCGCTGGGACCACGAAGGCTCCGAGTACGTGTGCTCGAACATCGACTGGTACGCACGCTGCTCGAAGCGCCTGGTCGGCCTCAACCCCGGCCTCACGGCCGGGCAGGCGCTCGATCTGGCGCGCGACCTCAGCCTCGACGACACGCTGCGGGCGCGCCCGCCCGAGCTCGTCGCCGAGGATCTGCATCGGCTCGAGCTCAACCTCGACGACTGACGGTCGAACCGCTGATACTCCGCCATCACGGCACGTCGCTTGCTTCCGGGCAGCGACGCAACGGAGGGCGGCGATGCAGATTCGGGTGGGGTTCGAGATGGCGTACCGCTGCCCGCAGCCGACGCCGATGCTCCTGGTCCTGAACGTCCACTACTCGCGGGCGTCGGACCTGGTGCAGCCGGATCGCCTGGTGACGGATCCGCCGGTGCCGATCAGCACGTATCGCGACCTGTTCGGCAACTGGTGCAGCCGCATCGTTGCGCCGCGCGGCCGCATCGTGCTGCGCACCGACGCGCTGGTCAACGACAGCGGCGTGCCCGACGTCGTCGTGCCGACGGCAACGCAGACGCCGATCGAGCAGCTGCCGGAGTCGACCCTCGTGTATCTGCTCGGCAGCCGCTATTGCGAGACCGATCAGCTGTCCGACGTCGCCTGGCAGCGCTTCGGCTCGGGGCCGACGGGCTGGGCGCGTGTCCAGGCGATCTGCGATTTCGTGCACCACCACATCGAGTTCGGCTACCAGCATGCGCGGCGCACGCGCACCGCCTGGGAAGCCTACAACGAAGGCCGCGGCGTCTGCCGCGACTACGCGCACCTGGCGATCGCGTTCTGCCGCTGCCTCAACATCCCGGCGCGCTACTGCACCGGCTATCTCGGCGACATCGGCGTGCCGGTGGTCGGCGTGATGGACTTCAGCGCCTGGTTCGANNTCGGCCGCGTGCTGATGGCACGCGGCCGCGACGCCTGCGACGTCGCGCTGTCGACCGCGTTCGGCCCGAACACGCTCGAAGTCTTCAGGGTCTGGACCGACGAGGTTGCGGCCTGAGCCACGTTCGCTAGCGCCGGACGAAGCGGACGATCATCTCGACGATGCTGTCGCGCCGCGCGCGAAGCGCGCCCGGCGCCGACAGGTCGCGCTTGAAGATGAGCGAAAACGTGTGCCGGTTCGCAACGTTGAAAAAGCACAGTGCCGAAATCGACATGTGCAGATCGGTCGGGTCGATGCCGCGACGGAACACCTTGGTCTGAACGCCGCGCTGATAGACGCGCCGCACCGCGTCGATCGCCGGCACGTTGAGTTCCTGGATCGTCCGGCTCTGCGCCAGGTACTCGCCGCGATGCATGTTCTCGTTCATCACGAGACGGATGAAATCCTCATTGTCCTGCTGGTAGTCGAACGTGAAGGCAACGAGCTTGCGCAGCGCGTCCTCGGGCGAGAGGTCGTCGAGATTGAGCCTGGACTCGATCTCGCGAATGCGCCGGTACGAGTCCTCGAGGACCGCGAGATAGAGGCCTTCCTTGCTGCGGAAGTGGTAGTAGATCATCCGCTTGCTCGTTGCCGTCGCCGCGGCGATGGCGTCGACGCGGGCACCGCTCAGGCCCTTGTCGGCGAACTCCGCGGTGGCGACCTTGAGGATATCGGCCATCGAGCGCTCGGCGTCGTAGGTGCGTACGGGCGGCGCGCCAGCGGTCTGGGGAGCAGGCGGCTTTGTCTGTACGAGTTCGCTCATTTGTTGAGATTACCAGACCGTGCGCCAGGGATATTTGCCCTGAAGCTAAGGGTTTCCACTGGTCAGTATTTGCGAACCGGTTAGTACATTTTGGTCACGCCTCTCGCAGAAGGCCACAACCAGGAGACCCGCATGACGACCCCGACGCCCACCGTCGCTCCCGAGATGCAGCCGCAGCGCACGCCGAAGAAGGCCGCCCTGGCGAGCTGGATCGGCAGCGTCAACACCATGCACATCGCGCGC
>PLZH01000260.1 GCA_003152055.1 Burkholderiales bacterium
GAACGCCTCGACGCCCTGATGACGTATTGCACGCTGACGCGCGCCGTCGTCCCTGGCGATCCGCCGGCGCGCTTTCGCACCTTTCCTTCGCGTATTCCGCTGTTCTCGATGGACCGCATCTACGTGCGCGGATTCCGCTGCCTTTCGACGGCGGTGCCGCGCGGCACGGCATGGGCGCGCATGTCGGACCACCTGCCGCTCGTCGCCGAGCTCGAGCTGCTCTGAGCGTCGAGCCGGTCGACGTTACCGATGGCCGAATCGAAGCGCGCAGCCTCGGCGACGCGCGCCCTCCAGCCGGGGCACCGGATCGAGCTGCTCAAGGGCGGCGAGGCGCTGTTCGCCGCGCTCGTGGCCGCGATCGACGCGGCGCGCGCCGAAGTCCTGCTCGAGACCTACATCTTCGAATTCGCGGGCACGGCGCTCGGCGTCGCGGCGGCGCTGGAGCGGGCCGGCGCGCGCCGGATCAAGGTCCGCGTCGTCGTCGACGGCTTCGGCACGGGCGAGGTGCCGGCCGAATGGCAGAAGCGGTGGAACGAGGCCGGCGTGCAGTGGCGCATCTTCAACCCGGCGCAGGGCTGGCGTCTGCTCATGCCCAAGCGCTGGCGCCGTTTGCACCGAAAGCTGGTCGTCGTCGACGGCGCGATCGCGTTCTGCGGCGGCATCAACCTGCTCGACGACTACCTCGACCCGACGCACGGCAGGCTCGACCAGCCGCGCTTCGATTTCGCGGTTCGCGTGAGGGGCCCGCTCGTCGCCGACGCGCACGAAACGATGACGAGGCTTTGGCTCAGGCTTCAGGTGATTCGCGACGTGCGACAACACGATTTCAAGCAGGCGCTGCAGACCGTGCGCGACGCGGCGCGCGCCGGCGCCGACATGAGCGATGCGGGGATGGTCGCCAGAGATCTCGGCGGCCGGCCGGCGCCGGCCGGTGCCGGCCTGCTCGCCGGCCTCGTGCTGCGCGACAACCTGCGCTTTCGCAAGCGCATCGAGCACTTCTACCGCTACGCGACTGCGCAGGCCAAGAGCGAGATCATCATCGCCAACGCGTACTTCGTGCCTGGCGTCGCCCTGCAGCGGGCGCTGCTGAAAGCGGCCAGGCGCGGCGTGCGCGTCACGCTGCTGCTGCAGGGCCGCTACGAATACTTCATGCAGCACTACACGAGCCGCTTCATGTACGGCGTGTTGCTCGATGCCGGCATCGAGATCATCGAATACGAGCCGAGCTTCCTGCATGCCAAGGTCGCGGTCTTCGACGGCGCCCAGGGCGCCATCGCGACGGTCGGCTCGTCGAACCTGGACCCGATCAGCCTGCTGCTGGCGCGCGAGGCGAACGTATTCATCCGCGACGATGCCTTCGCCGCCGAGCTGCGCGAGCACCTGGTCGAGGCCNNCGGCAAGCGGCCGGCGTGAAGGCCGTGCTCCTCAGTGCAGGATCAGCGTGTCCGCGCTCGGCGGCCTTTTGAGCAGGTCCTGCGAGCGCATGGTGTCGATCCAGAACTGCATCTGGTCGTCCGTCAGCTCGGCCCTCAAGGGCGGCAGCGGCTGCTCGGCCACCACCTTCGGCGGCAGATGCGTGTATTTGGCGATCGCTTCCCGCGTTCTCTCGGGGTTCTTCGCCGCCAGCGCCACGGCCTCGACGATGGAATCGCGAAACGCCTTGGCCGCCGCCGGGTTCGCCTGCGCCCAGGAGCGGCGCACGCCATAGACGATGCCGGTCGTGTTCGGCGGCATGCCGGCGGCGAGCGGCACGAGGATCTGCGCCGTTCCGGCGGCCACGGCGCGCGAGAGGAACGGGTCGGGCAGGGCGGCGGCGTCGATCGTTCCGCCTTTGAGCTGATCGCCCATGGTGTTGAATTGAGCCTCGACGAAGATCTCTGCGATGCTCATGGTGGGTAGAAGCCGAGGAATGCACGATTCTTCGCCGGGGGAAACTCGCGTCTCCCGTCGGATCGCGGTGCTGGCTACGATGCCTGCATGAGCGCAGCACCGCCGGATCTCGTCGTGCAGCGCAAGGAAGGGCTCTATTGCCCTCCCGGTGATTTCTTCATCGATCCGTGGCGCCCGGTCGATCGCGCCGTCATCACGCACGCGCATGCCGACCACGCGCGGCGCGGCCATGCCCACTATCTCGCAGCGGCGCCGGCCGAAGGCGTGCTTCGGGCCCGGCTCGGCGAGATCGATCTGCAGACGCTGCCCTATGGCGAGGCGATCGAGCACCATGGTGTTCGCGTCAGCTTTCATCCGGCTGGCCACGTGCTCGGGTCGGCGCAGGTGCGCCTGGAACATCAGGGCCACGTGTGGGTCGCTTCCGGCGACTACTACGTTGCCGGCTCGAGCGGCGACCCGCGCGAAGACAACATGACTTGCGCGCCGTTCGAGCCGGTGCGTTGTCACTGCTTCATCACCGAATCGACCTTTGGCCTGCCGATCTATCGCTGGCAGCCGCAGGCCGAGCTGTTCGCCGCCATCGACGCCTGGTGGCGCGGCAACGCCGAGGCCGGCCGCGCCAGCCTGCTCATGGGCTACAGCTTTGGCAAGGCGCAGCGCATTCTCAAAGGAGTCGATCCTTCGATCGGGCCGATCGTCGTGCACGGCGCCGTCGAGCCGCTCAATCGTGTCTATCGCGAAGCCGGCATCGCGCTGCCGCCGACGCAGCTGGCGACGGAGGTCGCCGACAAGGCCCTGCTCAATCGCGCCCTCGTCGTCGCGCCGCCTTCGGTGCAAGGCTCGCCGTGGACGCGGCGCTTTGGCGACTACAGCGACGCTTTTGCGAGCGGCTGGATGCAGTTGCGCGGCGCGCGCCGGCGGCGCAGCGTCGACCGCGGCTTCGTCCTGAGCGATCACGCCGACTGGCCCGGCCTGCTGCGCGCCATCATGGCGACCGGCGCCGAGCGCGTCATCGTCACCCATGGCTACGAGGCGGTGATGGTGCGCTGGCTGACCGAGCAGGGCCTCGAGGCCGGCGCCTTCGAGACCGAATACGGCGACAGCGACGACGACGAGCCGGGCGCGAATGCCGCGAGCGCGACGCCCGCCGCCGAGCCCGACCTGCCGGCCGACGCGGGCGACTCCGCATGAAGCGCTTCGCCCGCCTGTTCGCCGAGCTCGACGCGACGACGGCGACGAGCGCCAAGGTCGATGCCCTGAAGCGCTACTTCGCCGCGGCGGCGCCGCGCGACGCGGCCTGGGCGGTCTACTTCCTTGCCGGCGGCAAGCCGCGCCAGGTCGTGCCGATCGGCCTGCTCGGCGAGCTCGCCTGTCGCATCGCCGGCATCGACGCCTG
The DNA here is from genome assembly GCA_003152055.1 of Burkholderiales bacterium. Classification (GTDB taxonomy): domain Bacteria; phylum Pseudomonadota; class Gammaproteobacteria; order Burkholderiales; family Burkholderiaceae_C; genus Schlegelella_A. The sequence goes on from PLZH01000260.1 coordinate 3,287, forward strand.
GCTCTTCGACGCCTGCTACCAGGCCGTTGGCGACTTCGCCGAGACGGTTGCCCATGTGCTGCCGCCGCCGGCGCGCGAGAGCGATCTCGGCCTTGCCGAATGGGTGGAAGAACGCCTGCTCCCCTTGCGCGGCCTCGCGCCCGAAGAGCAGACAGGGCGCGTCGCTTCGTACTGGGACGAGCTCGACGCGGCCGGGCGCTTCCTCCTCAACAAGCTGATCGGCGGCGGCTTTCGCGTCGGCGTCAGCAAGCTGCTGGTGCAGCGGGCGCTGGCCGAAGGCGCGAACGTCGACGCCAAGCTCGTGGCGCAACGCATGATGGGCTACACCGACGGCCGCGCATCGCCGAGCGCTGAGCGCTATGCGCAGCTCACGGCCAACGCTGAAGCCGGCCCGCTCGACCTCGGCCAGCCGTATCCGTTCTTTCTCGCGCATCAGCTCGACATCGCGCCGGCCGACTTCGCAGCCAAGCTGGCCTCGCCGCAAGACTGGATCGTCGAGTGGAAGTACGACGGCATCCGCGCCCAGCTCGTCAGGCGCGCCTCGCAGGCCTGGATCTGGTCGCGCGGCGAAGAGCTCGTCACCGAGCGCTTCCCCGAAATCGTCGCTGCCGCGAAGCCGTTGCCCAATGGCACCGTGCTCGACGGCGAAGTCGTCGTCTGGAAGGACGGCAAGGTCGCTTCCTTCAACCTGCTGCAGCAGCGCATCGGTCGCAAGACGCTGACGAAGAAGGTGCTCGCCGACGCACCGGTCGGCTTCATCGCCTACGACATCCTCGAGCTCGGCGGCGTCGACCTGCGCGAGCGGCCGCAGGGCGAACGTCGCGGCCTGCTCGAGCAGCTCGTCGCCGATCATTCGGCGATCCACCTCTCACCGGTCGAGACGCGCGCGACATGGGAGGCGCTGGCCGAGCTGCGCCGCGAGTCGCGCGCCCGCGGCGTCGAAGGGTTCATGCTCAAGCACCGGCAGGCACGCTACGGCACCGGCCGGCGCAAGCAGGACGATCTCGCCGGTGGCACCTGGTGGAAGTGGAAGATCGATCCGCTCAGCGTCGACTGCGTGCTCGTCTACGCGCAGGCCGGGCATGGACGCCGCGCCAGCGTCTACACCGACTACACCTTCGCGGTCTGGAGCCGGACGCCGCGGGACGCCGCGGAAGCCGAGGCCGTCGTCGATGCGATCGCGCGGCGCGAGCCGCCGGCGCCTGAGGCGCCGCAGCTCGTCGCTTTCGCGAAGGCGTATTCGGGCCTGACCGACGAGGAGTTCAAGGTCGTCGACCGCGTCATCCGCCAGACGACGCTCGAAAAGTTCGGCCCGGTGCGAAGTGTCAAGCCGAGCCTCGTCTTCGAGCTCGGCTTCGAAGGCATCAACCGCAGCACGCGGCACAAGAGCGGCATCGCCGTGCGCTTTCCGCGCATGCTGCGCATCCGCGACGACAAGTCGCTGCACGAGGCCGACACGATGCAGTCGCTCGAGGCGTTGCTGGCCTTGCCTCACGGCCCATCGAGCCCTACTTCGGCAGCAGATCCGATGGCTCCTTGAGGCCGCGGCGAACCTCGCGCCACGGGACGACCACCGTCTCGCCGCGGCAGCCGCGCTCCGTTTCGGAGTACACGTCCGGTGCGACGGCGAGGCCTTTTCCAGTCGGGTACATGGGCCAACCCGTTCGTCCCTTGAGGCTCGGGACGTCGGCGCAGGTGCGGTCGTGGCATTGCATGATCGCGGCGGCGGAGCTCAGGCAGCCACCGTCATCGTGATCTGCCGCCCGCTGCAGTTCGCGCAAGACGGCGGCGAGGAAGAGATCGTCGCGAGCGAGGTCGACGGCGCCGTCGGGTGCCGCCCGCATCAGGGTTTCCCAGTCGACCACCTCGCCGCTGTGCAGATTCCACGTCAGCGCCGAGTAGCCGCCGGTCGGGTGCGCACCGCCGCCGTCCTCGGCGCTCTTGCCGCCGAGGGCAACGACGTGCTCGTCCGCGTACAGGATCTTCTCGTCCGTCTCGTAGGCCTCCATCGTCAATGCGTCGAGCACGGCATCGTCGAACCGCTTTGCCAGCGCCGCGTTGATTCTCGAGAGGGCTGCGGCATCGGGGCCGCTGAGGAGGATCGGATAGGCAATGCCGCTGCGCAGCTCCTTCTTCATCGCCCAGGTGACCGTGCCGGTGCGCACCGTCTTGCCGATGGCGACGCGGTTGGCGCCGAGCAGCACGTCGTCATAGGTGTGCGGCGTCGCCTGCAGTGCGATCGGCCGGCCCGTCCCGCCACGCGTCTTGGTCCAGGTGCCCGTGATCCTCTCGCCCCGGGTTCTCAGCTCCCACCAGCCGCTCGGCTCCTCGCACTCCCAGTTCCGCGAGTTGTCGCTCGGACATTCGGCGTACAGGTTCGGGCCACGCTCCTTCAGGCTCAGCTCATGGCCGATGCGTAGGTAGGCGAAGCGCAGCAGGCCATCGGTGACGACGTCCTGGCCGGCGACCTTGCCGACATAGACGTCTTCGGCGAGAGCCGATGGGGCCAGCAGCGCAAGGGCGAGTGCAATCTGCCATCGGCAAGGCCCGATCGGCTTCAACTCGAGGCTCGCGGTTCTGGACATGGCTTGCTCCTCAGTCCGGGCAGCGCGACTGTGCCGTCCAGACGTGAAGCAAAAAAGAAGCTCCGGTGAAGCGAGGCCGCTGGCGGGCGTCGTCGCGAACCTTTTCCCAGGCAACGAATGTCAACGAAGGCCCAGGCGCAGCGAGGCGCGCAGCTCCGCCGTGGCCCGAAGGGCGCCGACTTCGATGCCGTTCCAGTTGCGCAGCGTGACATCGCTCAGGGCACGCATGAAGCCCTGAGCGTCGTCGTCGAGATCCAGCCCGGCTTCGATCGTCGCCGCCATCGCGACCTCCGCAGCGCGC
>PLZH01000133.1 GCA_003152055.1 Burkholderiales bacterium
GGAAAATGGCGATGGAGTGGAAGGTCGCGTTCCCGCTGCATCCCGAATACCGCACGCTGCCGATGGCCTGGTACGTGCCGCCGCTCTCGCCGATCACGGCCGCCGCCAACGCCGGCCATGTCGGCAGCAACGGCGAGATCCCCGATGTCAACCAGCTGCGCATCCCGGTCAAGTACCTCGCCAACCTGCTGACCGCCGGTGACACGGTGCCTGTCGTGCGCGCGCTTGAACGGATGCTGGCGATGCGCGCCTACCAGCGCGAGAAGCATGTCGACGGGCGCATCAACGTCGCCGCGCTGCAGCAGGTCGGCATCAGCCAGGCCGAGGTCGAAGACATGTATCACGTGATGGCGATCGCCAACTACGAAGACCGCTTCGTGATTCCGACCAGCCATCGCGAGTACGCCGAGAACACCTTCGACGTGCGCGGCGGCTGCGGCTTCACGTTCGGCAATGGCTGCTCCGACGGCTCGAGCGACGTGAGTCTGTTCGGTGGCAACCGCAAACGCACGATACCCATCAAGGCGGAGGTCTGAGCGATGGCACTCTTTGGCAATCCACCGGTCGCGTCGAAAAGCCTGCGCGTGCTGGCCCGCCTGCTCGGCTACCCTGATGCCCAGCTGCGCGCACACCTCGCCGACATGCGCGACGCGCTGCACGCCGAGCGCGCGTTGTCGCCGTCGCGCCTGGCCGAGCTCGACGCGCTGATCGGCACGCTGCAACGGCCGGCGACGCTTGACGTCGAAAGCGACTACGTCGCGCTCTTCGACCGCGGCCGCGCCACTTCGCTGCACCTGTTCGAGCATGTCCACGGCGACTCGCGCGATCGCGGGCCGGCGATGATCGATCTGGCGCAGACCTACGAGAAGGCCGGGCTCTATCTCGCCGAGGGCGAGCTGCCCGACTTCCTGCCGGTGGTGCTCGAATTCACGTCGACCCAGCCGCCGCGTGTGGCGCGCGAATTCCTGGCCGAGATGGCGCACATCTTCAACGCGATCTTTGCGGCGCTGCAGCAGCGCGGCAGCGCCTATGCGAGCGTACTCGGGGCCCTGCTTGAGCTCGCCGGACAGCAGGCGCAGCCGGTCCAAGTCGCCGCCGATGAGCCGATCGACGCCGTCTGGGAGGAGCCGGTCGTCTTCGACGGCTGCTCGTCGAAGGGCCAGGGCCGGCCCGACCAACCGCAGCCGATTCGTATCGTCCGCAAGGACGGCCTCGGCGAAGGAGCGCGAACATGACGACCGTGCATGGCTTCGTTTTCGGCGTCTATCCGTACATCTGCCTGACGGTGTTCCTTCTCGGCAGCCTGATCCGCTTCGACCGCGACCAGTACACCTGGAAGAGCGATTCGTCGCAACTGCTGCGCAACGGCCTGCTGCGCTGGGGCAGCAACCTGTTCCATGTTGGCATCCTGTTCCTGTTCTTCGGCCACCTGCTCGGTCTGCTGACGCCGCATTCGTTCTACAGCCACTTCCTGCAAGCGCCGGTCAAGCAGCAGATCGCGATCTGGTCGGGAGGCGCGTTCGGCGTGCTCTGCTTCATCGGCCTGACGATGCTGATCTATCGCCGTGTCTTCGATCCGCGCATCCGCTACACCAGCCACCGCACCGACATCGCGATCCTGGTGATCCTGTGGGTGCAGTTGGTGGTCGGGCTGATCACGCTGCCTTATTCGTGGGCCCACTCCGACGGCCGAGTGATGCTGATCCTCGCCGACTGGGCCCAGCGCATCCTCACGCTGCGCGCGGTCGACGCCGAAGTGCTGGCCGGCTTGCCGTGGCCCTACCTGTTCCACATCGTCCTGGGGATGACGATCTTCCTGCTGTTCCCGTTCAGCCGACTGGTCCACGTGTGGAGCGGCTTCGCATCGGTTGGCTATCTGTTTCGCCCCTATCAGGTCGTGCGCAGCCGGCGCCTGAACGTGCCGATTGGGCAGAACCTTCCGGGCCGTCCTGGCTCGGGCATCTGAGGAGAATTCATGCGAATCGAGAGGGTCGATTTCAGCATCCCAGAGCGCACGCCGGACGTCGCCCGCATCAACGACGTGGCCCTGCATGCGCCGCAGGAGGCGCTGGCCGCAGAGGAGTTGCGACAACGCGCCTGCACCGAGCTGCTGCGCCAGGCCGCCCAGCATGCAGGGCTGCTCGACGCGTCCGACACCTGCGTGGCAGCCGGCGCGACGAGCGAAGCCGCGACGGCCGCGATCGAAGCGCTGCTGGAGCAATCGGTGCCGCTGTCTGACCCATCCGAAGAGGCCTGCCGCCGCTACCACGCCGCGCANNACGCTGCTTCGACGGCAGCGCGTCGCCGACTTTCGCGGCATTGGCGACGAAAATGTCGAATTGCCCGAGCGGTGCCGAAGGCGGCGAGCTCGGCTGGCTCACCGCCGCCGACTGCGCCCCTGAATTCGCGCGCGAGCTGTTCGGTCATGTCGAGGTCGGCGTGCTGCCACGCCTGGTGCACAGCCGCTTCGGCCTGCATGTGGTCGAGGTGCTGGAGCGCGAGCCCGGGGTGGCGCAGCCCTTCGAGGCAGTGCACGGCGCGGTGCGCATGGCGCTACGCCAGCAGACGTATGTGACGGCGTTGCGCCAGTATTTGCAGGTGCTCGCCGGCAACGCCGTCGTCGAGGGCGTGGACATTGACGCAGCCGAGACGCCGCTGGTGCAGTGACAGGCACCGGCGCTACGGCAGCGCCCAACGCGCAATTGATCGACGTTCATACGGTATCGCGCTCGACCCACAACCCGCAGTTCAACGAGGATGCGCTGGCCGTTTCGCTGGCCGCCGCGAACATCGGCTATGCGCATGCAGGCTCCCTGGGTGGCTTCCGGCCCACGACCGCTGACTCTCCCAACGCTGGCTGGCGCAACCTGTCGTTTCGCGGCTATGCAGACTACATGCAGACGACGGATTTCACCGCGAACCTCACGAGCGTCATCGAGTTGGCGCGGACCGACCGCGTCGCGCTGATGTGCGCGGAAGCCGTCCCCTGGCGCTGACACCGCTCGCTCATCGACGACGCGTTGCTCGTGCATGGCGTCGCCACCTGCGAGATCGTCAGCCCGAGACGCTTGCAACCGCACAAGCTGGCGCCATTTGCCCGCGTTCGGGGCGAGGAAATAAAGTACCCGTTCGCCGAGCCACTATACGGACGGCCCCGGAGAGGCCGCGACGTCGGCAGGGTCGTTCACTGCTCGGGATGGGGACGTGCCTGGGCACGGCGTATGCCCGCCAATACCACCCTACGCAAGAGGCGACTGTTTAGGTTCGCGCGTCTTGCCCCACCCCACCAGGAGCCACCACTCATGAATTCATGCAAGATTGCCATCGTCGCGGTAATGGCATGCGCAGCCGTCGGCAGCCAGGCGCAGAGCGCCGATCCGACCGATCCGCAGATCGCTGCGATCGTCGTGACCGCGAATCAAGTCGACATCGATGCCGGCAAGCTCGCGATGTCCAGGAGCCAGTCGAAGGATGTCAGGGCGTTTGCGCAGGAGATGGTGAAAGACCACGGCGCTGTCAACAAGTCGGCGACGGCGCTCGTCCACAAGCTCAAGGTTACCCCCGAAGCCAGCGATACGAGTCAAAGTTTGAAGAAGGGCGGCGACGACAACCTGGCAGACCTCAGAAAGCTCAAGGGCACAGAGTTCAATCGTGCCTACATCGATCATGAGGTCACCTACCATGAGGCCGTGCTCGATGCGATCGACAAGACGCTGATTCCGAACGCCAAGAACGCCGAGTTGAAGGCATTGCTCGAGAAGTCACGTCCGGTGTTCGTCGAGCATCTCGACCATGCGAAGCACCTGCAGGCTTCAATGGGCAAGACCGGTGGCTGAAGGGCTGTTGCGCTCTGGCGAAAGACGATTGCAAGTTGCGGCAATGCTCGCGTTGGTGGTCTTTTCCGCTCTCGAAGGGAACGCCGCTGAGGCGGCTGCGCAGACGCACATGGTCGTCATCGAGGGATTCAAGTTCAACCCTGCGACGCTGACGGTGAATCGCGGTGACCGAATCGTCTGGCGTAACAAGGATCTCGTGCCTCACACCGCGACTTCACATGGAGTCTTCGACTCTCGCAGCATCGCCCCGGGCAGCTCGTGGACATACGTCGCGCGTAAAGTCGGCACGCTACCGTATGTCTGCACCTTCCATCCGACCATGCAAGGATCGCTGACAGTGGAATGACGTTGCACGTCCCCTCAATCGGCAAGAAGTTTGGACAAGCAGGAGAAGCGTCATGACTGCAACGAAGAAAGCCACGTTCGAGACGATTCCAGTGGGTACGAAAGTGACCTGGCACTATCGCAGCGCTATAGGCCACGGCACGGTGAAGGGTGTCCATGAGAAAGGCACCAACTCCGACAACACCATGTACTCAATCGCGCAGCACGACCATCACCCGGGTGAGCCGGCGATCGTTGTCCACTCCGGAAAGGCGTTGACGCGAAGCGAGTAGGTTCGCACGGTCCAACGTAGTCGCGTGCTCGCTCGATCGAGCGCGGCTCAATTTTCGAGGTGCCTCGGTTTCTCGCTTCGGTACTTCCGTCCTGTAGGCAGGACGCGGATCCTGGCCATAGAGCCCCTGTTGCTGCTCGCGGTCAAGCTCGCCCGACGGCTCGTCTGGCAGGGCATCTTTCACCGCTTCCCTGATCCGATCGACCGTGATCCTCCATCGGACCACCTCACCTCTTTGATCCACGAAGAGCTGAAGTCTTCGGGCCAGGGGGCAAATCCCTGAAGGAAGCGCTGCGCCTCACTGCGCAGGGGCGCCCAGAACATCTTCAAAAGCTCAAGCTCCCAGACACGCCAACCAGCCAGGTGCGTCCCGGAGCCGGCTCGAAGAAGCGGCTGTTGCCCTCATTGACGATCACCGAGCCCGCGTAGCGGCGATCGAATACGCTGTCGAGGCGTGCGAACCCGGTCAGCTTCCAGGGTCCTCGCAGGACGACATAGCCTATGTTGGCGCTGGCGGTGAGAAAGCCCGGCGCGGCGTCCGAGTTGGTGTCGTTGACGAACACCCGGCTCAAGGCGTGGCCCTCGACGCCGCCGCGCCAGCCCAGCGGCGGAGTCCACGCCAGCGACGCATAGAGCGATTCACCCGCCACGCCGGGCATGCGGTTACCCGCGGTCACTGTCTGCTGGCTCGACACCGGGCACGGTGAGAGATTGCAGGTCACGAAGGCGTTGCGATAGGTGGCGTTCAGCGTGCTGAACGCGGCCTGCGCGCGCAGGAATCCGGCATACGTGTTGGTCCAGCCCAGCTCCAGCCCGGTGCGCTGCGTTGCCCCCGAATTCTGGTAGGTCGAACGGCCGCCGACGTTCGTGAGCGTGACGATCTCGTTCTGCGTACGCGTATCGAACACTGCGGCCGACAGCTCGCCGATGTTGGGCAGGCGGGTCTTCATCCCCAGCTCCAGGTTGTCGCTCGTGGCCGGCTGAAGCCCGAAGTTCAAGCCCGTCACTCCGTCCGGGCGGTACGCGAGCTCGTTCAGCGTCGGCGTCTCGAATCCGCGCCCGGCGGTGGCATAGACGTGGACGCTGCGGTTCAACGCGTACATCACCCCGAGCACGGGAACGCTCGCGCCGAACCGCGTGCCACCGCTGTCGTCGCCATTGGTCGCCGTCATGAAGTTGTCCTTCGATTCGATGCGAACGCTGCTATGGCGCAGCCCGAGGGAGGCGGACCAGTCGGAGGCGAATTGCCACGATGCCTGCAGGTACTCGTCGAGATCGAGTGCGGTGTCGTTCTCGTCGCGCCGCAGCGCGCCGATCACGCCTTGCACGATGTCGGGCGCGGTGCCTGCGAAGTTCAGGTAACCCTGGCGGTGCTGGTCGAGCGTGTCGACGGCCAGACCAGCCACGAGCGTGAAGGGTCGCTCGGCAAGGGTGCTGCGCAGCGTCCAACGCAGATCGGTCCCGCGGTAGTCGCTGCCCAGCGTGATCACACCGCCGGGACTGAGCGGGTTGGCCTGGGCGCCCAGCGTGATGGCCTGGAACTGCTCCGTATTGCGATGCCCGGTATAGACCATCACGCGCACCGCATTGGCGCTGTCGAGCTGTCGCTCCCAGATCAATCCGGCCTGGCTCTGATCGATGCTCTTGCGGGTGTTGAAGGCCGTCGCAGCTGGATCGGTGCCGCGCGGGTCCGTGTTGTAGAGCGCCCGCGTCAGCCCCAGCGGATCCTGCGCTTGCGGCAACGCGACGCTGTTGACGATGACGGTGAGCGTGCTGGCGTCGTCCAGCTGGACCGTGAGCTTGGCGTTGGCGATGTTCCGCCTGGCCGCGCTGTGGTCCCGGTAGCCGTCGGTCTGGAAGTGGCTTCCGCTGAGCACATAGCCCAGCGCGCCGGTGCTGCCGCTGACCTTGCTGTTTTCTCGCAGCACGCCGTTGCTGCCCGCGGCGACTCCGAAGTCCAGTGTCGGCGTGGCGGCCCCGTCTTCGGTGAAGACCTGGATGACACCGCCCGCGGAATTGCCGTAGAGGGCGGAGCTGGGACCGCGCAGGACTTCGATGCGCTCGACGGAGGCCAGGTCCACGTTCGTGATCTGACCCTGCCCGTCAGGGAAAGTGGCGGGGATCCCGTCGACGTACACGCGCACGCCGCGCAGCCCGAAACTGGCACGCGCGCCGAAACCACGCACTGAGATCTGCACGTCTTGGGCGTAGTTCTGGCGGTCTCGTGCGAGCAGGCCAGGCACTCCACCCAGGCTCTCAGAGATGTTGACCTGCGCGCGGTCGCTGCGCACCGCGTCGCCGTCGACGCGGTCGATCGAGGCCGCAANNCGTCGAAGCCGGATCTGCCGCCGTCTGCGCCAAGGCGCAGGGCACGGCAAGAAGCAGCAGCACGCCAAGACCCATCGGCGTGCCGTGTTCCTGGCGAGCGTCGGGTTCTGGCTCGTGCATGGAAGAAGATCGGTGCATGAGAGGCATGTACTTGTGCAGATGAGCGGGGAATTTCTGCCTTATTGGAAGTCGCCGAAGCCGAGCCCGGGATGAGGCACGGATCGATCGCGATGATTCCGCTCGCGACCTCGTTCACCGAAATGCAGGCAGCGAGATCTTCGATCCACTGCGGCGAAAGTGGTCGACCCCTCAAAAGGAATCTGCTCACGCGTGACGCAGATGCGACGGGAAGACTTCTTCAGGCTCATACCGACTTGGCCTGGTTGGCGAACTACGCACCGAACTTATAGGAAAGATGACCAAGGTCGTGAGCTGGACACTGCGTTCGGGCTTGGCCGAGGCTCATCGCACGAAGAGCCGAATCGTTTCGGTGTCGTCCGCCTCGACGCGCGNNGCCATGTCGCGTGCCTGGGCGTCGGTGATCCCCATGTTCGGCATGGCGTTGCCCGGCACGACACCCTGCGGATCGCGAAGCCAGCGCACGAGATCGGGCGGGGTGTTGCGCAGCATGCCGGCGATGTAGATGCGCTCGCCGAAACGTGTCAGCGGCGGCCCGACGTCGCCGCGGGCCCCGTCGACACCGGGCACCACATGGCAGCCGCCACAGCCGAACTGCTGGATCAGCTCGGCCCCCCGGCGCGCGTCGCCGCCGATAACAGCCCATGCCGGTTGGCCCGCGCTCGCCGCAGTGATGACGCCGAACGCAAACACGAGAATGCACCCGGCTCCAATTCGATTCCGAGGGACATGCCGGAGCGGAAATCGCATCGTCGCCTCAGCCGCCACAGGCGGGAACCGTCGTGAGGTTCAGTGCCGCAAAGCCCGTGGCGATCAGGAAGAGCGCGCTCGTCATCATGCCGACCATCGCCATGAAGCGGGTCCGCCCGTCGCCACTTTCGACCAGATGATGCGCATTGCCGGCTTTCTCGCCGCGACTGCGCCGCCAATTCAGCCACGCGGCGAACCCGGCCGCGAAACAGACCGCAGCCGCCACCGCTTCCACGCCGGCGGCAGCAGCNNGAGGCTGGCGTTGATCAGAAGCTGCAGGCTCCAGGCGAGCGGGGCGCCGAGGATCGAGAACCACGTCGTCCAGCGGCCGACGCGGGCGCGATGCGGAGCCGGATGCGGCTGGCGCCGTGGCGCGGAAGTGGAGTCGCCGGCGCTCATCGGGCGAGGTACGGCGAGACGTAGAAGGTCAGGAAGACCGCGACCCAGACGGCAGTGACGAAGTGCCAGTACATGACGGCGATCGAGATCGTCGAATGCCGGCGAACGCCGAAGTAGCCGAAGAGCGTCCAGACGAACAGCATGACGAGCATGACGACGCCGACCAGCACATGGGTCAGATGAAAACCGGTGACCGTGAAATACAGCGAGCCATACGCGTTCGACGACGGCGTGAAGCCCTTGCGGCTCCACTCGATGCCTTCGAGGACGACAAAGGCGAGTCCGAGAAGCACCGAGGCGGCGAGGCCGATCAGGAGTTGCGCCTGTCGGCCTGCGCGAATGCCCTTTTCGCCCCACCACATCGTGCCGCTGCCGAGCATCAGGACGATCGTGCCGGGGATGGCAAGGTCGAGCTTCGGCGGGCCGCCTGGCGGCCATGCGCCGACGACCTGCGCCGAGACGTAGAAGTAGCTGAACAGCAAATACGAGAAGAGCGCTGCCTCGGTCGCGATCAGCGTGACCATCCCCCACCAGCCCGAAGACAGGCGCCCCTTGCTGCCGACCGGAAGCGCCTCGCCGCCATAGAGAGCGTCGGCCTCAGCCATGGACGATGTCCATCGTCTGACCGAGCCTGGCTTCCGGCCAGAGCCACACGATCGTCGCCAGCAGCGACGCGCCGAGCGCCAGGCCGAAGATCCACCACGAATGGACCAGCATGCCCACGAAGACGACGACGAGCGCGAGCGACAACAGCAGCGGCGCGAGCGAGTCGCCAGGCATGCGCAGGATCACGTCGGGAATGGCGTCGAGAGGCGTCGTGCCGATCGTTTCCCGACCGTCATCAAGCAGGAAGCCTTCATCGGTCGAGCTTTCGCCGCTGTGACCCTCCATGCGGCTCTCCCATAGCGGATAGCGGCTCGCGACGGTTGGAATCACGGCGAAGTTGTAGGGCGGCGGCGGCGACGCGGTGGCCCATTCGAGGGACGGCGCGTTCCATGGATTCGGCCCGGCCCTCTCGCCATGGCGCAGGCTCTTCCAGACATTGATGAGGAAGAGCAGCACGCCAACGGCGAAGACGTACGCGCCGATCGTGACCAGAAGATTGATCGGCCCCCAGCCGAGGCCGGCGGGATAGGTGTAGATGCGCCGCGGCATCCCGAGCAGTCCGAGGATGTGCATCGGAAAGAAGCCGACGTTGAAGCCGACGAACATGACCCAGAAGGTCCACTTCCCGAGCCGCTCGCTCATCAGCCGGCCGGTGAACTTCGGGAACCAGTAGTGGATGCCGCCGACGACCGGAAAGACGTTGATGCCGATCAGCACGTAGTGAAGATGGGCAACGATGAAGTAGGTGTCGGTAAGCTGCGTGTCGACAGGTACCGCCGCGGTCATGAAGCCGGAGACGCCGCCGATCACAAAGACAATAACGAAGCCGGCGAAGAAGAGGAACGGCGTCGTGAACTGCGGGCGCCCGGTCCAGATAGTGGCGATCCAGGCAAACACCGCGACCGCGCTCGGAATCACGATGACGAAGCTCGCCGCACTGAAGAAGGAGAGCGACAGCGGCGGTAGTCCGGTCGCGAACATGTGGTGGACCCAGACGCCGAAGCCGAGCACCATCGTCGTCACGGTCGCCAGTGCCACCGCGGTGTAGCCCACGAGCGGTCTTCGGCAGAAGGTCGGCAGGCCGTCCGAGACGATGCCCATCGCCGGCAGCACGATCGCATAGACCCATGGGTGGCCGAACATCCAGAAGAGGTGCTGCCAGAGCAAGGGCTGGCCGCCACCGGCGACGTCGAAGAAGTGCATGCCGAAGCGACGGTCCATCCACAGCATCAGGAAGGCGAGGCTGACTGCCGGCACGGCGAAGATGTTGCCCACCGACGCGGTCAACGTGCCCCAGACGAGGATCGGCACGCGGTTGATCGACATGCCGGGCGCGCGGGTGCGCAGCAGCGTGACGATGAAGTTGATCGAGCCGACGGTCGTGGAGATGCCGAGCATGACCATGCCGAGTGCGTACAGGTCGATGTTGATACCCGGGTTGTAGGCGAGCGACGAGTAAGGCACGTAGTTGAACCAGCCGGCATCGGGCGCCTTGCCCATCGGAAAGCTGGCATAGAGGAATAGGCCCGAGAACAGGAAGACCCAGTACGAGAAGGCGTTCAGGCGCGGGAACGCCATGTCGCGCGAGCCGAGCAGGAGCGGCCAAAGGAAGTTGCTGAATCCGGAGAGCACCGGCAACGCGTAGAGAAAGATCATCGTCACGCCGTGCATCGTGAACAGCTGGTTGTACTGCTCGGGCGTCAGCAGGGTCTGGTTGGGCTGCGCGAGCTGCGCGCGCATGACCGCCGCTTCGAGGCCACCGAGGATCAGGAAGACGAACGATGTCACCAGATAGCGCTTGCCAATCGACTTGTGGTCGACCGACGACAGCGCCCCGATCCAGCCGGCGCGGGTCTCCCAGATGCGTTGCAGCCGCGGCGCGATGCTCGCGTCGTCGGCGGGCCGGGCAATGACGGGGATGCGCAGGGCGTCGGTATCGGCCACGTCGGCTCCGTCTATTCAAGGGTCTGCAGATACGTCACGATGGAGCTCAGGTCCGGCCCAGAAAGCGCGAGCGTGGGCATCCTGGAGCCGGGCTTGAGCGACTGCGAGTCGGCAATCCAGGCAGCGAGGTTTCCTGGGGTGTTCTCGAGCAGGCCGGCGGCGATGGTGTGCCGGCTCATGAGGTGGGTCAAGTCGGGCCCCAGGATGCCTCCGGCCGAGCCGCCCCGTACCGCATGGCAGGCAGCGCAATGGGCGACGAACGCCTGCTCGCCTTCTCGCACCGGCGGGGCGGTCGGGACCGTCGCGTCCGCCAGCTGGCCGCGTACCCAGGCGAGATAGTCCCGCGGCGAATCGGCGACCACGTACATCGCCATGTGGGCGTGCTGCGCTCCGCAGTATTCGCCGCATTGGCCGCGATAGACGCCAGGATGATCCGCCTGCAGCCAGGTCACATTGGTCTGTCCCGGGATCACGTCCATCTTGCCGCCGAGCTGCGGGATCCAGAACGAGTGGATCACGTCGTGACTGGTCAGCTCGATGCGTACCGGTCGCCCGACGGGAATGTGGATCTCGTTGGCTGTCGTGAAGATGCGCGAAGGCGTTGTGCTGTCGTAGCGCACGCTCCACCACCACTGGGCCGCAGTGACCTCGAGCGTCAGCTCGGACGCCTGCGCCGGCATCGCAATCGCCGCCAGCGTGAACATCGTCCAGATAGCGCAGCCGATCAGCACGGCCGTAGAAATACTGACGCCGACGTAGATCCACGGCATCCCGCCTTCGTCCCGGTGGACGGCGAGGGCGCGCGGGTCGGCGCCTCGTGCACGCCGACGCAGAATCGCGGCGAGCAACAGAACGGCAATGACGACGGTCACGACGATCGAGATGACGCCGAGGCCCCAACCGAGTCGGTTTCCGGGATCGCCTGCCGGCCCGAAGGTGTG
>PLZH01000070.1 GCA_003152055.1 Burkholderiales bacterium
TTCGCTTGGATCGGCATTCGCCTCGTCGACGAGATCGAGTTGCTCTACCTTCGATTTGCTCCAGAGCCTGCGCATGGACACATCGTGCCGTTGCGTTCCGCGTCTTGCTAGACCCCTCTACGTCATCGGATTCGCCCGAGCAAAGTCCGCCAAGATCTCAAGGGTTCCGCAGCGATCCGCACTCGTCTTTCGGCCTGTCACACTCTGTTTCAACTTTCGGCGCAAGGCTTGAAGAGGCGATGCTTGGAGGGATGGCGCTGAGCCTGCCTCTGTTGACTTGCGGCACGCACGACCTCAGGCGAGCTGAAGCTCGAGGTGCACAGTGCGGCCAAGAGCCGTCGCGATATTCACTAGCGCATCGATTGAGAAGCGTGACACCCGCCCGCGCAACAGGTCGTTGATCCGCGGCTGTGTGATCCCGCAACGGGTCGACGCGTCGACCTGAGTCCAGCCGCTGTCTTTGACCACTTGGGCGATCTGCTGCATTAGCTCCGAGCGCGCGCGCAGATTGGCGGCCTGCTCCGGCGTGTCGGAGAGCGCATCCCAGACGCTGGCGTAGGTGTCGATCGATTTCTTCGCGGCCTTGGCGTTCGACGATGCCATCTACTGCTCCTTGACCAGCTGCGCCCATCGGCGTCTCGCCAGCTCGATGTCTTGCCTACTCGTCGCCTGTGTCTTCTTTCTGGAACGCGTGCAGAACGACCACCATCTCTTGCATACGCGCCGTGTAGATCACCCGGAACGTGCCCGAGTCCTCCCACACGCGGATCTCTTCCACTCGCTTGCCGATCAAAGGCATCGGCTTGAAGTCGTCCGGCTGCAATCCGCGCTGCAGCTTGTCGAGTTGGTACCCCGCGTCCTGGCGCGCATCTTCTGGAAACTCACGCAGGCGTTTCAGAGAGTCACCCAGAAAACTGCTTTCGCATTATATCCGTTTGGATATAAGAAAGCAAGAAGGCTAGGCGCTCTTTCGAGCCCCCTGCCGCGAACCCGCCAGGAACGACGCCCAGTCGGCCATGAGCGCGACCCGCTTTTCCAGCAAGTCGCCGCGTCGATAGGCCGCCTCGACCTTGTCTCCGATCGCGTGCGACAAAGCCATCTCCGCGACCTCTCCTGAGTGCTCCGTGTACTCCGACACCCAATCGCGAAAGGTGCTGCGAAAGCCGTGCGCGGTCGCGGCGACGATCATTCGGCGCAGTACTGCTGTCAGGCTCATGTCGGAAAGCGGCCCGCGCATTCCCGGGAACAGGTAGTCCTCCGGCAGCTGATCCTCGGATAAGGACTCAAGCAGCTTGATCGCGGGCTTGGAGAGGGGCACGCGATGCGCTCGGCCCGACTTCATTCGGGCCACCGGGATCGTCCAAAGCGCGGCCGGCAAGTCGATCTCCGACCAAGTGGCGCCGCGAACTTCACCCGATCGAGCCGCCGTCAGAACCGCAAACTCGAGCGCGCGGGCCCCAATGCCCTCCTGCGACCGCAGGCGCTTCATGAACGAGGGGGCTCCTTTCACATCGACGGCCGCGTGGTGACGCACCGGCGCCACTTTGGCGGCATTGGGTAGAGCGGCATCGAGATTTCCCTTCCAGCGCGCCGGGTTCAGTCCTTCTCGAAAGCCCCTTGCCGCCGCGTAGTCGAGCACAAGCTCGATCCGCGATCGAACACGCGTCGCGGTCTCGGTCTTGGTTGTCCAGATCGGCTCCAGGACTCCAATCACGTGGGCGGGCCGGATATCGCGAACCAAAAGCTTGCCGATCGAGGGCTCCGCGTACGTGCGCAGCGTTGCGGCCCACTGGGCCTGATGCTTGACGTTCTTCCAGGACTTTTCGTGCTGGGCGATGTATTGGGCAGCGACCTCGGAAAAAGTCTTCTGCGCCTGTTGCTCTGCGTGCGCGGCACTTCGGTTCGCCTCACGCGCCGCAATCGGATCTACACCCTCTTCCGCAAGCGATCGGTGTTTCCGCGCTTTTTCCCGGGCCTCGGCCAGGGTGACGGACGGGAAATTACCGAGGCCCATCTCGCGTCGACGCCCCTCCGGCGTTATGCGAAGAACCCAGCTTCGTGCTCCGGTCGCCGTGACCTGGAGCGCAAGTCCATCAACCCCGCCCATGCTCCATCGTCCCGGCTTGACCAGCCGTCGAACCTCCAGCGCCGACAATTCTGTGGCTTTGCGAGGCATCATCTGCCCTCCAACTCCGCCTACCTACCCACCAAAAAGTTTGGGATTTTGCGGGATTTCCGCGGACGTCAGCGGACGAGGATTCAGCTATTTTACCTATGAAAAAGCCCCTTGCGGGGCTTGGTTAAACGGAAGGGTTGGCGGAGCCGGAGGGATTCGAACCCTCGATGCAGGTTTTGCCCACATACTCCCTTAGCAGGGGAGCACCTTCGGCCACTCGGTCACAGCTCCGTCGAGGCGGATTCTAGCGGCTGGCCCGGCCACGACTGCGTCGCTCAACTCGTCTCCGCGCTCGCCGGCTCCTGATCGAGATCGAAGGCCTTGTGCAGGGCGCGTACGGCGAGCTCCATGTATTTCTCGTCGATGACGACGCTGGTCTTGATCTCGCTCGTAGTGATCATCTGGATGTTGATGCGTTCTTCGCTGAGGACGCTGAACATGCGGCTGGCGACACCAACGTGCGAGCGCATGCCGATACCGACAATCGAGACCTTGCAGATGCGCTCGTCGCCGAGTAGGCCGGCAGCGCCCGTCTTCGGAATCACCGCCGTCTTCATCAGCTCCATCGTGCGCGCGTAGTCGCTTCGCTGCACGGTGAACGAGAAGTCGGTGCGGCCGTCGTGCGAGACGTTCTGGATGATAACGTCGACGTCGATGTTTGCCTCGGCGACCGGGCCGAGGATAAGATAGGCGATGCCAGGCTTGTCGGTCACGCCCATGAGGCTGATCTTTGCCTCGTCGCGGCTGAAGGCGATGCCCGACACGACGGCTTGTTCCATTTTTTCGTCTTCCTCGAAGGTGATGAGCGTGCCCGAGCGTGCTTCCTCGTCGATCGGAATGTCCCACGGCGTGAAGCTCGAGAGCACACGGAGGGGCACTCGGTACTTGCCGGCGAACTCGACCGAGCGGATCTGCAGCACCTTGGAGCCGAGGCTCGCCATCTCGAGCATTTCCTCGAAGCTGATGCTTTTCAG
The DNA here is from genome assembly GCA_003152055.1 of Burkholderiales bacterium. Taxonomy (GTDB): domain Bacteria; phylum Pseudomonadota; class Gammaproteobacteria; order Burkholderiales; family Burkholderiaceae_C; genus Schlegelella_A. Next base: position 3,151 of record PLZH01000070.1, read on the forward strand.
GCGCCGCGCGTCGGCGACGATGCGCGGGTCGGTGGTGTAGACGCCGTCGACGTCGGTGTAGATGAGGCACTCGTCGGCCTTCAGCGCCGCGGCGACTGCGACGGCCGAGGTGTCAGAGCCGCCGCGCCCGAGCGTCGTGATGTGCCCGTCGGGATCGACGCCCTGAAAGCCGGTGATGACGACGACCTTGCCGGCCGCGAGATCAGCGCGGATGCGCTTGTCGTCGATGCTCCGGATGCGCGCCTTGGTGTATGACATGTCGGTCTCGATCGGCACCTGCCAGCCCGCATAGCTCACCGCGGGCAGGCCCTCGGCATGCAGCGCGATGGCGAGCAGACCGACCGAGACCTGCTCGCCGGTCGAAGCGATCATGTCGAGCTCGCGCAGCAGCTCGGGCGAGCTGCGTTCGGGCGAGAGCTGCCTGGCGAGCGCGAGCAGGCGGTTCGTCTCGCCGCTCATCGCCGAAGGCACGACAACCATCCGATGGCCGGCGCGAGCCCACTTGGCGACGCGACGCGCGACGCTCTGAATCCGCTCCGGCGAACCCATCGAGGTTCCGCCGTACTTGTGAACGATCAATGCCATGGAAGATGCGCGTCGCGATCAGGCCTCGGCGAGGCGATGGCGCGCTGGAAAGTCGACAGGCGAGCCGGCGATTCTATCGGCGCCGGTCGGCGCTCGTCGGTGTGCGAAGGCAGCTCAGTCGAAGCGCCAGACGAAACGGACCTGCGGCTCGCCGTCGACGGCCCGGGCTCGCGCGTCAATCCCGAGCCCTGGGACGAAGACCGGCACGCCATCGTGGCAGACGATCGGTCCGGCGCGCTGCCACGCCGGCACGCCTGCGGACTGGTACTGGAGCTTCAAACTTCGGGGCGGCCGACCTGGCCCGGCTTGAAAGCGGTCGCCGGCATGTCGGTCTCGCAACAGGAGTCGCGCCGCCATCGTCACCGCCAGCCCGTTCGACGTGACGGGCTCGACGACGAACCCGCCGCGCCATGCGGCAAATTCATGCACACCCGAGTGACTCAGGTCAGCCCACACGGACGGTGCGGAATGCCGACGCCGGGCGTCCGGCTCGTAGCGCAGCCGGCCGCGATAGCTGCGTAGTTCGCCTGCAGGCGCCGGCCAGCGCATCGATGCTCGCTCGCTCAGCTCGTCCTGGAGTCGTGCGACGAGGCTGACCGGCGCGGTCTTGCCGAAGCGCTGCCGCAACCACGCACGCAAGGCATTGCTTCGCCGCGCCGGCGTCAGCGATCGCCAGGCCGCGATATCGAGCGCGTCTTCGGTCGCGACGGCCGGCAGATCGACGGCCGCCCACTCGTCGAGCCCGGCAGCGGCCTCCTGCGCCCATCGGGCTGCGTTCGCAAGCGCAGCTTCGGCATCGGGGAATGCCTGCTGCAGCGCCGGCCAGACGCTCGCGCGCAGCCGGTTGCGCGCGAAGCGCGGATCGTCGTTCGTGTCGTCGTCGATGTGCCGCAGTCGATGCCGGCGCACATAGGCTTCGATCGCTTCGCGCGATTCGCTCAGCCAGGGCCGTGCCCAGGTCACGCCGTCGCGGCGGATGCTTCGAGGCATGGCCGAAAGCGCGGCGACGCCGCCGCCGCGCAGGGCCTGCAGAAGAAAGGTCTCGGCCTGGTCGCGCCGGTGATGGGCGAGGAGAACGAGGTCAGCGCCGCGATCGAGCGCCATCTGGCGAAGGGCTCGGTAGCGCGCCTGCCGCGCCCAGGACTCGACGCTCTCGCCGCGTGCCGGTCCTTGCTCGAGCACCTGCGCCACGAATTGCACCGGCAGGCCGCGTCGCGCCCAGCGGCGGCAAACATCATCGCCTTTTCGCAACCAGCCGTCAGCGTGTGCACTGAGGCCGTGGTGGACGTGCAGCGCGAGAACGCGTACGCCGAGGGGCTGCGCCACGGCCAGCGTGGCATGAAGCAGCGCCGTCGAATCGCGGCCGCCGCTGAAGGCGACGGCGACGACGCGCTCCGCCACGACGCCGCCTTCAGCGCTCAGTCGTGTCGCTGAAGCGGCCGTACGACTGCAGCCGCTCGTAGCGGCGTTGCATCAGCTCGCGCACCTGCAGGTCGCTCACCTGGCGGAAGGCGTCGTTGAGCGCGCGCTTGAGGAACGCGGCCATCTGCTTCGGATCGCGATGCGCGCCACCGACCGGCTCGTTGACGATCTTGTCGACGAGGCCGAGCGCCTTCAGGCGATGCGCCGTGATGCCGAGCTGCTCGGCGGCATCGGCGGCACGCTCGGCCGTCTTCCAGAGGATGGACGCGCAACCCTCCGGCGAAATCACCGAATAGATCGAGTACTGCAGCATGAGCAGTTGGTCGCCGACGCTGATGGCCAGTGCGCCGCCCGATCCGCCTTCGCCGATGATGGTGACGATGATCGGCACCTCGAGCTGCGCCATCTCGAAGATGTTGCGCCCGATCGCTTCCGACTGGCCGCGCTCCTCGGCGCCGATACCGGGATAGGCGCCCGGCGTATCGACGAAGGTGAAGACGGGCATGCCGAACTTCTCGGCCAGCTTCATGAGGCGCAAGGCCTTGCGGTAGCCCTCGGGCCGCGACATGCCGAAGTTGCGCGCCGCGCGCTCCTTCGTGTCGCGCCCTTTCTGCTGGCCGATGACGATGCACGACTGGCCGTTGAAGCGCGCCATCCCACCGATAATCGACTGGTCGTCGGCGAAGGCACGGTCGCCGTGCAACTCCTGGAAATCCGTGAAGATCTCGGCGACGTAGTCCAGGGTGTAGGGACGCTGAGGATGGCGCGCGATCTGCGTCACCTGCCAGGGCGTCAGGCCCGAATAGATGTCTTTCGTGAGCAGCAGACTCTTCTTGCTGAGGCGATCGATCTCCTCCGAAATGTCGACGGCCGATTCGTTCTGCACGTAGCGCAGCTCGTCGATTTTCGATTCGAGCTCGGCGACGGGTTGCTCGAAATCGAGAAAGTGTCTCTTCGTCATCTCAGCACGCGCCGGGCCTCCCCAAGCGTCCTGACGCCCCCCACCGGGGGCATCGAACGCAGTGAGCGTGGGGGTTGTTTCATCCTAGTAGCTGACCGGCATCGGATCGAGGCTGCGCCAAATGTACCAAGTCGCAACCGACCGGTACGGCGCCCAGGCATCGCCCACTTCGCGCGCCTCGGCGCGCGAGACCGGCTCGCCGCTGAAATAATTGACGCTGATCCCCTTGATGAGGCCGACGTCGTCGAGCGGCAGCACGTTGGGTCGAAGCAGGTGGAAGATGAGGAACATCTCGGCCGTCCAGCGGCCGATACCGCGGATCGCGACCAATTCCTCGATGATCGCCTCGTCGTCCATCTGCTGCCATTCGGCCACATGGACGGTACCCGAATCGAAATGTTGGGCGAGGTCGCACAGATACTCGACCTTGCGCGCCGAGAGGCCCGCGGTGCGGATCTGCGGCGCGCCGAGCGCGAGCACTGCCGCAGGCGCGAGGCGGTGCGAAGGGCCGGCGGTGAGCGCGACGAAGCGATCCCACACCGCCTGCGCCGCCTTGACCGAGATCTGCTGACCGACGATGGAGCGAGCGAGCGTCGTGAACGCGTCGCCGCGACTCTCGAGGCGACCATCGCCGACGCGCGGGATGAGCTTTTTCATCACCCGGTCGCGCTTGGCCAGATGCTTGCACGCATCTTCCCAAAAGTCGGCCGTGGGCTGCACGATCTGCGCCTTGGAACTCGTCACCAAGCTCAGGCCCTGACCCAGGTCGTGCCCTGGGCCGAATCCTTGAGGACGATGCCCTGGCCGGCGAGATCCTGGCGGATTGCGTCCGCGCGTGGAAAGTCGCCGGCCACCTTGGCGGCGCGGCGCTCGTCGATGAGGCGTGCGATGCGCGCTTCGTCGACGCTCGCGCCAGCCTGCAGGTAAGCGCGCGGCGCCTGCTGCAGGATGCCGAGCGTCGCGCCCAAGCCCTTGAGCAGGCCGACCTCGGCCGACCGACCCTCGCGGTTCACCTCGGCCGCAAGCTCGAAGAGCACGGCGACGGCGATCGGCGTATTGAAGTCGTCGTTCATCGCTTCGCGGAACGCCGCGGCGCGCGGGTCCTTCCAGTCGACCGCTTCGAACGAGCCCGACACGCCGCCCTTGTCGAGCGCCGTATAAAGGCGGCGCAAGGCGCTTTTCGCATCGTCGAGGTTCAGGTCGCTGAAATTGAACGGGCTGCGATAATGCGTGCGCAGCATGAAGAAGCGGATCGTCTCGCCATCGTAGCGCTCGAGCACGTCGCGGATCGTGAAGAAGTTGCCGAGCGACTTCGACATCTTCTCGTTGTCGATATTGAGCAGCCCGTTGTGCATCCAGACGTTGACGAACGGCCCGCCGCTCGCACCCTCGCTTTGCGCGATCTCGTTCTCATGATGCGGAAACTGTAGGTCCAGACCGCCGCCGTGAATATCGAAGTGCTCGCCGAGCAGCGCTTTGCACATCGCAGAGCATTCGATGTGCCAGCCGGGACGTCCGATGCCGAATTCGCTCGGCCACTTGGCATCGTCGGGCTCGCTCGGCTTGGCCGCCTTCCACATCACGAAGTCGAGCGGATCTTCCTTGCCGTCGAGAACGGCGACTCGCTCGCCCGCGCGCAGCTGATTGATCGACTTGCCCGAGAGCTTGCCGTAGCCCGGAAACTTGCGTACCGCGAAGTCCACGTCGCCGCTCGCGGCGCGATAGCCCAAGCCCTTTCTTTCGAGCGTGGCAATCATCTCGAGCATCTGCGGCACGTACTGCGTGGCGCGCGGCTCGTGCGTCGGCCGCTCGATGCCCAGCGCATCGGTGTCTTCATGCAGGGCCGCGATCATCTCTTCGGTCAGGGCGCGGATCGAAATGCCGCGCTCGAGCGAGCGCTTGATGATCTTGTCGTCGATGTCGGTGATGTTGCGTACGTAGGTGACACGGTAGCCGAGCGTCTTCATCCAGCGCTGCGCCACGTCGAAGGCCATCATGAAGCGCGCGTGCCCCATGTGGCTGTGGTCGTAAACCGTGATGCCACAGACGTATAGGCGGACGTGGCCCGGCTCGATCGGCGTGAAGACCTCGGTCGCCCGCGACAGGGTGTTGTGAATTCGAAGTGTCATGGGACGCTGCGGCGCGAGAGCGCCGCGCCGAAGGGCACCACAACGAATGCGTGCCCTACAATTGAATCAGTATAGCGGCCCTGTTTCGCTCGACGGCAGCGCCGACACGGCACCGACGCCGAGGCGACCAGCGCATCATGCCCTCGATGCATTTCCAATCGCTTTTCGCCTCCCTCGCCCTCTTCCTCGCCCTTTCGTTTGCGGCCTCGAGCCCGGCCTTCGCCGCGCTCGCCGAGGAGCTGAGCGAAGTCACGCGGCTGCATCACGCCGGCCAGTCGCAAGCGGCCCTGGAGCGCGCCGACAAGTACCTCGCGACCAAGCCGAAGGACGCGCAGATGCGCTTTCTGAAAGCCGTCGTGCTCGCCGATACGGGGCGACGTTCCGAGGCCGTGACGCTGCTACAGCAGCTGGCACAGGACTATCCGGAACTCCCCGAACCGCATAACAATCTCGCGGCGCTGTACGCGGCGACCGGCGACTATGGCAAAGCTCGCGCCGAGCTGGAAGAATCGTTGCGCCTCAACCCCAACTATGCGACGGCGCATGAAAATCTCGGCGATGTCTTCGTCATGCTCGCCGGCCAGTCCTATGCGCGAGCCTTGAAGCTCGAGCCTTCGAACACGAGTGTGCCGCGCAAGCTCGCCCTCGTGCGCCGGATCGTGGTGCCGGGCAACGCGGCGACTGCACCGGTCGCTGCAAGCGCCGCGAGCACGGCCCATTGAACCCTTGACTCAGGAGCAACCGATGCAAAACCTTTCCTCCCGACTCGCGATGTCCTTCATCGCCACCTTCTTGATCGCATTCGCCGCGCCGGCGCTGGCGCAGAAGGTGAAATTCGAGACGAGCGCAGGCGACATCGTCGTCGAGCTCGATGCCGCCAAGGCGCCGAAGACGGTCGACAACTTCCTTCAGTACGTAAAGTCGGGCCACTACGACGGCACGGTCTTTCATCGCGTCATCAACAATTTCATGATCCAGGGCGGCGGCATGACGGCCGACCTGAGAGAAAAGCCGACCCGGCCGCCGATCGGCCTCGAAAGCAGGAACGGGCTCACGAACCAGCGCGGCACGATCGCCATGGCACGAACGAACGACCCGAATTCGGCGACGGCGCAGTTTTTCATCAACGTCAAGGACAATGACTTCCTCAACCAGGCGCAGTCACGCGACGGCAATGGCTACGCCGTCTTCGGCAAGGTCGTGGAAGGCATGGACGTGGTCGACAAGATTCGCGCCGTGCCGACCGGCTCCGGCGACGTGCCTCTGACGCCCGTCGTGATCAGAAAAGCAACCGTGGAGAAATGACGTGACCAAACTAGTCGATCTGGAAACCAGCAAGGGCACGATCCGCCTGGAGCTCGACGACGAGAAGGCGCCCGAAACGGTCAAGAACTTCATCACCAACGTCGAGAACGGCCACTACGACGGCACCGTGTTCCATCGCGTCATCAAGGGATTCATGGTGCAATGCGGCGGCTTCGAGCCGGGAATGACGCAAAAGCCTACCGGCAACTCGATCCAGAACGAAGCCTCGAACGGCCTGAAGAACGACCACTACACGGTAGCGATGGCGCGCACCTCGGCGCCGCACTCGGCCACGGCGCAGTTCTTCATCAACACTACCGACAACGACTTTCTGAACTTCAAGTCGGAGACGGCGCAGGGTTGGGGCTACGCGGTGTTCGGCAAGGTCGTGCAGGGCAACGACGTGGTCGACGCGATCGAGCAGGTGCGCACCGGCAGCCGCGCTGGCCACGCCGACGTGCCGCTCGACGACGTGACGATCACGCGCGTCACGGTCGTCTCCTAGCGGCCTTGCGAGTGGCGGCACACGAGTCGCCGGCGGCGCTGCCATTGCCGGAAGCAACGCCGACATATGTTGCTCCCGACGCTTGGCGGGCGATCGATTTCATCAGCGACCTGCATCTGGCCGAGAACACGCCACGTGCCTTCGAGGCCTGCGCCACTTACCTGCGCCACACGCGAGCCGACGCCGTTTTCATTCTCGGCGACCTGTTCGAGGTCTGGGTTGGTGACGACATGGCCGAGCGCGGCTTCGAGGCGCGCTGTGTCGAACTGCTGAGCGAAGTCGCGACGACGAAGACGGTCGCCTTCATGGCCGGCAACCGCGATTTCCTCGTCGGCGATGCGATGCTCGAATCAAGCGGCGTGCTCCGTCTGCAGGACCCGACGCTCGTCAGCGCCTTCGGCACGCACGTGCTCGTCTCGCACGGCGATGCGCTCTGCCTCGACGACACGGCCTACCAGCGCTATCGCTCGGTCGTTCGACGCCCCGGCTTGCAGCGTGCATTCCTGAGGCTGCCACTTTCCTGGCGGCGCGCCATCGGCCGTACCGCACGCCGTCGCAGCGAGACTCTTCATACCCCCGGCCTGGGCGCGATGATCGACGTCGATGCCGATGCGGCCGCCGGCTGGCTGCGTGCAGCGCAGGCGCCGACGCTCGTCCACGGCCATACGCACGCGCCCGCCAGCCACGAGCTCGCGCCCGGCATCGTTCGCCACGTGCTCAGCGACTGGGAGCTCGATGCCCGCCGGGTGTCGCGCGCTGAAGTGCTGCGCTGGGATGCGCAGGGCTTCGCACGCATCGCCCCGGAGTCGGCGGGAAGCGCGGCAGCGGGCCGGGCATGACCAAGTGGTGGCGTCGCTGGCGGCGAAAGCGCACCCTGGAGCGTCGGCCGATTCCCGATGAGCTCTGGCGCCTCACTCTGGCTCGGTTTGCGTTCCTCGCGGCCAGGGGCGAAGCCGACCTCTTCGCCTTGCGCGAGATGACCACGCTCTTTCTCGCCGAAAAGGAGTTTGCGGGCGTGGGCGGCCTCGAAGTCTCCGACGAGATGGCCGTCGCCATCGCCGTGCAAGCCTGCCTGCCGGCCTTGAAGCTCGGCCTCGAATGGCTCGACGGCTTCGTCGGCATCGTCGTTCACGAGGACGCGGTCGTCGCCCGGCGCGAAATCGAGGACGAAGACGGCGTCGTCCACGCCTTCGACGAGGAGCTTGCCGGTGAAGCGATGAGCGGCGGCCCTGTGATGCTTGCCTGGCGCGACGTCGACGAGGCCGGGCTGTCGGCGGCCGACGGCTACAACGTCGTCGTCCACGAATTTGCCCACGTCATCGACATGCGTGGCGGCGTCACTACGGGTCTCGAAGACATCGATCCGGTCAGCGAGCGCGGTGTCTGGCTGAACGCGCTGGCCGACGAATACGAACGCTTCGCCGAAGCCGTCGAGCGCGACGAGGAAACCTTCCTCGACCCTTATGGCGCCGAGGCACTCGAGGAATTCTTCGCGGTGGCTGCTGAGGGGTTCTTCGTTGCGCCGGGCGAGCTCGAGGCCGACCAGCCGCGTCTCTACGCGTTGCTGAAGGATTTCTTTCGCCAGGATCCGGCGAGCCGGCCGGACACGCCGGCCGCTCGCGCCTGATCAGGCCGTCGTGGCCGGCTCGGCCTTCGGCTTGTCGCTCTTCTTCGTGGGCTGGATGTCGAGCACCGGCTTGCCCTCGACGTCGACGTCGATCGTCAGGCGGCCACCGTCGACCAACCGGCCGAACAGCAGCTCGTCGGCGAGGGCACGACGGATCGTGTCCTGGATGAGGCGCTGCATCGGCCGCGCGCCCATCAGCGGATCGAAGCCCTTCTTCGCCAGGTTCTGCCGCAAAGCGTCGGTGAAGGTCACCTCCACCTTCTTCTCGGTGAGCTGGCTCTCGAGCTCGAGCAGGAACTTGTCGACGACGCGCAGGATGATCTCCTCGTCGAGCGGCTTGAAGCTTACAGTCGCGTCGAGGCGATTGCGGAATTCCGGTGTGAAGAGACGCTTGATGTCAGCCATCTCGTCGCCGGCTTCCTTCGAGTTCATGAATCCGATCGAGGCCTTGTTCATCGTTTCGGCGCCCGCATTAGTCGTCATCACGATGATGACGCTGCGGAAATCGGCCTTGCGCCCGTTGTTGTCGGTCAGCGTGCCGTGGTCCATGACCTGGAGCAGAACATTGAAGACATCCGGATGCGCCTTTTCGATTTC
>PLZH01000136.1:0-1818 GCA_003152055.1 Burkholderiales bacterium
TCGCAATGCCGATCGCGATGGCCGTGAGCTGACGTTCACATTGCGCGTCCAGAATTCAAGCGTTCATCGTTGATGGTCTCAGCCAGCAGCGGTTGTTCGTACCGACACCCTCGCCGCAAGGGGCAATCTTGTGGCACGTGGGCCGCAACCACCGCACCCACCGCACCTCGGAGATCGCTCGCCAGACGCCGAGTGGATCCGCGATGAGCTCGTCGTCGGCAGGGACATCTGCATGCCTATACTCGCCCGTGCTTTCGATCCCGCGCAAGCCGAAATGGCGCTGCGCATCGCCCATCGCAGTCTGAACTTCGATATTCGCCCCCAGTATCCAGCGGTGGCGGCGCACGAGGTCGAGATGCCATGATGCGGGGCGCGCGATCCAGCAGCGTTGGCAGCAGCGCCATGCACGACACCGACCAGATCGAGGCGGCAATGCGCTATCACGAGCGCACCAAGCATCAGTTCAACCGCTATGCCGACGGCCCCGGACAACTTGATTGGGCGAACCAGCCGAACCCGTTCCGCCGCTACGAAGGCGCGCCTCTGGTCCGCCTGCCGCTGCTCGCTGCGCACGAAGCGCCGCGGTCGCCGTACTACGACGACCTCTACCATCGCGGTTCGGTGCCGAGCGCGCCGCTCACGATCCGCGCGCTGTCGCGCCTGCTGCAGTACTCGCTGGCCATATCCGCCTGGAAGCAAGCCGGTGCCACGCGCTGGGCGCTGCGCTGCAATCCGTCGAGNNGCGAGCACGGGCTCGAACGGCGAGCGGACTGCGACGCTGCGCTGCTCACGGCGCTGATGGGCGAGTTCCCAGCGCAGGCGTTTCTGGTCGGCCTGTCGTCGATCCACTGGCGCGAGGCGTGGAAGTACGGCGAACGTGCCTTCCGCTATTGCCAGCATGACGTCGGACACGCGATTGGCGCGCTGCGGATCGCCGCCGCGACCCTGGGCTGGAGCGCAGTGCTGCTCCATGGCTTGGCCGACAAAACGATCGACGACCTGCTCGGTCTGAATCGAGCCCAGGATTTCGCCGGCGCCGAGCGCGAGCAAACGGATGCCGTGCTGGCGGTCTGGCCGACCGACCTCGCCGAGGACGGGCAGGCCCGCGTGCAGCGCACGATTCCGCACCACCTCGATCCGGGCCTCGCGCTCCAATTGGCTCGGGCGCGTTGGCATGGCACCGCCAACCGGCTCAGCCGCGACGACCCGGTGCGCTGGGAGGTCATCGACGAAGTCGCCGTCGCCACACGCAAACCGGCCAGCGAGGCGCACGGGTTCAGCGCGCTCGAAACGCTGGTGGTCGAGCGCGACGACCGCGCAAGCACCGACGGCCCCGTGGCCGGACGGATCATCCTGCAACGGCGAAGCCTGCAGGCCTGCGACGGCCGCACGTCGATCGCAGCCGATTGCTTGTACCGGATGCTCGACCGGTTGATGCCGCGCGTCGAACTGACAGCGAGCCGGCGCCCGATGCCCTGGGACACATTGGCCTGGGATCCGACCATCCACCTCGGCTTGTTCGTTCATCGCGTCGATGGGCTCGAGCCCGGGCTGTACCTGCTCGCTCGCGACCCCACCAAGATGGACCGGCTGAAGCGCGCGATGCACCGGACGTTCGACTGGTCGACGCCGCCGGGCTGTCCGGCCGATTTGCCGCTGCGCATGCTCGAGGCCGGCGACGCGCAGCGGCTTGCGACGCAGCTCAGCTGCCACCAGGACATCGCAGGCGACGGCGCCTTCTCGCTGGCAATGATCGCCGAGTATCAGGAGGCGTTATTCACGCACGGGGCCTGGTTCTATCGACGGCTGTTCTGGGAA
>PLZH01000136.1:1899-3638 GCA_003152055.1 Burkholderiales bacterium
GTGAACGCCAGGTTCAGGACAAGGACTTCAGCAGCGACTCGATGTCGGCGACGGGCGGCAGGCACTGCGACCCGCGACAGACCCAGGCCTGCGGGCGCGCGCCGCGCGGTCGGGCCAGCATCGCGGGCAGCTCGGCGGTGTCGTCGGGCAGTCGCAGCGAGATCACGCCGGGCAGGTAGCGAGCGGCGAGTTCGGCGCGCCATGTGTCGGTCGCGGCAGGCGGCCCGGTGAGCAGCACCAACGCTGGCGGCGAGTGGCAGTCGGCCAGCGCGGCGACGAGCGTTGCGAAGCCCTGCGGCACGCGCAGGACCTCGCCGGCAAACAGTGCCAGCGTGCGCCCTGCGGCCTCCAGGTAGCGGGGTTCGCCGACCAGGTGGCCCAGGCGCTGCAGCTGCAATGCGGCCACGCCATTGCCCGAAGCGACCGAGCCATCGTGGCCCGACTTCGGACGCAGCACCAGTGCTTCATGGTCGTGGCGGGTGAAGAAGAATCCACCGTCGCGCGCGTCCTCGAATTGCCCGAGCATGAGTTCGGCCAATTCGCAGGCGAAGTGCAGGTCTGCGGCTCGCAGCATGTCGCCTTGCATGAGTTCGAGCAGCGCTGCGAGCAAGAACGCGTGGTCATCGAGATAGCCATTGAGCTGCGCGCGAGAGTCGGTGGCCAGCAAGCGGCCGTCGCGCCACATCGCGGCACGAATGAAGTCGATCGCGCGCCGCGCCGAGTCTGCCCAACGCGGCTCGCCGAATACCCGCGCCGCGAAAGCCATGCCGTCGATCGCCAACGCGTTCCATGCGGTCAGCACCTTGTCGTCGCGGCCCGGCCGCACGCGCGCCTCACGCACCGCGAACAGGCGTGCGCGTGCGCTGGCGATCAGCGCTTCGCATTCGACCGGCGGGCGCCCGAGCCGGCTGGCCACGTCGGCCAACGGCACCTTGGCGTGCAGGTGCCAGGCGTGGCCCTCGAAGTTCGGTGCCGCATCGAGCCCATAGTGCGCCGCGAACGCAGCGAATTCGTCCGCGCCGAGATGCTGCGCGACCTCGTCGCGCTGCCAGACGTAGAAGCGCCCCTCTTCGCCCTCGGAGTCGGCGTCGAGGCTGGAGCAGTAGCCACCTTCGCCCATTTGCATCTCGCGCATCAGCCACGCCGCCGTCCCTGCGCAGACTTGGGCGTACAGCGCGTCGCCGCTGAGTTGCCAGGCCTGAGCGTACAGGCGCAGCAGCGGGCCGTTGTCGTAGAGCATCTTCTCGAAGTGCGGGATCGTCCACTGGGCGTCGGTGCTGTAGCGGCAGAAGCCGCCCCCCAGGTGGTCGTAAAGGCCGCCCTCGGCCATGCGTCGAAGGGTCAGCAACACCGCGTCGCGCGCGGCGTTGTCGCCGGTGATCACGGCGTGGCGCAGCAGCACGTCGAGGGTCGACGCCTGCGGGAACTTGGGCGCGCCGCCGAATCCGCCGTTGACCGCGTCGAACGAATGCATCGATGCATCGCGCAGGCCCGCTGCGGCCTGCTCCGCAGTCGAGGCCAGTGCGCCAGCGGCGTTGCCGGCATCCGCGTCGTCGCCTGCAGTCCGCGCGGGTAAGGTGTCAGCAAGATGCCGAACGAGTGCATCGCCCTGCGCCATCACCTGCTCGCGCTGCGTGCCCCAGACGTTGGCCATCCGCTGCAGCAACTCGTCGAAGCCCGGCAGGTTGTAGCGCGCGCGCTTCGGGAAGTAGGTACCGCCGAAGAAGGGTTTGCCCTCC
>PLZH01000278.1 GCA_003152055.1 Burkholderiales bacterium
ATTCCCGACATGGTGGGCCACACGATCGCCGTTCACGACGGTCGCAAGCACGTGCCCGTGTACATCACGGAAGCGATGGTCGGCCACAAGCTCGGCGAGTTCGCGCTGACCCGGACTTTCAAGGGACATTCGGCTGACAAAAAGGTCGCGGCGCCGACGTCGCCGCCGAAGAAGTAAGGAGCCAGACATGGAAACCACAGCGATCCTGCGCGGCGTGCGCCTCTCGGCACAGAAGGGACGGCTGGTCGCCGACCAGATCCGCGGCCTGCGGGTCGATCGGGCGCTCGACGTGCTCGCCTTCAGCCCGAAGAAGGGCGCGAAGATCATCAAGAAGGTGCTCGAGTCGGCGATTGCCAACGCCGAGCACAACGACGGCGCCGACGTCGACGAGCTCAAGGTCCAGACGATCTATCTCGACAAGGCGACCAACCTGCGCCGCTTCACCGCGCGCGCCAAGGGTCGCGGCAACGTGATACTCAAACAGACCTGCCACATCCACGTCACCGTCGGTGACGGCAAACAAGGATAGCTCATGGGACAGAAGATCAATCCGACCGGCTTCCGCCTTGCCGTCAACCGCGACTGGGCCTCGAAGTGGTACGCGAACAGCAAGCATTTTCCGACGATCCTGAACGAGGACATCAAGGTTCGCGCTTACCTGAAGAAGAAACTCGCGCACGCCTCAGTGGGCAAGATCACGATCGAGCGCCCGGCCAAGAATGCGCGGATCACGATCCACAGCGCGCGGCCCGGCGTCGTCATCGGCAAGAAGGGCGAGGACATCGAGACGCTGCGCGCCGAATTGCGCAAGATGATGGGCACCGAGGTCGGCCTCAACATCGAGGAGATCCGCAAGCCGGAGATCGACGCGCAGCTGGTCGCCGATTCGATCGCGCAGCAGCTCGAAAAACGGATCATGTTCCGGCGCGCGATGAAGCGCGCGATGCAGAACGCGATGCGCCTGGGCGCGCAAGGCATCAAGATCATGAGCGCGGGACGGCTCAACGGCATCGAGATCGCGCGGACCGAGTGGTATCGCGAAGGCCGCGTGCCGTTGCACACGTTGCGCGCCGACATCGACTACGGCTTTGCCGAGGCCAAAACCACCTATGGCGTGATCGGCATCAAGGTCTGGGTGTTCAAGGGTGAAGTGATGCCGCACAACGGCGAGCCGCAGGCGGCGCCGGCACCGGCGCCGGAAGCGCCCAAGCGTGTGCGCAAGAGCGCGGGAGTGAAGAATGCTGCAGCCAGCTAGAAGGAAATACCGCAAGGAGCAGAAGGGCCGCAACAAGGGTGTTGCGACCGTCGGCGCCAAGGTCAGCTTCGGCGAATTCGGGCTGAAGGCGATCGGTCGTGGACGACTGACTGCGCGCCAGATCGAGGCCGCGCGGCGCGCCATGACGCGCCACATCAAGCGTGGCGGCCGTATCTGGATTCGCATTTTCCCGGACAAGCCGATTTCGCAAAAGCCCGCCGAAGTGCGGATGGGCAACGGCAAGGGCAACCCCGAGTACTACGTCGCCGAGATCCAGCCGGGCAAGGTGCTCTACGAGATCAATGGCGTGCCCGAGGCACTGGCGCGCGAGGCGTTCCAGCTCGCCTCGGCCAAGCTGCCGCTCAAGACCACGTTCGTCATGCGCCAGGTCGGCGCCTGAGACGATCAAGGATAGCCCGATGAAAGCATCCGAACTCCGCGCCAAGGATTCCGCCGGCCTCGAGAAGGAAGTCAGCGATCTGCTGAAAGCCCACTTCGGCCTGCGCATGCAGAAGGCGACGCAGCAACTCACGAACCACTCGCAACTCGGCAAGACGCGGCGCGAGATCGCCCGCGCCAAGACGATCCAGGCCGAGCACAAGCACGGCGTCAAGGCGCCCGAGCCGAAGGCTGCCGCCAAGAAGACAGGAGCCAAGCAATGAACGCGGACGTCACATCGAACGTCGAGCCGGCGGCGGCCCTCGATATCACCGCCGCCGCCGACGAGAAGCCGGCCGCGCCCGGCCACGAGCCGGTGGTGCCGCGGGCGAAGAACACGCGCACCCTGATCGGCAAGGTCGTGAGCGACAAGCGCTCGAAGACGATCACGGTGTTGATCGAGCGCCGCACCAAGCACGAGCTCTACGGCAAGATCGTCGCGCGCACGAGCAAGTACCACGCGCACGACGAGAACGACGAGTACAAGATGGGTGACGTTGTCGAGATCGCCGAGAGCCGGCCGATCTCGAAGACCAAGTCATGGGTCGTGACGCGCCTGGTGCAAAAGGGCGCCGAGGTCTGATCTTTCGCGCCCATCACGCTTCGAGGAGACGAGACATGCTGAAAGTCGGAGACAAGCTGCCTGCGGGCTCGTTGCAGGAATTCATCGAAGTCGAGGGCAATGGCTGCTCGGTCGGGCCGAACCCGTTCGACCTCGAGAAGGCGACGGCCGGCAAGACAGTCGCGGTCTTCGGCCTGCCCGGAGCCTTCACGCCAACCTGCTCGGCCAAGCACGTGCCGGGCTACGTCGAACAGGCCGCGGCGCTCAAGGCGGTCGGTGTCGACGAGATCTGGTGCATCTCGGTGAACGACGCCTTTGTCATGGGCGCCTGGGGCCGCGAGCAGAAGACCGCGGGCAAGGTGCGCATGATGGCTGACGGCAGCGCCGAGTTTACGAAGGCGACCGGCCTGACCTTCGATCTGACTTCGCGTGGCATGGGCGTGCGCTCGCAGCGCTACTCGATGCTCGTCAAGGACGGCATCGTCAAGGCGCTCAACATCGAGGCACCGGGAAAATTCGAGGTGAGCGACGCGGCGACTCTGGTCGAGCAGGCGAAGAAGCTCAAGGGCTGAGGCCGCCGCCGTTTGACAGAGGGGCGAATGCCGGGCGATAATCACAGGCTTCGCCAATAGCCTTCTATTTCCGGATTTCGGGCCGGGGGCTTTTGCGAGACGCAAGTCAAACCCCGAGCGGGCCCAAGACTGACTACGTGCCGGACGGCGAGTCCGGTTCGCGGTGCAAGTTGGGGAAAGAGGACAACATGATTCAAATGCAGTCGCGGCTCGACGTCGCCGACAACACAGGCGCGAAATCCGTCATGTGCATCAAGGTGCTTGGCGGCTCGAAGCGCCGCTACGCCGCAATCGGCGACGTCATCAAGGTGAGCATCAAGGAAGCGGCGCCGCGCGGCCGGGTGAAGAAGGGCGAGGTCTACTCGGCCGTCGTCGTCCGCACCGCCAAGGGCGTGCGCCGTCAGGACGGCTCGCTCGTCAAGTTCGACGGCAATGCCGCCGTGCTGCTCAATGCCAAGCTCGAGCCGATCGGCACCCGCATCTTCGGGCCGGTGACGCGCGAGTTGCGCACCGAGCGCTTCATGAAGATCGTGTCGCTCGCCCCGGAAGTACTCTGAGCCCGTCGCCAGCAGGATATTCGCGATGAACAAGATTCGTAAGGGCGATCAGGTCATCGTCTTGACCGGCCGCGACAAGGGCCGCCGCGGCACCGTGCTTTCGCGCGTCGACGACGAGCGCCTGATCGTCGAAGGCGTCAACGTGGTGAAGAAGCACGTCAAGCCGAACCCGATGAAGAGCGTGACCGGCGGCGTCATCGACAAGACGCTTTCGATCCACCAGTCGAACGTCGCCATCTTCAACGTGGCGACCGGCAACGCCGATCGCGTCGGCATCAAGCTGCTCAGCGACGCTGAGCAGAAGTCGCGCAAGACGCAGGAGCGCGGTGTCCGCGTCTTCCGCTCGAGCGGCGACGAGATCAAGGTTTGAGAGGCTGAACATGGCTCGCCTGCAACAGTTCTATCGCGAGAAGGTCGTCCCCGACCTCGTCACCAAGTTCGGCTACACCACCGCGATGGAGGCGCCGCGCATCAC
This sequence comes from Burkholderiales bacterium, assembly GCA_003152055.1. GTDB lineage: Bacteria > Pseudomonadota > Gammaproteobacteria > Burkholderiales > Burkholderiaceae_C > Schlegelella_A. The sequence goes on from PLZH01000278.1 coordinate 3,860, forward strand.
CAAGATCACGCTCAACATGGGCGTGAGCGAGGCGGTGTCGGACAAGAAGGTGATGGACCACGCCGTCAGCGATCTCTCGAAGATCGCCGGCCAGAGGCCCGTCGTCACCAAGTCGAAGAAGGCGATTGCCGGCTTCAAGATCCGCGACGGCGTGCCGATCGGCTGCATGGTGACGCTGCGCGGCGTGCGCATGTACGAGTTCCTCGACCGCTTCGTGACGATCGCGCTGCCGCGCGTGCGCGATTTCCGCGGCATCTCGTCGCGCGCCTTCGACGGCCGCGGCAACTACAACATCGGCGTCAAGGAACAGATCATTTTCCCCGAGCTCGAGTACGACAAGATCGACACGCTGCGCGGCTTGAACATCTCGATCACGACGACGGCGAAGAACGACGAGGAATGCCGCGCACTCCTCACCGCGTTCAAGTTCCCGTTCAAGACCTGAAGGACCGACGTGGCAAAGACTTCCCTGATCCAGCGTGAGCTCAAGCGCGAGCGGCTCGTCGCCAAGTATGCAAAGAAATACGCCGAGCTGAAGGCCGCCGCCAACGACGCGAAGAAGTCCGTCGAGGACCGCTACGCCGCCCGACTCGAGCTGCAGAAGCTGCCGAGGAACGCCTATCCGACGCGGCATCGCAACCGCTGCGGCATCACCGGCCGTCCGCGCGGAACCTTCCGCAAGTTCGGCCTCGGGCGCAACAAGATCCGCGAGCTGGCGTTCAAGGGCGATATCCCCGGCGTCGTCAAGGCGAGCTGGTAAGGGCCTGCGCAAGCACGGTCCGACGAGGAGTCTGATTCATGAGCATGAGTGATCCGATCGCCGATATGCTGACCCGCATCCGCAATGCGCAGATGGTGGAAAAGCCGAGCGTGTCGTTGCCGTCGTCGAAGCTGAAAGTGGCGATCGCCAAGGTCCTGAAGGACGAGGGCTACATCGAGAACTTCGCGGTTCGCGGCGAGGGCACCAAGCCCGAGCTCGAGATCGCGCTGAAGTACTACGCCGGTCGCCCGGTGATCGAGAAGATCGAGCGCGTCAGCCGCCCGGGGCTTCGCGTCTACAAGGGCCGCCACGACATCCCGAACGTGATGAACGGGCTCGGCGTGGCCATCGTCACCACACCCAAGGGCGTGATGACCGATCGCAAGGCGCGCCAGGCCGGCATCGGCGGCGAAGTGCTCTGCTACGTGTCGTAAGAGGAAGACCGCAATGTCACGCGTAGGAAAGATGCCGATCGTCGTCCCCAAGGGCGTCGACGTGACGGCCGGCGCCGAGACGATCAGCGTCAAGGGTTCGCTCGGTACGTTGGTGCGTCTGGTCAATCCGCTCGTCGAGGTGAAGAAGGACGACGACAAGCTGACGTTCACGCCGACCAATGATTCGCCCGAGGCCGACGCCATGTCGGGAACGATGCGCGCTCTCGTCGCCAACATGGTCGGCGGCGTCACGAAGGGCTTCGAGAAGAAGCTGACGCTGGTCGGCGTCGGCTTTCGCGCCGCGGCGCAGGGCGGAAAGCTGAACCTGCAGATTGGCTTTTCGCACCCGGTGTCCAAGGAAATGCCGGCCGGCGTCAAGGTCGAGTGCCCGTCGCAGACCGAGATCGTGATCAAGGGGTTCGACCGCCAGGCGGTCGGCCAGGTCGCCGCCGAAGTGCGTGCGTTGCGTCCGCCCGAGCCCTACAAGGGCAAGGGCATCCGCTACGTCGACGAGAAGGTGACGATCAAGGAAACGAAGAAGAAGTAAGGAGCGGATGACATGTTGAACAAGAAGGATCAACGCGTTCGCCGCTCCCGGCAGACTCGCGTGCGCATTGCCGTGCAGCGCACCGCGAGGCTCACGGTGCACCGGACGAACCTGCACATCTACGCCAACGTGATTTCCGACGACGGCACGCGCGTTCTCGCGAGCGCCTCGACGGCGGAAGCCGACGTACGCAAGGATCTGGCGGGCCAAAGCAAGGTCGCGGGCAAAGGCGGCAACGTCGCCGCGGCGGCGATCGTCGGCAAGCGCATCGCCGAGAAGGCGAAAGCAGCCGGCGTCGAGAGGGTCGCGTTCGATCGCGCCGGGTTCGCGTACCACGGCCGCGTCAAGGCGCTGGCCGAAGCGGCGCGCGAAGCCGGCCTCCAGTTCTGATCGGCTAACGAGCACAGGAATTCTAAGATGGCAAAGTTTCAACCGCGTGCCCAGAGCGAAGGCAGCGACGACGGCCTGAAGGAAAAGATGATCGCGGTCAACCGCGTCACCAAGGTCGTCAAGGGCGGCCGCACGCTCAGCTTCGCGGCGCTCACCGTCGTCGGCGACGGCGATGGCCGCGTCGGCATGGGCAAGGGCAAGGCCAAGGAAGTGCCGGTTTCGGTGACGAAGGCCATGGAATCGGCGCGTCGCAACATGATCAAGGTGCAGCTGAAGAACGGCACGATCTACCACAAGGTGGTCGGCGAGCACGGTGCCTCGCGCGTGCTGATGGCGCCGGCCAAGCAGGGCGACGGCATCATTGCCGGCGGCCCGATGCGGGCCGTCTTCGAGGTGATGGGCGTGACCGACATCGTCTGCAAGAGCCTCGGTTCGTCGAACCCCTACAACATCGTCCGCGCGACGCTGAACGGGCTGAAGAACTCGAGCACGCCTGCCGAGATCGCGGCCAAGCGCGGCCTCACGGTCGAACAGATCCTCGGCTGAGCGGCGGGCGCGAAGCGACAGAGAACACCATGAACGACAGCAAGAAGAGCGATGCCAAGGCGACCCTTACGGTCAAGCTCGTGAAAAGCATCGCCGGCACGCGCGAATCGCATCGCGCCACCGTGCGCGGCCTGGGCCTGCGCAAGACCGGCAGCACCTCGACGCTCGAGGACACGCCGTCGGTGCGCGGAATGATCAACAAGGTCTCGTACCTGGTTCAGGTGCTTGTCTAGCGCCCGAGGACGAAAGCAATGCAACTCAATACGCTCAAGGCCGCCGAAGGCTCCAAGAAGGCGCGCCGCCGCGTCGGCCGCGGCATCGGCTCGGGAATCGGCAAGACCGCCGGCCGCGGCCACAAGGGCCAGAAGTCCCGCTCGGGCGGCTATCACAAGGTCGGCTTCGAAGGCGGCCAGATGCCGCTGCAGCGCCGACTTCCCAAGCGCGGCTTCAAGTCGCAATCGGCCAAGTACAACGCCGAGGTCACGCTGGGCGAACTCCAGCGCCTGGGCGCGGCCGAGGTCGACATGCTGACCCTGAGGCAGGCCAAGCTGATCGGCGAGATGACGAAGAACGTCAAGGTCATCAAGAGCGGCGAGCTGAGCATCAAGGTGGCGATCAGCGGCGGCATTCTTGCGACCGCGGGCGCCAGGACGGCCATCGAGGCGGCCGGCGGCTCGGTCGCCTGAACGTCGGTCAAGAAGGACGATCGTGGCAACGAACGCGAATCAGCTGGCCAAGAGCGGCAAGTTCGGCGACCTGCGCCGGCGCCTCTTCTTCCTGCTGGGCGCGCTCGTGGTCTATCGACTCGGGGCGCACATCCCCGTGCCGGGGATCGATCCGAACCAGCTGCAGACTCTGTTCCAGAACCAGCAGGGCGGAATCCTCAGCCTGTTCAACATGTTCTCGGGNNGGCCGGCGCAAGATCACGCAGTACACGCGCTACGGCACGCTCGGCCTGGCGCTCTTTCAGTCGCTAGGCATTTCCCTGGCGCTCGAAGGCTCGCCCGGCCTCGTCATTTCGCCCGGCTTCGGCTTTCGCATGACGGCGGTCGTGAGCCTGGTCGCAGGAACGATGTTCCTGATGTGGCTCGGCGAGCAGATCACCGAGCGCGGCCTCGGCAACGGCATCTCGATCCTGATCTTCGGCGGCATCGCCGCCGGCCTGCCGAACGCGCTCGGCCAGTTCGCGACGCTGGTGAGCAACGGCTCGATGTCGGTCGTCGCGGCGCTCTTCGTCACGCTGCTTGTGGCCCTCGTCACCTTCGCCGTCGTCTTCGTCGAGAGGGGGCAGCGCAAGATCCTCGTCAACTACGCCAAGCGCCAGGTCGGCAACAAGGTCTACGGCGGCCAGTCGTCGCACCTGCCGCTGAAACTCAACATGTCGGGCGTCATCCCGCCGATCTTCGCCTCATCGATCATCCTCCTGCCGACAACGGCCGTGAGCTGGTTCGCCACCGGCGACAGCCTGCGCTGGCTGAAGGACATCGCAGGCATGCTCTCACCGGGCCAACCGATCTACGTGATGCTCTACGCCGCGGCGATCGTCTTCTTCTGCTTCTTCTACACCGCGCTCGTCTTCAACAGCCGCGAGACGGCCGACAACCTGAAGAAGAGCGGCGCCTTCATTCCCGGCATCCGCCCGGGCGACCAGACGGCGCGGCACATCGACCGCATCCTGTCGCGCCTGACGCTGGCCGGCGCCATCTACATCACGCTGGTGTGCCTGTTGCCGGAGTTCCTCGTCCTCAAATACAACGTTCCGTTTTATTTCGGCGGCACGTCGCTGCTCATCATCGTCGTCGTGACGATGGACTTCTGGGCCCAGGTGCAGAGCTACGTGATGAGCCAGCAGTACGAATCGCTGCTGAAGAAGGCCAATTTCAAGGCCGGTTGAGAAAGCAAAGGACGATCGGAAGCGGAACGCATGGCGAAAGACGATGTCATTCAGATGCAGGGCGAGATTCTCGAGAATCTGCCCAACGCCACGTTTCGTGTGAAGCTGGAAAACGGCCATGTCGTGCTCGGCCACATCTCCGGAAAGATGCGCATGCACTACATCCGCATCCTGCCCGGCGACAAGGTGACGGTCGAATTGACGCCGTACGACCTGACCCGGGCGCGGATCGTGTTCCGGGCCAAGTGACGAAGGAGAGAAAAGATGAAAGTTGCAGCATCGGTCAAGAAGATGTGCCGTCATTGCAAGGTGATCCGGCGCAAGGGTGTCGTGCGCGTGATCTGCACCGACCCGCGCCACAAGCAGCGTCAAGGCTGATTCAAAGGTAAGAAACATGGCACGCATTGCCGGCATCAACATTCCGCCCCACAAGCACGCCGAGATCGGCCTGACCTCGATCTACGGCATCGGCCGCCCGACGGCGCAGAAGATCTGCACCGCGGCCGGCGTGCCCTGGGACCGAAAGGTCAAGGACCTGAGCGACGTCGATCTCGAGCGCATCCGCGAGGAGCTCGGCCGTATCGCGATCGAAGGCGATTTGCGCCGCGAGATGTCGATCAACATCAAGCGGCTGATGGACCTGGGCTGCTATCGCGGCTTTCGCCATCGCCGCGGCCTGCCGGTGCGCGGTCAGCGCACCAAGACCAACGCGCGCACCCGCAAGGGCCCGCGCAAGAGCGGCGCGCTCGTCAAGAAGTGACGTGCAGCCGTCCAGTTCGAATCACACAGTGACACGTTCGTAGAGAAAGTCCACGCATGGCCAAGCCTCCCGTCAGTACCGCCGCGCAGCGCGTGCGCAAGAAGGTCCGCAAGAACGTCGCCGATGGCATCGCGCACGTCCACGCGTCGTTCAACAACACGATCATCACGATCTGCGATCGCCAGGGCGCCGCGCTCGCGTGGGCGTCGAGCGGCGGCCAGGGCTTCAAGGGCTCGCGCAAGTCGACGCCGTTCGCCGCCCAGGTGGCCGCCGAGACGGCCGGGCGCGCCGCCCAGGACCAGGGCATCAAGACGCTCGACGTTCGCATCAAGGGCCCGGGCCCGGGCCGCGAATCATCGGTGCGGGCGCTGGCCTCGCTGGGCATTCGCATCAATTCGATTTCCGACGTGACGCCGGTGCCGCACAACGGCTGCCGGCCACAGAAGCGGCGCCGCATCTGAGCGCAGGCCATTCCCAATCGTAAGACCACCGTCTGAGCGCCCAAGAACAACACTCGCCAGACTCGCGCAGGCCCTGACCGGCTCGCGTCAGCAGATATCAAGGACATCACGTGGCACGTTACCTCGGCCCCAAGGCCAAGCTTTCCCGTCGTGAAGCGACCGACCTCTTTCTCAAGAGCGCGCGGCGGCCGATCGGCGACAAGGCGAAGTTCGATTCCAAGCCCGGCCAGCACGGCCGCACCTCGGGCAGCCGCACGTCCGACTTTGGCCTGCAACTGCGCGAGAAGCAGAAGGTCAAGCGCATGTACGGCATCCTCGAGCGGCAATTCCGCCGCTACTTCGAGGAGGCCGAGCGCAAGAAGGGCAACACCGGCGCGAACCTGCTCTCGCTGCTCGAATCGCGGCTCGACAACGTCGTCTACCGGATGGGCTTCGGCTCGACGCGCGCCGAAGCGCGCCAGCTCGTCTCGCACCGCGCCATCACCGTCAACGGCGAAGTCGTCAACATCGCCTCGTATTCGGTGAAGGCGGGCGATACGGTCGGCGTTCGCGAGAAGCAGAAGGCGCAGCTTCGCATCACCGACGCGATGAAGCTTGCCGAAGGCCAAGGTCTGGCCAACTGGGTGCAGGTCGATTCCGCCAAGCTCGAAGGCATCTTCAAGAAGGCGCCCGACCGCGACGAATTCGGCGCCGACATCAAAGAAGCGCTGATCGTCGAACTCTATTCACGATAAACAAGACGGACCGCGGGGTGGCGGCTTTCGCCGCCGCCGCTTCTCGGCTTTGTTTTTGCTCCGTTTGCCGGCATCGGAGCAGATTTCTTTCCAGCCCGGCGCAGTCCATCAGCCTTATCGGTGTAACGAGCCGAGGGTATTGAGAGGAACAGGACTTCAATGCAAACGAATCTGCTGAAACCCAAGGCCATCAACGTCGAGCCGCTCGGCGGCAACAGGGCCAAGGTCACGCTCGAGCCCTTCGAGCGCGGCTACGGCCACACGCTGGGCAACGCGCTGCGTCGCGTCCTGCTGTCGTCGATGGTCGGCTATGCGCCGACCGAAGTGACGATCGCCGGCGTGCTGCACGAGTACTCCGCGATCGACGGCGTGCAGGAAGACGTCGTCCACATCATGCTGAACCTCAAGGGCGTGGTATTCCGGCTGCACAACCGCGATGAAGTGACGCTCGTCCTGCGCAAGGAAGGCGAAGGCCCGGTCACCGCCGGCGACATCCAGACGCCGCACGACGTCGAGATCATCAACCCCGAGCACGAGATCGCGCACCTGTCCTCGGGCGGCAAGCTCGACATGCAGATCAAGGTCGAGAAGGGCCGCAGCTACGTGCCGGGCAACCTGCGCCGCTACGGCGACGAGCCGACCAAGTCGATCGGCCGGATCGTCCTCGACGCCTCGTTCTCGCCGGTCTCGCGCGTCAGCTACACGGTCGAGAGCGCCCGCGTCGAGCAGCGCACCGACCTCGACAAGCTGGTGATGGAGATCGCCACGAACGGCGCGATCACGCCGGAAGAAGCGATCCGCTCGTCGGCGAAGATCCTGGTCGAGCAGCTGGCGGTGTTCGCGCAGCTCGAAGGCCAGCTCGGCGAGATGTTCGAGCCGCAGCCGACGCGAAGCACGCAGTTCGATCCGATCCTGCTTCGTCCGGTCGACGAGCTCGAGCTCACCGTGCGTTCGGCGAATTGCCTGAAGGCCGAGAACATCTACTACATCGGTGACCTGATCCAGCGCACCGAGACTGAGTTGCTGAAGACGCCGAACCTCGGCCGCAAGTCGCTCAACGAGATCAAGGAAGTGCTGGCTTCGCGCGGGCTGACGCTCGGCGCGCGCCTCGAGAACTGGCCGCCGCAGGGACTCGATAAACGCTAACGAAAGCGAAAAAGGCGGCGCAAGCGCCGTCATCGGATTGAGTTGCCGAAAGGCCAACTCGGTGCATCCGCCAGTACCTGATACGGCTGGCGGCTCATAACAGGAAAGGAACCGCACCATGCGTCACGGACACGGACTCCGCAAGCTCAACCGCACGTCGGAGCATCGCCTCGCGATGCTGCGCAATATGTGCGTCTCGCTGCTCCAGCACGAGGCAATCAAGACGACCTTGCCGAAAGCCAAGGAATTGCGCCGCGTCGTCGAGCCGCTCATCACGCTGGCCAAGGAGCCGACGCTCGCCAACCGGCGCCTGGCCTTCGATCGCCTGCGCGATCGGAGCATCGTCACCAAGCTCTTCGCCGAGATCGGCCCGCGCTACAAGGCTCGCCCGGGCGGCTATACGCGCATCCTGAAGATGGGCTTTCGCATCGGCGACAACGCGCCGATGGCCTTTGTCGAGCTCGTCGACCGGCCGGCGCCGATCGAAACCGAAGCCGCCTCCGACAACACCTGATCGCGGCGCGAGGCAGGCCCGGGGCTCCCATGCTTGCGGCTGACGCCGCGGCGTTGCCCCCCGAGGGGGCGCTCGCGCCCTGGGGCGGCCCGGCGGCGCTCGTGCCGACACCGTTGCTGCGCATCGCCCACCTGACGAAGAAATTCGGTAGCGCGACGGTCGTCGATGATCTGTCGCTCGAGATCATGCCGGGCGAATGCCTCGGCGTGATCGGCCCGAACGGCGCCGGTAAGACGACGATGATTCGCCTCTGCCTCGGTCTCGCGTGGCCCGATGGCGGCGAGATCGAAGCCTTCGGCCTGGCGCTACCGGCGCAGGTGCGCGAGGCGAAGAAGCGGATCGGGGTCGTCACCCAGTTCGACAGCCTCGATCCCGATTTCACGTGCGCCGAGAACCTTCGCGTCTACGGCGCCTACTTCGGCCTGCCGCGCGCCGTGATCGACGAGCGCGTGCCCAAGCTGCTCGAGTTCGCGGCTCTGCAGTCGAAGGCCAACGTCAGGCCGGGCGAGCTTTCCGGCGGCATGAAGCGGCGCCTCTCGCTCGGCCGCGCCCTCATCAACGATCCCGACCTCCTCATCCTCGACGAGCCGACGACGGGCCTCGATCCGCAAGCGCGCCACCTGATGTGGGAGCGATTGCAGAACCTGCTCCAGCAGGGCAAGGCGATCCTCCTGACGACGCACTTCATGGACGAGGCCGAGCGACTCTGCGACCGGCTGCTGGTGCTCGACCACGGCAGGAAGATCGCCGAAGGCACGCCGCGCGGACTCATCGCCGCGCACCTGGAAACCGACGTGGTCGAGGTCTACGGCGAAGGTGCCGCGGCGGCGGGCAGCGTTCATGCGGCGCTCGCCGATCGCGTTGAAACAAGCGGCGAGACGGTCTTCTTCTACCTGCGCAATGCCAAGCCGCTGCTCGATGCGCTCGCCGACGACCACAGCGTGCGCTATCTTCACCGGCCGGCCAACCTCGAAGACTTGTTTCTCAAGCTCACCGGTCGGCAGATCCGTGACGAGGCCTAGGATGGATGAGCTCCCGCACTCACTCGGTTTACTGGACGCNNCCGCATGTCACCGTCCGCTTCTGGCCGGTGGTGATGAGGAACCTCCTGGTGTGGAAGAAGCTCGCCGGGCCGAGCATCCTCGGCAACATCGCCGAGCCGCTGATCACGCTCGTCGCCTTCGGCTACGGCGTCGGCTCGCTGATCGGGCAGATCGACGGCATGCCCTACATCAAGTACCTCGCTTCGGGCAGCGTCGCCGTCAGCGCCGCGCTGGCGGCGACCTTCGAGGCGCTTTACTCGGCGTACTCGCGCATGGCGGTGCAAAAGACCTGGGATTCGATCCTGAATGCGCCGATCGCGCTCGACGACATCGTCTTCGCGGAGATGCTCTGGGCCGCGATCAAGGCGCTCTTTTCGTGCGCCGCGATCCTTGTCGTCATCTTCGTGCTCGGCATCAGCCGGGCGCCGACGATGCTCCTGGCGCTGCCGGTGCTCGGCTTGGCCGGCGTCACGTTCGCGTCGATCGGGCTCGTCTTCAACTCGGTTGCCAAGGGCTACGACTTCTTCACCTACTACTTCACGCTCGTCATCACGCCGATGACCTTTCTTTCCGGCGTCTATTTTCCGATCGCGCAGATGCCGCCGTGGTTGCAGGTGGTTGCAGAAGTGTTGCCTTTGAAGGCGACCGTCGACCTCGTTCGCCCACTCGTTCTCGGAATGTGGCCCGAAGATCCTCTTCGCCCGCTCCTCATGCTGACGGCGTACGCCGCTTGCGGCTACTATCTGGCGGTGGTGTTGACCCGGCGTCGGTTCTTCGGCTAGCGACGGCCTTCGGTAAGCCGATCGAGTCGCCGCCGACCAAGTTCTCATGCAAGCTTCGATCGCATCGTTCGCGCGAATCCTGAACCGCGTCTTCTCCGGCCAGCGGTCGAGAGCGGTGAACGCGCTCCTGCTCCTCACGATCGGGCTCGTCGGCCAGGCTGCGTGGCACCCTGCGCTCGCCGCCGAAGACGACTTTCTCGAGCCGGAAAAGGCCTTCCAGTTCTCGGCGCGACCCCTCGATGCAAAGACGGTCGAGGTCACCTTCGACATCGCGCCGGGCTACTACCTCTATCGCGACCAGTTCCGCTTCGCCGCCTCCGGCGCGACGCTCGGCATGGCGGCCATTCCCCCCGGCAAGGTCAAGTTCGACGAGACCTTCCAGAAGAACGTCGAGACCTATCGCGACACCGTGAAGATCGCGGTTCCCGTTGAAAGCGCAGCCGCCGAATTCCGCTTCGTCACGACGAGCCAGGGCTGCGCCGACGCGGGCCTGTGCTATCCGCCGATGCAAAGCGCGGCGAACGTGAGCCTCGCGGGCTTCGGCGGTACGGGGACCGTCATGCCCGTGGCCGTCGGCGAGCCCGGGGCGTCTCCCGCCGCGCCCAGCCTTGCCACCGCGCCCGCCGTCGCCGGAGCGGGTGAATCGGGGGCAATCGAATCGGTGCTGCGCGGCGGCGCCTTCTGGCCCATCGTCGGCGTCTTCTTCCTCGCCGGCATCCTGCTCTCGCTCACGCCTTGCGTGCTGCCGATGCTGCCGATCGTCTCGTCGATCATCGTTGGCCACGGCGGCTATGGCGGCGGCGCCGCACTCGCCGGCGCTGCGGTTGGCGGGGCCGCGCAGAGCGGGTCTTCGTCCGTCTCGCGCGGCCGCGGCTTCGCGCTGGCCGCCTCGTATTCCTTCGGCATGGCGATCGTCTATACCGGCTTCGGTGTCGCAGCCGGGCTCGCTGGCGAAGGCCTCGCAGCGACGCTGCAGAACCCGTGGGTTCTTGGCGCATTCGCGCTCGGTCTGGTCGCGCTGTCGCTCTCGATGTTCGGTGTCTACGAGCTGCAGTTGCCGCAGGCCTTGACCTGTCGCGTTACTGCCGCCGCACAACGCCTGCCGGGCGGCCGCGTCGCTGGCGTCTGCGCCATGGGCGGCGTCTCCGCGCTCATCGTCAGCCCCTGCGTCGCCGCGCCGCTGGCCGGTGCCTTGTTCTACCTCAGCCAGACGCGCAACGTCTGGCTCGGCGGCACGGCGCTCTTCTCCCTCGCGGCCGGGATGAGCGTGCCGCTGCTTCTCGTCGGCGCGTCGGCCGGCGCGCTGCTGCCCCGTGCGGGCGCCTGGATGGTCGAGGTGAAGATGGTGTTCGGCGTGCTGCTCCTCGGCGTCGCGCTGTGGACGGTGCAGCCGGTCATGGCCCGGCCGCTCGCCCTCGCGCTGTGGGGTGTGCTCGCCCTCGGTGCGGCAGCGATCGTTNNGGCGCCGTGTTCGCGCTGGTCGGCGTGGTGGAGATCGTCGGCGCCGCAGCCGGGGGTACCGATCCGCTGCAACCCCTGGCCCGCTTTTCGTCGCAGAGCGATCTCGCCGCCGCGCCCGGAGCGCCGCAATTCACGACGGTGAAAAGCTCGGAGGAACTGGATGCCGCGGTGCGCAACGCCGGACGCCCGGTGATGCTGGACTTCTATGCTGACTGGTGCGTCTCGTGCAAGGAGATGGAGCGCTTCACCTTCAGCGACGCCGCCGTGCAGCAGCGCCTTTCCGGTGCCTTGCTGCTGCGCGCCGACGTGACGGCGAACTCGGTGCAGGACCGTGGGCTGCTGCGCCGCTTTCATCTGTTCGGCCCGCCGGCGACGATCTTCTTCGACCGAGGCGGCCGCGAGATCGGTGCCGCCCGCCTCGTCGGCTTCCAGAACAGCGCCCGCTTCCTGGAGACGCTTCAGAGCGCAGGGCTCTGAGCCGGGCTGCGGCACGGCGAGCCTGTTATACTTTTAAGCTCAGTCGCGAGGTGGAGCAGTCTGGTAGCTCGTTG
>PLZH01000148.1:0-465 GCA_003152055.1 Burkholderiales bacterium
TGATCGAGGCGCTACACCGACGTGCGGGCATGCCGCGCGGGAGGCTGACTGCCGCGTCGCCGCGCAAGTCACCCGCGACTAGCCTTCGGTGAAAGACACCAGGATCTTGCCCGCGCGCCCGCCGCGCGCCGCGTGCGCCACTGCTTCCTTGATCCTGCGGATGGGATAGACCGCCTCGACGTCCACCGCGAGCGTGCCGTCGGCGAGCTTCGCCGCCAGCTCGCGGTACAGCGCCGCGATGCGCTCGGGTGGTGTCTGCATGAACCAGCGCCGCAGCCAGAAGCCGCGCAGACTCACATCGCGAAAGACGGTCTCGCGCCCGTCCACCGCGCACGCCTCCCCGCTGAGCACGCCGTAGTTCACGACCGTGCCGCCGTCGTCCACGCAGCGCGCCAGACGCTGCGTCCCACCACCACCGACGGCGTCTATGGCAAGTGGTAGCAAGCCGCCACCGATCGCGTCGCG
>PLZH01000148.1:495-12670 GCA_003152055.1 Burkholderiales bacterium
GTAGGCGGTCGGCGGATTAACGCGCAGCATCGCGAGCTGCCGCGGGTCGACGTGCATAGGCAGCGCGAACAGTGCCTTCGCCGGCGCCTTGACCCGCGCGCGCCAAGTTCCAGGTCCCGGCAGCAGCACCCGGTCGCCGACCTTCACGTGGCTCACGCCAGCGCCCACCCTGGCGATGCGCCCGACGCCCTCGGCGCCCGGGGTCATAGGCAGCTGGGGAGGCACGGCGCCGTAGCCGCCCTCCAGGTTGAGCACGTCGGCGGGATTGATCGGGAACAGTTCGGCATCCACGATCGCCTCGCCGGGGCCCGGCTCGCCGGGATCCGGCTGCTCCACCAACTCGATCACCTCGTCGGGTCGCCCGAAGGCGGAAAGCTGCGCGGCNNGAGACTGCCGCGCGAGCGACTGCTTAGCGTCGAGTGATTTTTCAGCCACGGGTGTCAGCAAAGGGTCGTCAGCTCCGGCCGACGTGCCGGATCAGGCCGCTGAAATCCAGACGTCCGGCTCGACAGCGGACGACTGCCGGCGACGCTGAGCGACTAAGGAATTGCCTGTCACGAGCAACTGCCTGAAGCGTCCGCGGTGGCGCTGCATACGGAGTGCGGCCTGAACGATCACATCGATCGGCAACTACTAACACACCCACGGATCACTGTTCGCGATGAAATTTCGCTAAATATCATCGCGTGCGCGAGCCCCGCGCGGGATCAAGATTTCTCCCATGGCAAAGGAGATTTCAATGTCCCGCGCAACATCGAACAGCCCGCAAGCTCGCAGCGAGCCGGAGACTCGCCAACCCCTACGTGCCCGCCGCGCCCTGCAGTCGGCGCTGGCAAGCCTCGCGATCGCACTTTGCATCGGTCGTCCGATCGCTTCCCATCCTCGATGCTGTTCAGCATCCTGCGCATGGGTTTGCCCAAGATGCCGGCGACGATGGACGAGCGTCTGGGATCGTCGGGTGAGTCCTGCTCAATCCATGCTCAAGGTCATCGAATACTTCATCAGCTTGTACGGAAAGATCGTCGAGCTGACTAGCACGGTCGCTCCGCTGGCGGAAAGGTAGCGTCGGACGATGACGAAGCCGGCATGGTTGGGCTTGACACCTAGCGCCTTGGCTTCCTGGCTTTTCAACGGCTTGGCCGAAAATTCCTGCTCGACCGTCACGATGCGCTCACCGATCTTGTCTTCGATGAAGTCGTGCAGGGCAGCGCCGCCGCGGTCAAGCACCCCTCTGAGCGCCGGGTGCTCGCGGTGCACGTAGGCGAGCACGTAGGCGACCGGGTGCCTGGCGCCGCGCAGATGCTTCAGTGCGACCAGGCGGTGCCAGGCCTGGCCGCGCTTTGATCGCAACAACTCGACATCGCCCGGGCCGACCTGGATGTCGCGCGCTTCCAGCACCTGCAGCCGCGCGTTCTTCACGTATGCCAGGAGATCGGGAAGCGCCGAGATCTGCTGCGTGAAGCTGCCCGAGTGCTTGCGCCTCAGCACCACCGTGCCGGCCCCTGGTCGGCGGGCGAGGAGCCCCTGTTCGGTGAGGAGGCGGATCGCTTCGCGCAGCGTGTGACGGCTGGCGTCAAACATCGAGCAAAGGTCGAGCTCGGGCGGCAGCTTGCCGCCGACCGGGTAGCGTCCTGCAGCGATGTCGTCGGCGAGGGTCCGGAAGATTGCTTCGTAGCGCGGCGTTCGGGTCGAACCCGCACTCCGGGCCGGCGCACTGGAGTGGGCTCTGGCCAGCGCCGCGTGTCTGGTGCGCCCGTCGGGCTTGTCGTCTCTCATCGAAAGCGCCTCCGATAACTCGCTTGACACACAGTTGTCATCGTCGCACACTTTGTCCGGACAAAGAAGCCGACGAGCCGAATGTGGCGCGTCTTCCCGAGGCCAACGCAACCGAGAATCGAAGAATGAACTCCGGAATTCGCAACGCATGGGTCGCATTCGCGGCCGTCGCGTTGACGCTGCTGCTCGCGGGCGGTGCCTCGGCACAGCAAAAACTCACGGTAGCCGGCTATGGCGGCTCGTACGAGGAGATGATGCGCAAGGAGATCATCCCCGCATTCGAGAAGAAGACCGGTGCGAAGATCGAGTACGTTGCCGGCAACTCCACCGACAACATTGCGCGGATGCAGGCGCAGCGTGCCAATCAGGAGATTGACGTGGCGATCGTCGACGACGGCCCGATGTACCAGGCCGTGGCACTGGGGCTTTGCACCGATCTGAAGGGCGTCGACTTCAAGACGCTCTATCCGGTGGCCGACATGAAGACCGGCAAGTCGGTGACGATCGGCGTCGTCGCAACCGGCCTCATCTACAACAAGAAGTACTTCGACGACAACAAGCTTCCCGCGCCGACCTCATGGAACGACCTGAAGGATCCGAAGTTCAAGAAGAAGCTCGTGATTCCGCCGATGAATAACAGCTACGGCCTGCACGCGGTCGTGATGTACGCGCGCCTGAACGGCGGCGGCGAGAAGAACATCGATCCCGGCTTCAAGGTGTTCAAGGACGAGGTCGGCCCGAACGTGCTGGCCTACGAGCCGCAGCCCGGAAAGATGACCGAGCTGTTCCAGAGTGGCCAGGCGGTGATCGGCGTCTGGGGCAGCGGCCGGGTCAAGGTATTCAAGGAAACGGGCTTTCCCGTCGAGTTCGTGACGCCGAAAGAAGGCTCGCCGGCACTCGGCATCTCAGCATGCCCGACGGCCAAGCCGAACCCCTCGCCCCTCGCGCAGCAATTCGTCCAGTTCCTGCTGCTGCCCGACGTCCAGGCCATCCACGCAAAGGGCGCCGGCGCCGGTCCGGTCAACATGAGCACGACACTCTCCGCCGACGTCGCCCGAGGCCTTCCGTACGGCGAGGCGGTGGGCAAGCTGATCGCGGTCGACTGGGACACGATCAACGCCAACCGCACCGCGTGGAACAACCGCTGGACGCGCGAGATCGAACGGTGAAGGTGCGGCGCCTTGGCCCACCTCGTCCTTGATCGGCTGACCAAGCGGTACGCCGATACCGCGGCGGTCGACCAGGTCTCGCTTGCCATCGCGGCGGGCGAGTTCGTCTCGCTGCTCGGTCCCTCCGGCTGCGGCAAGACGACGACCCTGCAAATGATCGCCGGGTTCGTCGAGCCGACTGGCGGCGCCGTGAGGCTCGACGGGCGTGACCTGCTGGGCGTGCCGGCAGCGAAGCGCGGCCTCGGCGTCGTGTTCCAGAACTACGCGCTCTTCCCCCACCTGACGGTCGCCGAGAACGTCGCCTTCGGGCTCGACATGCGCAAGGTGCCTCGTATCGAGAGTCGCCAGCGCGTCGACGATGTGCTCGCGCTCGTTGGGTTGGTCGGCATGGCGGTCCGCTATCCGGTGCAGATGTCGGGCGGTCAGCAGCAGCGCGTCGCTCTGGCGCGTGCACTCGTGATACGCCCGGCGCTGCTGCTGCTCGACGAGCCGCTCTCCAACCTCGACGCGAAACTGCGCGAGGAAATGCAGATCGAGTTGCGCCGCATCCAGCGCGCGACCGGCATCACGACGCTGATGGTCACGCACGATCAGGCCGAGGCCCTCGCCTTGTCGGACCGGATCGTCGTGATGCAGGCCGGCCGCATCGAACAGGACGCGGCGCCGCACGAGGCCTACGAGCATCCGGCCAGCGGCTTCGTCTGCGACTTTCTCGGCAAGGCGAATCTCTTCACAGTCGAGGGCGTCGACGATGCGCGCATGGCGATCGGTCCGCTGCGGATCGCGGTTCCCGAGAGCCTTGCATCGCACGCCCGAGCGGGGGCCCGCGTGCTGGTGCGGCCGGAGAAGATCGCCTTCGGGCCGCCCGGC
Source organism: Burkholderiales bacterium (assembly GCA_003152055.1). Lineage (GTDB taxonomy): Bacteria > Pseudomonadota > Gammaproteobacteria > Burkholderiales > Burkholderiaceae_C > Schlegelella_A. The sequence continues at coordinate 4,311 of PLZH01000148.1, forward strand.
GAGGACCACCTCAGCGCTGTCGTGAAGAGCCGCGTGTTCCAGGGCAACCACTGGCTCTACCAGCTCGACACTCCGCTCGGTAGCGTCCTTGTCATCCGACAGAACGACGGCGGCCTCAGGCCCGATGAAGGCGAGGCGGTGCACCTGTGCTGGCGAGCCCAGGACATGCGCGCGGTGCCATGAGGTCGCGGCGCCTCGCCCCCTACTGGCTGAGTGCGCCGGCGCTGCTCGTCTACGCTGCCTTCCTGGTCGTGCCGATGGGCGCGATCGTACTGATCAGCTTCCAGCACTTCGAGTTCTACGGCGGCATCCAGCCGGGCTTCACGCTGAAGAACTACGCCGAGGTGTTTGGCGACGGCTACTACTGGGAGATCTTCGGGCGCACGTTCTGGATCGCGCTGGTCGTCACGGCGGCGTGCGCAATCCTCGGCACCTTCGAGGCCATCGTGCTGAACCGCATGGCGAACCCCTGGAAGGGCCTGTTCCTGATGATCGTGCTCGGGCCGCTGCTGATTTCCGTCGTGGTGCGCACGCTCGGCTGGGCGCTGCTGTTCGGCTCGACCGGGCTCGTCAACAAAGGGCTCGCGCTGCTCGGCATCGAGCCGGTGCAGTTCATGTACGCCAACATCGGTGTCATCGTGGCGCTGACGCATGTGCTGGTTCCGTTCGTCGTGATCTCGGTCTGGGCTTCGTTGCAGCGCATCGATCCGGCGGTCGAGCGCGCTGCGGTCTCGCTCGGCGCCGGCCGCGCCGCGGTTCTACGCCGGGTCATCGTGCCGCTGGCGATGCCGGGCATTCTTTCGGGCAGCGTCATCGTGTTCGCCCTCGCCGCCAGCGCGTTCGCGACGCCGGCGATCATCGGTGGAAGAAGGCTGAAGGTGATTGCGACCGCCGCCTACGACGAGTTTCTGAACACCCTCAACTGGCCCCTCGGCGCCTCGCTTGCGGTGCTGCTGCTGATTGTCAACATCGTCGTGCTGCAGGCGTCCAACCGGATGATGGAGCGGCGCTACAAGGCGGTCTTCAACGAGGGCGGCCCATGATCAGGAACGGCTGGCTTTCGCTCGCGTTCCATGCCGCCTTCATCGCCTTCATCGCCGCGCCGCTGGCGATCGTCTGTGCGGTCGCGTTCACGCCGCTCGGCTACATCTCGCTGCCGACCAGCGGCATCTCGTTGCGCTGGTTCGCGGCGGTCGCCGACAACCCGCGCTTCATCAACGCATTCTGGTTGAGCCTGGCGCTCGGCCTGGTGTCGTCGGCGGTGGCCACCGTGCTGGCGGTCCCGGCGGCGCTGGCGATCGCGCGCCACCGTTTTCCCGGGCGCGCCGCGATCTCGGGTTTCCTGCTGTCGCCGCTGATGATTCCGCACATCGTGCTCGGCGTCGCCTTCCTGCGCTACTTCAGCCAGATCGGCATCAACGGCACGTTCGCCAGCCTGGCCGCCGCCCACGTGATCGTCATCCTCCCGTTCGCGTTGCGGCTGGTACTGGCCGCGGCCACCGGGCTCGACCCGGCCGTCGAGCGCGCCGCGGTGTCGCTCGGAGCGCCGAGCTTCACGGTCTTCCGCCGCGTCACCTTGCCGTTGATATTGCCCGGCATCGTCAGCGGATGGCTGCTCGCGTTCATCACCAGCTTCGACGAGCTGACGGTAAGCGTGTTCGTCAGCAATCCGAGCACCACGACCTTGCCGGTGCGCATGTTCCTGCAGATTCAGGACACCATCGATCCGATGGTTGCAGCCGTGTCGGCGCTGCTGATCGCCGCGACCGTCCTCGTGATGCTGCTGCTCGACCGACTCGTCGGGCTCGAGCGCCTCTTCGTCGGCAAAGGACAGCAGCGGTGAACCCCGAGGAATCCGACGTCGCCGTGATCGGCGGCGGCCTCGTCGGCGCTGCGATCGCCTATGGACTCGTGCGCCTCGGCAAGCGCGTCGTCATGCTCGACGAAGGTGACATCGCCTTTCGTGCAGCACGCGGCAACTTCGGGCTGGTGTGGGTGCAGGGCAAGGGGCTCGGCATGCCGGCGTACGGCGCCTGGACGCAGCTTTCGGCGCGGCAATGGCCGGCGCTGGCCGAATCGTTGCGAGCCGAGAGCGGTGTCGACGTGTCGCTCGAGCAGCCCGGCGGGCTGCACGTCTGCCTGTCCGAACGCGAGCTCGAGCAGCGCGTGGCGACGATGACCCGCATGCTGGGCCAGCCCGGCTTCGAGGGTTATCCGTTCGAGACGCTCGACCATGCAGGAGTCGCGCGCTATTTCCCGCAGATCGGGCCGGCCGTGGTCGGCGCCACGCACACGCTGCTCGATGGCCACGTCAATGCGCTGCGCCTCTTTCGAGCCCTGCACGCGGCGTTCGTCGCGCTCGGCGGCAACTACCGGGCGAACCATGGCGTCGACCGGATTGCCAGGGAGAGCGTCGGCTTTGCGATCAATGCCGGCGGCCGGCGTCATGTCAGCGTGCAGGTGGTGCTGGCCGCCGGGCTGGGAAATGCGAAGCTCGGTGACCAGGTCGGCTTGACGGTGCCGGTGCGGCCGATGCGCGGCCAGATCATCGCGCTCGAGCGCGCGCGCCGCTTCATGCACTACCCGATGGGCGCACTGCGTCAGACCGACGAGGGCACGGTGCTGATCGGCGACTCGCAGGAAGAAGCCGGCTTCGATACGACGGTCGGCACGCCGATCCTCGCGACCATGGCGGATCGGGCGCAGCGCATTTTTCCGCTGCTGCGCGACGTGCGGATCACGCGCACCTGGGCGGCGCTGCGCGTGATGAGCCCCGACGGGTTCCCGATCTACGAGCAATCACAGGCGGCGCCGGGCGCCTTCGTCGCGAGCTGCCACTCCGGTGTCACGTTGGCCGCCGCACATGCATTCGATCTGGTGCCGCAGATCCTGGCCGGTTCGCTGGAGCCCCGACTTTCAGCGTTTTCCACGGAGCGTTTCCATGTTTCAAAGGCTGTCTGAGGCCGGTCCGCCGACGTTGCCGCTGACGATCGACGGCAATGCTGCGCTCGCGCGCCCGGGCGACAGCGTGGCCGCGACCTTGATTGGTGCCGGTCATGCCGACTGCCGCACCACCCCGGTGAGTGGCAGTGCACGCGGGCCGTATTGCCTGATGGGCATCTGCTTCGACTGTCTGGTCGAGATCGACGGCCGCCCGAATCAGCAGGGCTGCATGATCGAAGTCCAGGCGGGGATGCAGATCGTGCGCCAGGAAGGCTCCCGGCCGGTCGACGTGGAGGCGACACGATGAGCGCCGTCGATGCGCTGAAGCCGTCGTATGAACTCGCCGTCATCGGTGCCGGACCGGCCGGCATGGCCGCGGCGGTCGTCGCGGCGCAACGCGGCGTCGCGACGATCCTGTTCGACGAACAGGCTTCGCCCGGAGGCCAGATCTATCGCGGCGTGACGACCACACCGCTGCGGCGTCGTGAGCTGCTCGGCGACGATTACTGGCACGGGCAGGGCCTTGTGGACGCGCTGCTCGGTTGCGCTGCTGACTATGCGCCGCGCTCGATAGTGTGGGCGGTCACGCGCATCGGTGACGGCTTCGAACTCGCCGTCTCGCGCGACGGCGTCGCGCATCTGTTGCGTGTGGCGCATCTCATTGTCGCCACCGGCGCGCAGGAGCGCCCGTTCCCGATCCCCGGCTGGACGCTGCCCGGAGTCATGACCGTGGGGGCTGCGCAGATCCTGCTGAAGACCGCCGGCCTGGTCCCCGGCGATGGAACGGTCGTCGCGGGCAGCGGGCCGTTGCTTCCCCTCGTGCTCGCACAATTCGCCGCGGCCGGCGTGTCCGTCGACGCGGTGCTCGACACGACCCCGCGTGACCGTCGCTGGCGTGCCGCCTGGCGCGACGTCATCGGCTTCGCCACGTCGCCGTACCTTGCGAAAGGCGTTGCGCTGCTGCGCCGCGCGCGCGCCGCAGGTCGTGTCGTCCGTGGCGTCGAGAGCCTCGAGGCGATCGGCGACCACCGGATCGAGCGCGTGCGCTACCGCGCGGGTGGGCAAACGATTGAACTCGCCTGCACATCGCTGCTGTTGCACCAAGGCGTGGTGCCCAACATCAACTTCGCCAACGCCATCGGCTGCGAGCAGCGCTGGGACGAGGTTCAGGCCTGTTTCGTGCCGGTCGTCGATGCCTGGGGTGCGAGCAGCGTTCCGGGTGTGACGCTTGCGGGCGACGGCGCCGGCATCGCCGGCGCGCGCGCCGCCGAGGCGCACGGCCGGATCGCAGCACTGAATGCCGCCTGCGCCATTGGCCGCATCGACTCGGCGCAGCGCGACGCCGCCGGCGCACCGGCGCAGGCCGATCGCGCTCGATGGCTGCGGGGTCGACGGTTTCTCGACGTCATGTATCGGCCGGCGCCGCAGTACCGCATTCCGGTCGGAGACACGGTCGTGTGTCGCTGCGAGGAAGTGACGGCCCGGCAGGTGCTCGAAAGCGTGAGACTCGGCTGCACCGGGCCGAATCAGATGAAGAGCTTTCTGCGCTGTGGCATGGGCCCCTGCCAGGGACGCTTCTGCGGGTTGACGGTCAGCGAGCTGATCGCGAAGGAACGCGGCAGCACGCCAGCGGAGATCGGGCACTACCGGCTGCGCTTCCCGATCAAGCCGATCACGCTGGGCGAGCTCGCGTCGCTGCCCCAGACCGAAGCATCGGAACAGGCGGTGGTGCGCCTTCCCAAATGACCGTTCTCACGGCCGACGTGGCGATAATCGGCGGTGGATTGCACGGTTGCTCGACCGCGCTGCACCTTGCGCGTGCCGGTGCGACCGCCATCGTCATCGAAAAGAACCACGTCGGCCGCCACGCGTCGGGCGTGAATGCCGGCGGCGTGCGAACGCTTGCCCGCGACGAAGCCGAGATCCCTCTGGCACTCGAGTCGCTCGAGATGTGGCATCGCATCGAAGATCTGGTCGACGACGATTGCGGCTTTGAAACGCATGGCCAGGTGCGCGTCGCCGAGACCGAGGAGGACATGACCACCTTGCGCACCCGAGAAGCCCGGCTGCAGAGCCTCGGATACACGCACGAACGCTGGATCGATCCGCCCGAGCTGTTCGAGCGCATCCCCGCGCTCGCCCGCTACTGCCTCGGCGGGCTGATCGCGGAACGCGATGGCGCCGCACTGCCTTACCGCACGACGGCAGCTTTTCGACGCAAGGCGGAGGCACTCGGCCAGCGCTTCGTCGAAGGCACGCGCGTGCTCGCGGTGGCGCAGCAAGGCCAGGACTGGCGCCTCGAGACGAGCGCGGGGAAGATAAGTGCCGGCAGCGTCGTCAACTGCGCAGGTGCCTGGGCGGACAGGATCTGCGCGCAAGTGGGCGAGCCCGTGCCGCTCGAAGCCATCGCGCCGATGATGATGGTGACACTGCGCATGCCGCGTTTTCTCAGTCCCGTCGTGATCGGCACCGGGCGCCCGCTGTCGTTCAAGCAGACGACCGAGGGCACGGTACTGATCGGTGGAGGCCGGCGCGCGCGTACCGATCGGGATGCGGAGACCACAGAGCTCGACTTTCAGGAGCTCGGCGCATCGGCCCGCATGGTGCGCGACCTGTTCCCGGTGATGCGCGGCGCAGTGGTCAACCGGGGCTGGGCCGGCATCGAGGCGCGCATGCCCGACGACATCCCGGTGATCGGGCCGAGCCTACGCGCGCCGCGTCTGTTTCACCAGTTCGGTTTTTCCGCGCATGGCTTCGAGCTGGCGCCGGTCGTCGGCCACGTCATCGCCGACCTGGTGACGCGAGGGGCGAGCGACTCGGCGCTTGAGAAATTCTCGATCGGCCGGTTCGCCTCCCCGACGGGCTCGGTTCGGCGACTTTAGGGTCGAGTGCTGGCTCTCCCGATTCCGATCACCTTTGCGCGAACCTGCCGTTCGAGGTTTGCCGCCAAAGAGCTGACGGCAGACGACTTATGGATACACGCGGAGGCGAATCGTTCCCGTGAGTGTCGCTTCAGGGTCGGCACGCGCCGACCGCTGGCTCGAACAGGCTGCCCGAAAGCTGTCGTAGCTATAGATGAGCTGCCAGTGGTCGGTCGGGACGACCGACCCGGAATCCGCCCGGCCCGGCGAGCCGGGCAGGTCTATTTAGGCGCGTAGATCGCGCTTAGTCGATCGGGCGTGCCGTCGATGCGCTCCAGCGTCGGGTAGCGCAGGCCGCCGCTCCAGTCGATCGTCACCGTCCTGAAGCGGTCGTCGTCGCGTACCAGGATCTGGACCGGTGCGTGGCCGTCCTTGTTGGCGGTCACGGCGGCGGCGAGCTTCTCGTCCTTATAGGCCTCCATATTCACGGCGATCACCGTTTCGCCGGCGGCGAGGCCAGCCTTGAACGCCGGGCTGTCCCACAGTACGGTATCGATCTTGCCGTCGCCGAAGACCAACAGGCCCAACGAATACGCGAAGTCGGCCGGCCGCTCATGTCCGTCCGCCCCGCCCCAGCCCTCGGCGTTCTTCGCGAACTCAGTTTCCTTGTCGGTCCAGGCGAGCGTCCAGCCCGACCGCGCCAGGCCGTCCAGCGGCGCGCCGGGCCTGTGCGTGTCCAGCCGCTCATGCAGGAAGCGCGCCCAGTCGTACGGCTGCACGGCATTGAGCGTCTCCACCACGTCGTCGAAGGCATAGGTCACCGGCTTCGGCGAGCCGTCGGCCTGGAACGCGCTGGCGATACCGAAGAAGGCGCGTGCGAAGTCGTCGAGCGACCTGGCGCTGCCACTCTTCTCGCGAATCAACGTATCGGCGTCGAGCCAGATCAGCGTCGCCTCGTCGTAGTAGTCGGCGCCACGTTGCCAGTTGCGCCACGCGTGGCCGTGCTGCGCGGCCATCGTGGCTTCGTTCGTCGTGTCCTGGAGGTTGCGCCAGACGCGGCCGGGGCGATGGTCCAGGTAGGCCACGGTGTTGGCCAGGTTGTCGCGCATCTGCTCGACCGACGCCAGTCCGCTGCGCGCGGTCAGCACATGGCCCCAGTACTGCGTCATGCCCTCGTAGACCCAGAGCAGCGAATTGCGCATCGCCACGTTGAACTGCGGCGTCCACAGGTCGGCCGGGCGTCGGAACTTGCCGTTCCAGGCGTGGGTGTACTCGTGCGGCAGCAGCGTGCGCGGGCCGATGTTCTTCGCCCAGTCCTTGGTGAAGTAATTGCCGCGCACCCCGTTCTCGCTCGACTCGTGGTGCTCCAAGCCGATGCCGCCGAAGTGGTCCGACACCGCGAGCAGGAAGTCGTAGTGCCGCCAGTGACGCGCGCCGTAGAGCTTGTCGGCCTGGGCGACAAGCGCACGGTGCGCCTCGAGTTGCTTGTCGCTGGGCTCGATCTGGCTCGTCTCGTCGGCCACCAGGTTCAGCATCACCGGATGCGCGGTGCCCGGCGGGTCCATCGGGATGCGCTTGAGCGTGCGCGCGGCGAACAGCGGCGAATCGACCAAGGTCTCCAGCGAGGCCTCGGCGAAGCTCACCCAACCGTCCGCTCCGGGCATGGCCACCTCGCCGCGGGCGTCGCGCAGCGCGCTGGCCTGCTGCCAGCCGGACGGCAGCTTCAGCCGTGGCTGTACGCGAATCGCGCTCGCGTAACGGCCCGCTGGATACAGAACCACCTCGTCCCATTCGACGCCGAGGATCGCCGACGTCATCTCCGTACGACCCTGGCCACCGCGCGGCGTCGAGACATGCTCGAATCGCAGTCGCAGCGCGCTCGCGCCCGCGGGCACCTCGACATGGAAGGCGTACGGATCGACCAAGTCGCGCCGCCAGTCCACCGGCCGGCCGCCGTCGGAGGTGATGCGCAGGCCGGCGAGATTGGCAATGTCGCCGTACGGACCGTGCGTGCCGGGCAGGAAGCGTGGGTACAGCAGCGTCAGCGGGCCGGGGCCCACCGACAAGACCTCTTCCACGCGCTGCACGCGGTGGTCCAGGTCGGAGGCGTCGACGGCCAGGCCGATCGTGCCGGGCCAGGATTCGTCGCGCGGTGCCGGCTCGTCGGCGACGGCTGCGGTGTACGCCACGGGCTCGCTCGCCGGTGCCGCCGCCGCCAGCGGGCCGGCGATGGCCAGCGCCGCGGCGAGCGCCAAGCGATGCCGCCCGGCCTTGTGGGTCGGTGCATGAGGCATGTGGGCTCCTGATCGGGAGCCCGCACGATACCGCAGTGGCGGCGCGCGCTGTGCCGCGACATCACCCGTCCGGCGCTGGCCTACGAACGCGTGCGGCGCAACGCCGCAGGATGCGTGGTGCTGAAGCTGAAGACCCGGTGGCGCAGCGGCACCGCGCACCTGGTGATGTCGCCGCTAGAATTCATTCACCGGGCGGCGCGAATCCCGCGATCGGCTGCTTTGCACCGACCAATTCATGGCATCGAATGTCTGGAGAGGGTCG